>CALDYJ010000161.1 GCA_937941095.1 uncultured Saprospiraceae bacterium | reverse complement strand
TCGACAGGTTCTTTTTTCTCTTCTTTCTTTTCTGTAGTCTTTTTAGGGTCTGAAGATTTTTTCTTTTTACTTTTTTTACCTTTCTTTCTTCTCTTCCTTTCTTTTTCTCGTTCTTTTCTTTCCTTCTTTTTTTTCTTTTTAACTGCCTTATTCTCTTTTTCTCTCATCTTCTTTCTCTGCTTTGCAGAAAGTTCTCGCATCAATTCTTTACGATCATCTTCTTTTGTTCTTTCACCATCGCCTTTTATTGGAGCTTGTTTAGGTAATTTTTTTCCTTTTGCGCGCGCTTTTTTTCTGGCTGCTTCACGGGCACGTTTTGCGATAGCTTGAGGATTATAATGTTTTAGCATGTAATCTAGCGTCTCTTCTGCAGATTCATAATCTTTCTTTAAGTATTGAGATTTACCTATTGCTAAATAACAATCATCCGTCCAATTACTTTGCTTATGTAAAGTGGCTACTATGGAAACTTTCTCAATGGCCTCATCCAAATCTTTTGAAACGGCTTGCACATTTTCTGCAGCTACGTACTTATAGGTAGGTAAAACCTTTGTATAATTATCTTGGTGACTTTGTTCTAGTGCAAGAATGCTTTCATCCATTAAAACATCAGCATTGAAATAACCATTAAACTTAGCATTCATGTTATGCCAAAGCTTGTTCATTCCAGTCAATTCATCATTCCTACTTTTCTGTGTACGACAAGAGAAAAGAATGGTAAACGCTAAGCTGAAAAAAAGTATCTTATTTAAATTCAAAATCTTAGATTTAATGCACTTTGATAAAGGATTCTTGAGAGAATTTATCTTCAAATTTTCTCTTTTAGTGATCCCCAAAGCTAATTATACGCTTAATAATGTCAACGGTTTAGTGTATGCTTAGAAAAAATCAAGTAAAAAAGGCTTTTCGATGTATTTTTTCTAACTACAATACTAACTTTGAAACACCAAAATTATTTTAATTTTTCCGAAAAAAGGCCAGAATGCCGTCCGAAAATCATAAAGAACATTCCTTAAAAGACAATTTAAAGAAATCTTACAGATTCATACTTCAAAGAAAAGAAACTTTTGAGGAGAAAATCTCCTTTAATTTCACCATCTGGCAAGCAATTGCTAGCGGTATACTTACTTTTATATTGCTGACCATTTCCATCGGTTCATTAATCATATTTACACCTTTAAAAAAAATGGTTCCTGGCTATGGTGAACTAGCGCAATATGAAGAAATTACTAGTCTGAATAAGGAACTAGATGAGCTAGAACAACAATTAATTGCACAGAAAACATACACCACAAGGTTTATGAATATGCTAAGGGATAGCGTAGAAAATGAAGAAAGTGTTAAAAAACAACAAAAAAATGTTGATCCACAAGAACACATCCTATCAGTAAAAAAAGTAAAAGAAGATGCAGAATTAAGAAACGAAATTGCTGAAGAAAAGAATCAAAAAAAAGAAGCCCTTTTAGCTAAGAGCAGCAGTGAATCTAGGGTTCTCCCATTAAATAAGTTGTATTTTATACCGCCTTTAAAAGGGAGATTAAGTGGCTCTTTTATGCCCGAAAAGAAACACCTTGGAGTAGATTTGGTTGCGCCTAAAAATACGCCAATCAAAACAGTCATGGATGGTTTTGTAATAGTTGCAGATTGGACGATGGAATCAGGCCAAACCATAGGCATTCAACACCAAAACAATATAATTACGTTTTACAAGCACAATTCATCTCTTTTGAAAAAACAAGGTGATTTTGTAAAGGCTGGGGAAGCAATAGCCATAATCGGAAATACTGGTACTCATACCGATGGGCCACATTTGCATTTTGAACTTTGGCAAGATGGAAAAGCCCTAAATCCAGTGGATTACATTCAATTTTAAGGCTTAATGTAAAAAATACAATAAGTTTTGAAATATTTGAGCAATTGATGAACATTTAAGCTAATTTTACATTTCATTTGTATTCAATTTAGTATGAAAGAAGATAATAAACATCAATTAGAAGAAACCCTTAATGAGAAGGGCGAAAAGATTAGCCCAATCCTTTCAGATGGAGTTAAAAATTTTCTAATAGACATAGATGGTACAATTTGCGACGATATTCCTAATGAGGAACCAGAAAGGATGAAGACTTGTATGCCTTATTTGGATGCAAAAAAGATCCTTAATAAATGGTATGAAGAGGGTCACATCATCACTTTCTTTACATCAAGAACAGAGGAGCACAGAGAAGTTACAGAGTATTGGTTACAAAAGAACGAGTTTAATTACCACGGCATCTTGTTTGGAAAACCAAGAGGAGGAAACTATCACTGGATAGATAATCATATTGTAAAAGCCACAAGATTTAAAGGCAAGTTTACAGACCTGGTTGTTAAAAATAAAGAGATAGAAGTATTTAAGTAGTATATTACCATTAGAACAAGAAACTAAGGTATTGAAAGCTATTTACACCATACTAACGCTAGTTACATTTCAATTACAATTCTACGCTCAACAAGGTATTTTGGAATCCTCTGATCTGCCTATTTTTATTATTACCACAAATGGTTTGGACTCTATTCCTAATGAACCTAAAATCGGAGCTCATTTAGGCATCATCTATAATGGTGAAAATGAAAGAAATAACCTAGCAGATCCATTTACTGCCTACGATGGCAACATAGCGATTGAGATAAGAGGGAATGGCTCTGTCGCAAGAGACAAGGTTTCTTATGCCTTCGAAACTCAAAAAGAAAATGGAGAAAATAATAATGTTAGCCTTTTAGGTTTTCCAAAAGAAAATGATTGGGTTTTATACGCACCTGAAACAGACAAATCATTTATGCGAAATGTCTTGGCTTATGAACTGGCTCGCGAAATGGGCTATTATGCATCAAGAACAAAATATTGTGAAGTCATCGTCAATGATGAGTACCTAGGCATTTTTGTGTTTATGGAAAAAATAAAACGAGATAAGGATCGCATCGACATCACTTCCTTTGGAGAAGCTAATATCGACCAGCCTGCTGAAGGTGGTTACATCATAAGAATTGATTCGTGGTGGCATAAAAGTTTAGGATGGGAAGCGCAAGCATTTATTTATGATGGTGAAGAAGTAAATATTTTATATCAATACGTATATCCGAAGCCTGATGAAATCACAGATCTACAGGCTGATTACATAAAAAACCACATTGACGATTTTGAATTGGCCATGTTTGAAGCTAGTCCTAATGAATTGCACGAGGCATATTTGCCATACATTGATGCCGTCAACTTTGCAGATTATTTTATCATCAATGAACTCAGTAAAAATCCGGATGGATATCGCTTGAGTACTTTTATGCACAAGGACGCTAATTCAGTTAATGATAAGCTTAAACTTGGTCCCATATGGGATTATAATTTTGGTTTTGGAAATTACTGCTGTGATTATCATACAAAACCCTTTGATTGGGAATTTGATAACGACTATTGGGACTTTCCCTCACAAATTCCTTTTTGGGTTGAAAAGCTGATGGCAAGCCCACACTTTGTACAACTTATAAACCAAAGGTGGGAAAAATGGAGAGGCGAATTAATTTCTTGTGAACGCTTTGGACAAAAAGTCGACCAATGGGCAAGCATAGTTGATGAAGCGAAAGAACGTAATTTTACCAAATGGCCTATACTAGGTACAAATGTCATTTGGGATTGGAATGCTGGTGATCAATATGAAGATGAAACACAGCTTTTAAAAAATTGGATATGCGAAAGAATTGATTGGATAGATTTAAATTTGCCAAAACTACAAAAACAAGTCAATCAAAATGGCACCATAATTTATCCTAATCCAAGTTCAGCGAGTTTTACATTAAAATATTTTAGTCAAGAAGGACAATCAAAAAACATCAGCATCTTTAATGCTAGTGGTGCATTAATAAGTAGTCAATATACAGAACTCACTGCTGGAGAAAATGTAATTTCATTTCAAAATTTAAATCTTGCCATTGGTCTTTATTTCGTTAAAATCGAGGGGCTTGAAGTCATCAAACTAGTCATTCATTAATTGATCAAGGGCAGAATCTATCCATTCATATTCAAATTTAAATCCATCTTCAATTGCTCTTTTGGGCAGAACCTTAGATCCTCCTAATACAGCGGAGGATAATTCTCCCATCATTGTTTTTAATAGGAAAGAAGGTACCGGCGCGATTAGTTTAAATCCACCTTTCTTATCCAAAATGGCTTTAATAATTTCTTTATTTGTGATTGGATTTGGCGCGGTTCCATTATAAACTCCAAGCATGTTTTCATTTTCTAAAGCCCAAATAATCATGTTGGCCATATCTTCAATATGGATCCAAGAATAAAACTGCTCTCCACTTCCAAAATAAGAACCAAGACCAAATTTAGCTGTCATCATCAATTTGGGAAATACACCACCCTCATTTGCAAGAACTAATCCTATTCTAAATATGGCGCATGGAGTTTTTGTAGCGACAACTTCATCAATAGCTTTTTCCCAAGCTTGAGTTGAAGTGGATAAAAAACCATTGCTCGAAGAACTTGTTTCATCTAGTACTTCCTGCCCGCGGTCCCCATAAAAGCCAATTGCAGAGGCCGAGAGGTATTTCTTTAAATTAATCTTCCCTTCATTGATGTAGTTTGCAATTAACTTATTTCCATTAACACGACTACTAATAATAAGGTCTTTTCTCTTTTGTGTCCAGAGCTTATCAGCTATACCTGCACCTGCTAGGTTAATAATGTATTCCACTCCTTCTAAGGCTCTTGGATCTATAAAGTTTTCTTTAAATGACCATCTAAAAGCAGGTATTGGCCCTGCAAGATTTTCCTTCCTACTTAGTAGGGCAACTGAAATATTCTTAGCCATTAGTTTTTTTGAAATGACCTTACCTATTAAACCTGTCCCACCTGCAATTAATACTTTTGACATTTAATCGAATTTATTAAACTCATAATAGAATAGTTTTAAAAAAGTTCATTATCATTCAAACTATGAACATTATTTATAGTCTGAGCACTAAATACTTTATATTACTTAAATTAGCTCGTATAATCTTCCATAATGAATAAAACATCTTCTATAAGCCTTTTTTTGTTGTTTTTTTGTTTGGTTTTTGCTTGTAAAACTGAAACCAAAGAAATCGCAAACCAAAACACTCGTGTTGATAATGCTACAGTAACTGTTAGAATTATGAAAGAACCAAGTGGTCTTTCACCCATATTGGCCACCACAAGTGCGAGACAAATTTATAGACTTATATATGGAGGTTTACTTGACATAAATCCGAAGGATCTCTCCCTCATACCCTATTTAGCAAAAAATAATCCCATCATTTCAGCCATTGAAAAAGGCCCATTCGAAGGAGGTAAAAAATATACCTTTGAAATTAGAGAAGAAGCAAAATGGGATGACGGAAAACCTATTACTGTTCATGACGTCATTTTTTCAACTAAGATTATTTACCACCCAAAAGTAAAAACAAGGTATGGCCCGATAGCCGATTTATTTAAAGGTTTCGAAATTGATGAAACCCAAGAAAGGAAATTCAGTATTCTCACAGATAAATGCCACATTCTGACAGAAGAAACCATAGGCACTATGTTACTTTATCCAGAACACGTATATGACCCAGAAAAAAGTTTAAGAGAATATTCTTTTGAAACCATGCAAAATGAAAAAAACTTGCAAGATGTATTTGCAGATAATTCAAGCGCATTAGCTGTTGGTGAAAAATTTATGTCTCCAGAAGTTAGCAGGATACCTGAGCAAATTATTGGAGCTGGCCCTTACCGGCTAAAGGAATGGGTCACAGGACAAAAAATTGTCTTAGAGAAAAAGAAAAATTGGTGGGGTGAGAAAAATTTTACAGCGATTCCAGAACAAATTGTTTATGAAGTAATTCCAGATCATGTAACGGCTCTCACTAAACTTGGAAATAACGAGCTTGATATATGCGGTGACCTTTCTTTTGATTTATTCAATGATCAAAAATCAAAGGCCAATGTAAAAGATTGTTCATACGACATAAATGCCATTTATTACTTAACGCTCAATAATGAATTTGGCCTTTTAAAAGATAAAAAAGTAAGACAAGCTTTAGCACATGCGACAAACATAGAAGAGATTATCGATAACGTTACTTATGGGTATGCGCAATCTCTTTCAGGACCTTATCCACCCAAAGCAAAATTTTATGATAGCTCTTTGAGTCCAAGAAAATATGATCCAAGTTTAAGCGCTGAGATTTTGGCCTCTGCGGGATGGGGAGATTCAGACAATGATGGTATAAAAGACAAAATGATCAATGGCAAAAAGAAAGATTTAAGTTTAGATTTTTATGTAACCAGTTCTGGAAAAAATATGAAACCAATCTCTGAACTGTTTAAAAATTCTGCCAAAAAAGCTGGATTCAAAATAAATGTCATAACAAAAGATGCTAAGCTCATTCGAAACGATCATTTGAAAACAGGTAAATATGACATTGCTGGAACCGGTACTACTGCTCCAACAGGTCTGTTTGATCCTAAAAATAGATGGCACTCAGAAAGCATAGCTCCGAAAGGAGGAAATTATCCAAGATTTAATAACACAAGGGCAGATGAACTTATTGATGCTATAAGGCACGAGTGTGATGATGATCAAAGAAGAAAAGCCATGTACCTGGAATTGCACCAAATAATTTACGACGAACAACCCGTAATCTTTTTGTATTTGCCAAAAGCTTTAATGCTTTCAAGCAATAAAGTAGAAAATCTTGTAACTTCTAGACAAAGACCAGGGTATTTCCCTGAATACATCAATAAAAAGAAGTAAGCATTCGTATGCTTAAATACATTATAATCCGTATCCTTTATTTCATTCCTACATTTGTAGGCATATCTATGCTTGTTTTCTTCTTAAGCAAGCACACCCCAGGAGATCCATTGGATAAATTTGTGGACGAAGACCTATCTATCAATGAATCTTATGATGATAAGCAAAGCAGAAGGTTACTCATCGCAAAAGATTTAGGCTTAGATAAACCAGTTTTTTATTTCGAATTTCGAAAAAATGAACAGAACAATTATCCCATTATTCCTAAAATAAAATGGAATGGATTTAATAATCAATATCATAGATGGTTTACAAATTTTATACTTGGAGATTTTGGAAAATCATACTTTGATAGACTACCAATCAGAAGCAGAATAAGTAGTCCTCTTAAGTGGACTTTATTGATTAATTTAATTTCTATACTTTTAGCCTATTTAATTTCAATTCCTTTAGGTGTTTACTCTGCGGATCGAAAAGGGGCCTTATGGGAAAAAAGCACAAATCTATTTCTTTATTTTCTATATTCGATTCCAGGTTTTTGGTTAGCAACTCTGTTGATTACTTTTTTAGCATCTCAAGATTTTTTACAGTTGTTTCCAGCTGGTGGTATTAGTTCTTTCTCCAGAGACGCTTCTTTCATTTCCAAATTTCTAAATGTAAGTTGGCACTTAGCTTTACCCATTTTCTGTACCACTTATGTTGCTTTTGCATTCATCACAAAACAAGTAAAAGCTAGCATGTTAAATTCCTTGAATGCGGATTACATTAAAACGGCAAAAGTCAAAGGGCTTTCAAAAAACAAGGTTTTGTGGAAACATGGGTTAAGAAATTCTTTGTTTCCGTTGATCACATTATTCTCCTATGTTTTTCCAGCTACCATTGCAGGCTCTGTTATCATTGAAATTATATTTAGCATTCCAGGTATGGGTCGTTTAGCTTATGAAGGATTGCTTCAACAAGATTGGCCTTTGGTTTATACAATTGCAATGATGGGAGCAATTTTGACTTTAATAGGAAATCTTATTTCTGACATAATCTATGCTTGTGCTGATCCTAGAGTACAATTAAATAATCAAAATTCCTGATATGCAAAGTTCAGGAAATAATCTTATAAAAAAATTAAGTCAAACTCGAAGCGGAAGGTTTGCCTTTTTCATCATTGGTTTGTTTCTATTCTTTTTTGTTTTTGCAGATTTTATAGCCAATGAAAAACCAATCTACGCAAAACATGAAGGGCAATCTTATTATCCCATTTTTAATGCGTATGCGAATGGGCTCGGTTTGTCACAAATAAAACATCCTGCTCCGAACAAAGATTGGAATGAAATTACCTTTGAAAAAAGCATTTGGCCACTTCTACCCTATTCAGGAATTACTATTGATTTAAAAAACAATTACAAAGGACCATTTGAAGCAAAAGTAAAAACAAATAGGTTTGGTAGACATCCATTAGGGACAGGGCAATTAGGAAAAGATGTCGCCTCAGGAATAATCCATGGAACTCGCGTAGCTTTGATTGTTGGTTTAATGGCAATGTTATTAGCAGCCATTATAGGTTTGTTTTTTGGAAGCATCGCTGGATATTTTGGTGATCAATCGTTTAAACTTGGCCCATTTGGTATTTTGTTTTCATGCTTATCATTGCTTTATTTAATTTATTGGTCTTACATCAGCTTTGGAGGAAATGAAATAAAAAATGCTGGAGATATCTTGAGAAATATTTTAGCACTTTTGGGAATTCCCACCTTGTTTTTATTTGCTGGCCATCAGATTGATGGTCTATTTGGTTTTAGAAAGAAATTTTACCTACCATTAGATCTTATCATTATGAGGATCATTGAAGTTATGGAAGCCATTCCTGGACTCCTACTTTTATTTGCTTTGTTGACCATCATTAATCGCCCAAGTATGCTTTCATTAATACTGATTATTGCTTTAGTTAAATGGCCAGCAATAGCAAAATTTGTTCGAGCAGAAATGCTCAGGATTAGAGGATTATTATTCATCGAATCTTCAAAAGCAATTGGAAATCCTTCGTGGAAAAGTCTATTTGTACATGCCTTACCTAATGCTATGAGACCTGTAGTTATTACCCTAGCTTTTGGCGTGGCTTCAGCCATCCTATTAGAAGCAAGTTTATCCTTTTTAGCATTAGGCGTTTCAGAAGAAATCATGACTTGGGGCAAGCTCTTATCAAATGCTCGTCAGAAGCCCTCAGCTTGGTGGTTAGCCGTATTTCCAGGCTTAGCTATATTTCTATGCGTTTTCGCATTTAATAAGATAGGAGATGTTTTGGATGGAAAATAAGCTAGTTTTTCTTCCTCATTTTCTTAGGTAATAAATTTGATTTCCCTCTTTTTGTTGGAAGTTGTCCTTTTTTTCCTGTCTTCACATGGGCGTTTTCATTAATAGGACAACCGGTCTTTTTATTGCAAGAAGTGGTTGTAATTAGGAAAAATCCTAAAAACGCGGCAAAAAGCAAAAAGGAATATTTTTTTAACATTGTATGAATTTTGTATAAAATAAACGATTTGTATTGTTAAAAATTAGCTTTTTTGAAACGATTTTTCTCTTAATTAGTAGAAAATATCAACAAAATTGTCGAAACCCCCTGATTTTAAAGGATTGTTCACAATTTTTAAGCTTACTTTTTTGTTATTACAAAATATTGCGCCATTTTAGCGCCTCTATGTTAAATTAAAAATATTTATAACATGAACAAAGGTGAATTAATCAACCGAATCGCTGAAGAAGCGAATCTTACAAAAGCAGAAGCTACTGAAGCTCTTGCTGCAACTTTATCAGCTATCTCTGATTCTTTAAAGGATGGAGAAAGAACTTCATTAGTTGGTTTTGGAACATTCTCTGTAACTGCTAGAAAAGCAAGAGATGGAAGAAATCCTGCAACTGGAGCAACAATTAAGATCCCTGCTAAGAACGTCGTTAAGTTCAAGCCAGGTAAGGAGCTTAGTGCTACAGTAAACTAAAATCTTATTTATCTATAAGATTTAAGAGGCATGTCAATTAAATTGATATGCCTCTTTTTTTATGTTGAATATGTATACATTTGCCCCTTTCGAAAATTAATTTATCTCATGAAATTTGAAACGAAAGTTATCCATGCAGGGATTGAATCTGATCCATCAACAGGGGCTGTAATGACACCTATTTACCAGACGTCTACATATGAGCAAAAATCTCCAGGTAACCATAAAGGTTTTGAATATGCTAGAACTCATAACCCCACTCGCTCGGCTTTAGAAAAAAATCTTGCTTCCTTAGAAAATGGGAAATTTGGTGTAACCTTTAGTAGTGGTATGGCAGCAATGGATGCCATCGTAAAATTGCTTAAAAGCGGTGATGAAGTAATTTCTATAAATGATCTTTATGGAGGTTCTTATCGTCTATTAACTAAAGTATACGCACAATTTGGAATTCAATCTAAATTTGTTCCAATGGATAATGCCAAATTTGTTTCAGAGCAAATAAGCAAAAAAACAAAATTGGTTTGGATTGAGACTCCTACCAACCCAATGTTAAGTATCGTTGATATAAAACAAATAGTAAAGAAAGTTAAAGAAGTTAAAAGAAATGTAATTATCTGCGTAGACAACACTTTTGCTTCGCCTTATTTACAAAATCCTTTAGATCTTGGTGCAGATCTAGTCATACATTCTGCTACTAAATATATAAATGGACACTCCGATGTAGTATTAGGGGCTGTAATCACTAAGAAACCAAAACTTGCAGAAAAATTATACTTTATACAAAATGCAAGTGGTGCTGTCCCAGGACCACAAGATTGTTTTCTTACTTTAAGAGGAATTAAAACACTTCATTTAAGAGTAGATAGAGCTTGTAAAAATGCTAAAAAGATCGCTAGATTTTTAACCTTACATCCAAAAGTCAATAACGTTTATTACCCAGGTTTTAAGGCGCATCCAGGTCATAAAATCGCAAAAGCACAGATGAGAGATTTTGGTGGAATGGTTTCTTTTGATTTAACTGGCGATTCGTACGGCGATGCAAAAAAAGTTTTAAGCAACACTAAATTGTTCACGCTAGCAGAATCCTTAGGAGGTGTAGAATCTCTTATTGGTCATCCAGCGAGCATGACACATGCTTCTATTCCAATAGAAGAACGTCATAAAGTAGGATTGACCGATTCGTTAATCAGATTAAGTATAGGCATAGAAAATGTTGACGACCTTATTGCTGATCTCGAAAATGCAATGACCAAACTGTAGTCATTTAGTATACCATATTTTAAAGCGTTTTAATTTTGTACCTTTGGCGAAGCTATAGGCAAATTGCTTATAAGCTAAAAGCTATAAAACTAAAACTTATGCAAATCTACAAAAGCAGATTGCCCATCAAGCAATGGGCAGACGCAGACAGACCTATTGAAAAATTACTTGCAAAAGGCGAAAGACATTTAAGTGATGCTGAGCTATTGGCCATCTTAATTGGCTCGGGTTCTCAAGATGAAAATGTCTTAGACCTTAGTAAACGTATTTTAAATGCTGTCGAAAACAATTTAGATGCACTTGGCAAATTATCATTAAATGACTTTATGAAATTTAAAGGCATCGGTAAAGTTAAAGCCACAGCTATATCGGCCGCTTTGGAAATTGGAAGGCGTAGACAACAAAGCGATCTGTCAGAAAAACCTAAAATTTATTCTAGTTCAAGTGTATATAAAATCATGTCTCCCCTGTTACAGGATTTGAACCATGAACAATTTTGGGTTCTATTTTTGAATAGAGCCAATCGAGTCATTAAAAAGATACAAGTAAGTCAAGGAGGTGTGGCAGGTACAGTAGTCGATGCTAAGATTATATTCAAGTATGCTTTAGAACATTTAGCCTGCTCTTTAATTTTATGTCATAATCATCCTTCCGGTAATTTAAACCCCAGCCAAGCTGACATCAATATTACCAAAAAACTAAAAAAGGCTGGGACGGTTTTAGACATTGAAGTCCTTGATCATTTAATCATTGCTGGCAAAGCTTATTATAGCTTTTGTGATGAAGGAATATTCTAAATTAAACAATCAATAATTCATAAAAACTTAATGTTATCTTTCGTGTTTTTATAAAATATGGCTAAACAACAATTAGATCTTGTTCTTTTAAAGCGTGTTTTTGCATTGGCAAAGCCATATAAATCTACCTTGTACTTTTCAGCATTCTTAGCAGTAATCTTAGCTCCACTTACTGTTGCTAGACCATACTTAATTAAAGAAATGGTCGATAAACATATATTTATTGGAGACATCCCAGGGATGATAAAAATGGCTGTCATCATATTGGTCGTTTTAATTTTTAATGTCGCTTGTAGATATTTATTCATTTTTTATACGAATTGGTTAGGACATTCAGTAATCAGCGATTTAAGAGTTAAAGTGTTTAAGCACATTACCAAAATGAAGTTGGGTTATTTTGACAAAACTCCAATAGGTACTTCAACTACAAGAACCATTAATGACATTGAAACGATAAACACCATCTTCACTCAAGGTTTGATTACGATTATTGCAGACATCATTTCTTTGATAACTGTATTAATTGTAATGTTTATGACAAGTATTAAACTCACCCTGATTTGTTTAGCTACTATGCCATTCATGATTTTGGCTACTTATATATTTAAAGAAAAAGTAAAAGCTGCTTATCAACACGTCAGAACACAGATCTCAAAAATGAATGCTTTCCTACAAGAAAGAATTTCAGGCATGAGGGTCATTCAGATTTTCAATGCAGAAGAGCAGGAAATGGAAAAATTTAAAGAAATTAATAGAGCCTATACAGCCGCCAACTTAAATTCAATTTTATATTATGCTATATTCTTTCCTGTGGTAGAAATAATTTCTGCCGTAGCTCTAGGCTTAATGGTTTGGTGGGGAGCAACAGGAGTCATTAAAGGTGATGTAACTTTAGGAGCATTGATTGCTTTTCCTTTATTTCTCTCCATGTTGTTTAGACCAATGAGAATGTTGGCCGATAAATTCAACACTTTACAAATGGGTTTAGTCGCTTCTGACAGAGTTTTTAAAGTCCTTGATACAAATGAAATAATCACTGATGAAGGAAAATTGAACGTCAAGCAATTGAAAGGTTCTATCAAATTTGATGACGTATCTTTTGCTTATGTCGATGAAGAATATGTACTTAAAAATATAAACTTTGATATCCAATCTGGTGACACCATGGCTATTGTAGGGAGTACTGGATCTGGTAAAAGTACAATCATAAATATTTTAAATCGATTTTATGAAATCCAAAAAGGAACGATTTACATTGATGAGCGTGACATTAAAGAATATCAACTTGATTCTTTAAGAGCAAGAGTCGGGATTGTGCTCCAGGATGTTTTTCTTTTTTCAGGAAGTGTGCTCGAAAACATCAGCTTAAGAAATGAACAAATTAATCGTGAACAAGTCATTGCGGCTTCGAAAATGATAGGAGCACATGAATTTATACAGAAACTTCCAGGTGGCTATGACTATCAAGTTATGGAGAGAGGAGCTACCCTTTCGATGGGTCAAAGGCAATTAATTTCATTTGTAAGAGCACTTGTATTTAATCCTGACATCTTGATTCTAGATGAAGCCACTTCTTCAATAGATCCTGAATCCGAATCTGTCATTCAATACGCAATTGAAAAACTCATTAGTAAAAGAACTTCAATCATAGTTGCACATCGACTTTCCACGATTCGGCATGCTGATAAAATCATGGTTTTAGATAAAGGAGAAATCAAAGAATTTGGCTCACATAAAGAATTGATGAAAATCGAGGAAGGTCATTACAAAAATCTGTACGAGATGCAGTTTTTGGAAGTGTCAAAGTAGCGAATTTCCTTTTTTTTGAATCCATTCTTTAATTTTTGTGGTAATCTTCTACATTTTTTATCATTTTCGTGCTCTTAAGCCTTTAAACATCGTCTAAATCAGAAATATAGATTGCTTCGTCTAAAGAATGGGCGAACTGCAAACAAATCAGTATTTTTAAGAGTTGATAAAATAAAACATCATGGAAAATAGAAGTAATCCAGGTTGGCTCAAATTAGTGATCGGCGTAATGGCCATTCTGTTAATAATTTGGTTGGCTATGAAAGTAGTGACAGGACTTTATAATTTGCTATGGTACATTGGTCCTATTCTTTTAATTGCAACATTGTTTATGGATCGTCAAGTTGTGATAGGTTATGGTCAATGGATTTTGAAACAATTTAAAAGCAATCCAGCAGTTGGCATTGGAGCTGGTATATTAAGCTTTTTTGGTTTTCCATTTGTTAGTGCTTTTCTTTTCGGAAAAGCAATGCTCAAAAAGAAATTAAACATAGGAGGAGAAGGGCCTGAAAAGAAAAAAGAAGATTATACAGAATTTGAAGAAATAGAAAGTGAAACACTTGAAGAATTTGATTTAAAAGACTTAGAAAAAGACATAGAAGAATTAGATGCTGAAGATTATGAAAACTTTTTTGAAGAGAAATAATCCTTTTAAGTGTTACTAACATGGTTTTCCCTTTCTATTCTGTTATCGATTTTCTATGCATGGACAATCAGTAATTTCCTCAAAAACTGGAGGCAATTAGAAGCCTGGCAGATTCCGAATGACTTTATTCCCAAAACGAAAATTTCCATTGTCTTACCAATTAGAAATGAAGCTCAAAACATTGAGGCTTGTTTAAAATCTATCCTAAATGTTGACTATCCAAATGAACTTTTTGAAATATTAATAGTTGAAGACCACTCCGAAGACGAGACGCTAGCAATCATAGAAGGGTTTCAAGTTTCTAATTTAAAGATAATCAAGTTGGCAGATTATGAAAAACCTGATCAATACCGTTCTTTTAAAAAATGGGGAATTGCTAAGGCCATAGAAAAAGCTGAAGGACAATTTATTTTATCTACAGATGGTGATTGTACTGTTCCTAAAAATTGGTTACTTTATTTTGCATCTTATTTTGAATTAAATAAAAAATCATTTATTGCAGCACCCGTAAATTTTAAAATAGGTGAGAATGCTTTACAATACTTTCAAGATTTAGACATGAAAGGTTTGATGATTATGACAGGGGCCGGCGTTCATTTGGGCAAAGGTTTACTTTGCAATGGTGCAAACCTTGGTTATAGTAAAAAGATTTTTAATGAGATTGACGGATTCAAGGGTTTTGAGCAATATGCTTCTGGAGACGATGTATTCTTATTACAAAAAGTAGCTGAAAAATATCCTGAAGAAATTGGCTTCATTAAAAATGCTTCTTGCACAGTTTATACTTCTTCTAAGAATAATTGGAAAGACTTTATTAGTCAACGATTAAGATGGGCCACAAAAACTTCTGCTTATCCTGAAAAATATTTAGTTATCATTTTAGGATTAATCTATTTATTTCACCTATCAATGGTTATAAATTTATTTTTGACAATCTTTTTTGGATGGGCCTGCTTTACTTTATTTATGATCATGCTTATTTTAAAAATCTGTTTTGATCATAGTTTTTTATCGAGGGCAAATTTCTTTTTTAGCGGAACAAAAAAAGTAGCTCATTTTTTCAAAGCCTCCTTCATTCAAATAATTTATTTAATTGGTGTTGGCGCTATTTCGATTTTCAAAAAAGAATATTCGTGGAAAGGGAGAACTCTGAAATAAATTCAATTTGTTCGCTTTTCAATGCTTGACGATACTTACATATGTCAAAATAGTTCGAAGGAAACTTAATTATGAAACACTAAAATCAAACTACTTGATAATTGCTAAACATCAACCTTAGCATACTTAGCATTTGCTTCAATGAAAGCTCTTCTCGGAGGAACTTCATCACCCATTAACATTGAGAATACTCGGTCAGCTTCTAGTGCATCCTCAATGGTAACTTGTCTTAAAGTTCTAGAGTCTGGATCCATGGTAGTCTCCCATAATTGAATCGCATTCATTTCACCTAAGCCCTTATACCTCTGAATTTTGACACTTTGATCATTTTCACTCGTGGAATAAGTATTAATGGCATTTTGTCTTTCCTCTTCATTCCAGCAGTAAATAAATTGTTTTCCTTTTCTGACTTGATACAAAGGAGGTGCAGCCACATAGATGTGTCCAGCTTCAACCAAAGGTCTCATGAATCTGAAGATAAAGGTTAGAATCAAAGTAACGATGTGTGATCCATCTACATCGGCATCACACATGATCACAATTTTGTGGTACCTAAGTTTTTCTAAGTTTAAATCTCTTTCTCCTTCGTTTTCTACGATGCTCACTCCAAGAGCGGTGAACATACTTTTTATTTCTTCGTTTTCGTAAATTTTATGCTCAAGAGCTTTTTCTACATTTAAGATCTTTCCTCTCAAAGGTAAAATTGCTTGGAAGTTTCTGTCTCTGCCTTGTTTTGCTGTGCCCCCTGCAGAATCTCCCTCTACAAGAAATATCTCGCATTCAACTGGATCTTTTGAGGAACAATCAGAAAGTTTTCCTGGTAGACCACCACCAGCTAAAACATTTTTTCTTTGAACCATCTCTCTCGCCTTCCTAGCAGCATTTCTAGCTGTAGCTGCAAGAATCACTTTATCAATGATCCTTCTTGCCATTTTAGGATTCTGCTCTAAATAGTCTTTTAATGCATCTCCTACTGCTCTAGAGACTATTCCAGTAACTTCTGAATTTCCAAGTTCCCCTTTGGTCTGACCTTTGAATTGAGGTTCAGGTACTTTGACGGAAACTACAGCTGTTAGCCCTTCTCTAAAATCATCTCCAGAAATTTTGATGTCTTTTAATTTACTGAATAGTTTATTGTCTTTACCGTACTTATCAAATTCTCTATTCACTGCTCTTCTGAAGCCGCTTACGTGAGTTCCTCCTTCTCTTGTATTAATATTATTCACAAAAGAATAAATGCTTTCAGCATAAGAAGTGTTGTATTGGAGCGCAACTTCTACCTCTACATTCTCTTCCTTTCCAGAAACATGAATAACATTTTCAATGAGTACTGTCTTACTTTCGTTTAAGAAGGCGACAAACTCTTTTAATCCTCCTTCAGAATAAAAAGTTTCTTGTTTTGCTTTTCCATCAATGACTTCTCTTTCGTCTGTTAGGGTTAAGGTCAATCCAGAATTTAGATAAGATAGTTCTTTCATCCTACTAGAAAGGGTCTCATATTTATAAACTATCTCTTCAAATATTTCTGGGTCAGGGTGAAAAGTAATTATTGTACCCGTATCATCCGATGTGCCTATTTCGGCGACGTCTGCAACTGGTTTTCCTTGTTTATAGTCTTGAACAAACACTTTTCCGCCTCTGTGTACTTCTGCCTTCAAGTCTGCAGAGAGTGCGTTCACACATGAGACCCCAACACCGTGAAGTCCACCTGAAACTTTGTAGGTGTCTTTGTCAAATTTTCCACCTGCGTGTAATACGGTCATTACTACTTCTAAAGCAGATTTTTTAAGTTTTTCGTGCATTCCTGTTGGAATACCTCTACCGTTATCCTTAACTGAAATTGAATTGTCTTTGTGGATGATGGTATCTATCTTATCGCAATGACCTGCTAAATGCTCGTCAATTGAATTATCTATTACCTCCCAAACAAGATGATGAAGCCCTTTTGAATCTGTACTTCCAATGTACATACCAGGTCTTTTCCTAACGGCTTCAAGCCCTTCTAAGGCCGTGATGTTATCCGCACTATAGTCTTGCTTTTTTATTGAATCGCTCATAGTGCAAATTTACGACTTTTAGCCATCAAAAACGACTTTTAAGCCCATTATTATAGCCTTAAATTCATGATTTGTACTTGATATTATTATTTGATTATCAAGGCCTTACATGTATTTTAGTTTTGAATCCAGTCTAAGAAATTTCTAGCTCTAATAATTCGTACTTTTATAGTGTGAAAGGTAGAAAATCTTGTTTAATATTAATCGCCTTCTTTGTGGTGAATGCCTTGAAAGGTCAAGATTTTAATGTTCGGAATTATACCATAAATGAAGGGCTAAAATCAGATTATATCTATGAAATCAACCAAGATAATCAGGGATATATTTGGATAGCAACAAATGCAGGTTTGAATAAATTTAATGGCCGAGAATTTATTGAACCTAGTTTTAAAGGTTTTGGTGAAAAAGAAATCATCAAAATGTTTAAGGATAGTGAACAAAGACTTTGGTGCATTCAGTTAGACGGGATGGTCTTTTATATAAAGGATGGTAAAGTATTTCAATTTCCTCCAAAGAATTATACTCCTAGTAATGGTTTCGTAAAAATTTCTGAAGACTTTTTTGGAAACCTTTGGATTTGGAATTTAGAAGGATACGATATTAATATTTTCGACCTTAAAACTTTAGAAAAAATAAAATCCATTGAATTCGAAAATAAAAATAAAAACTTAATCCGAGCCATTTATCATGAAAAAGAGGGAACGAGAGTTCATCTAACCAATAAATATTTGGTTTATGATAAAAATTTCGACAAAAAAAATAATGGAGTTTTAAATATGGTTCCAAGATATTTTTTATCTCATTTTAAATCTGATAGCCTTTCTTATTCCATCTTACAAAGAGATAAGATTTATACAAGTTCTTTTGCTGAACCAAATTACTCTTATGTCTTTAAAGATTTCGAAAAGCTATTCACTAATGCTTTAAACGATATTTATCTAGATGAAAATAAAACATTTTGGGCACTCAGTTCAGACGGAATTTATAAATTTCCATTATCCACCCCTTATAGAAAAGATGCTCAACACTTATTTAAAGGAATTAATACGACCATAATTTTTGCTGATAAAATCAATCAAATTTGGATTGGAACAAGTAGCAACGGCATCTATAGGTTATCAAAAAAACCATTAAAGATTTTAAATGAACCAAATGCAGGAAGGTTTAATTGTGTTCATCACAATGAAGATTATTTAGCTGTTGGTACAGATCGATCGCAGCTTTTGTTTTATGACAAAAATTTAAATTTAATTCACAAAACGGAATCCATTAATAACAAATACACCATCTATGACATCAGTAATATTGGAAATGATTTTTACTATGTAAATAGTAATGGGATAAGCAAATATAATCTTGACAAAAAAACAAACACGACTTTTCTAAATGGCTTTTATAAATGCTTAGAAATTAAAGATCAAATAGCTTGGATTGGTGGCGGGAATAATTTTTTTAAAGTTGATCTTAAAACAAATGATGTACAATCCTATTTAGGCAAAAGAACTTATTCTTGCTATGCAATAGATGAAAAAACTGCTTTGTTTGGAAGTGTAGATGGATTGTATCAGTGTAACGGTAATCAAGGCATTCCTTTGTTGAATAAAAAATACTTTGATGTCAGAAAAATACATAAAGACTCTCATGGCTTTTATTGGATAGCGACTCATTCAAATGGAGTCCACAAAATAGCTGGTGATACTATTGTACAAAGTTTCACCAAAAAAAGTGGTTTGAGCAGTAATTTCTGTAGAGATGTATGCATTGTCAATGAAATAGCTTGGGTGGCAACAAGCAATGGCTTAAATAAAATCAATTTGAGCACAAATAAGGTTCAAGTATTGAAAAGTGATGATGGTTTACCTTCTAACGAAATTAATGACCTTAGTTATTGGAATAATAAATTGATTGTTTCAACCAACAAAGGAATTGCAATAATTCATGACGAACATAAAATAATTCATGGTGATCCATTAGTTAATTTTTCAAATGTAAAAATTAATGAAAGAGACACTACCTTACTTTTAAAGTATGAATTAAAAAAGAACGAACGAAATATTAAAATCCAGTTTAATGGGGTGAGTTTCACAAATGCCAACGATATATCTTACCAATATAAAATGGAAGGTATAGATCAAGATTGGATTAACAGTAAAAACACAGTTGCTCAATACCCAAATCTTTCACCAGGTAAATATGTATTTAAGCTTAGAGCAAAAGGGATAAACTCAGATTGGTCTGCGGAAAAAGAATTACTGTTTTATATCCCTTTTCGTTTGCATGAAAGAAAAGTATTTACTTTTATAATTTATCTTTTAGGATTTGCCCTTACGTATCTAGGTTTCAAAATGTATTACAAAGAAATTCAAAAAAGAGAAGCTAGAAAAAGGGAATTGTTAAGTTCAAAGTTGACTGCTCTCCGTGCTCAAATGAATCCTCATTTTATTTTTAATTCTTTAAACTCTCTTTCTGATTTCATTCTTCAAGAAGAGAAAAGATCAGCTAACAAGTATCTAAGCAAATTTTCAAAATTAATGCGAATGATCCTTAATAATTCGAGCAAGGAATTTCTTTCCTTGGATGAAGCCAATGAGAGTTTAGAACTTTACCTTTCATTAGAAGAACTTAGGTTTGATAATGATTTTAAGTATGACATTAGCATTGATGAAAAGCTAGATACTTTGTCAGTGGGAATTCCTTCTATGCTGATTCAACCTTTTGTAGAAAATGCTTTAATTCATGGTCTAAAACCAAAAGAAGGGATCAAGTCCTTGTTAATTTCTTTTAAGAAAATCGATCAATTTAAGTTGTTAGTTACCGTTGAAGATAATGGGATTGGAAGAGAAAAGTCAGAAGAATTAAAAGTTGAAAATTCAAAAGAATACGGTTCAAAAGCACTCAACATCACCGCTAAAAGACTTCGTTTAATCAATGATAATACTGGTAAAAATCATAAACTACGTATAATTGACTTATACGATGAAGATAAAAATGCCATTGGTACAAAAATAGAATTAACCTTAGAATTCATTAACTTAGAGCTCTATGATAAAAACAATAATAGTTGATGATGAACCATTAGCTAGAAGTGCTTTAAACACCTTAATAGAAAGTTATTGTGACTCATTAGAAGTCGTAGGCACAGCTAATGATGTGCTCTCTGCTGTAAAATTAATAGCGAAAACTAAACCAGATCTTGTTTTTCTCGATGTAAGAATGCCTAACTACAATGGATTCAAACTAGTAGAGCATTTTGAAAAAATGGATTTCAAAATCATCTTTACAACTGCCTTTGAAGAGTATGCTTTAAAAGCCCAACAAATTAATGCCATAGGTTATTTACTCAAACCCATTGACATTGATGAACTTATAAAAGTTGTAAATAAGGTGCAATTATTTCATAAAAAAGAGAAAAATGAATTAGACTTAGATTGGTCTAAGCACCTTAACATAAATCATGAAGCTTCCACAATCGTTGTCCCCAAAACAAGCGGCATAATTCATCTTAATTTTGATGATATTTTATACATTAATTCTAAAGGCAGGGATAGTATCTTTCATTGTAAAGATGATAAAACTTTTACATCGAATGTAAACCTTAAGACCTGTGAAAAACTACTCTCTAAAACCTGTTTTTTGAGAATTCACAAATCTATTATTGTCAATGTAAGCCATATGAAAAGATATTCAAAAGGGCGTGACAGTTATGTTATTTTGTACAACGATGAAATGTTAGATGTTGGCAAGGCTTTTAAAGAAAAACTAAATACTATTACTTCTTACTTTCCGAGATAGCAAATTTAGCTTAAGTCCAATCTTCTTTTTTTCTATAAACTGTTCCCTTAAATAAAGCGACCGTTTCATCTTCTTGATTAGTAACCCTTACAATGTAGTGTCCAAGCAAATTCGATAAATGCTCTAATTTAGCTTCTGCAATTAATAAATCTCCAACTTTTACAGCTTTCAAATGCGACATCGAAGTTTCTATCGAAACTGCCTTTTTACCATGTGAATTCGATGCAAAAGCAAAAGCACTATCTGCAAAAGAGTAAGTTACTCCTCCATGTAAAATTCCAAATCCATTTGTCATTTCTTTTCTAACCAACATTTTTATTTTGGAGTAACCTGCTTTTTCATCTATACGCTCTACGCCCATCCATTGACTGAAAGCATCTTCCGACATCATTTTATCGATAATATCACTCGCTTGTAAGTTGCTCATTTTAATGTTGGATTATGATTTTCTGAACAGTAGTGATTGAACTTTTATTCATGAATTTTAATAAATAAATCCCATTCCGAATGCTTTCTACATTTAAGCTCATTGACGAATCTACTTCCTTTGTCAACACTCTTTTTCCATCAAGGTTCCAAAGGCTGAGTGTTCCTTGTTCATCAATAGGCAAATAAAGCTCCTGGTCACAGGGATTAGGAAAAGCATTTAAATTTGCTTTAAACATTTCTTGATTACTAACTAAAGGGAAACTTAATTTGATCGTTTTATTACTCACTATTTGATCTTTCAACATGCCTCCACACAAGATTATTTCTCGCTCACTTAATTGTGCCAATCCTCTTAAATCCATAACGTCAAAATCTATCACATTCGTGCTAAAGGATCCAATAGAAGGATCATAAAACAAAATCCTCGACATAGGATCTACACCAGATTGATTAGTATAAGCTAGGCCATCATAATTATAAGCTTGGTTAGCACCTCCAATCCAAATAAGTTTAGTATCAAAATATTGACCTGCCCCCATTCGGTATCCTATGGATAAACCTGATCCTTTTGATTCCCATGTGATGTCTGAAGGATTAGCAGGATTTATATACCCTTTCCGACTTGTATTCGACATAGCAAAAGAACCCGCTACAACTCTTACTCCACCATTATAATATATTGTATCTCCCAAGATTGTACCTGATGCTCCAAAGGCTTTATAAGAGTTATTATCTGGAACACTTGTACCTACTTGCCATAAATCTAATCCGGGATCATAAATTTGGACATTTGGAATATTGTCGTCATCACTCCAACCAGTTATCAAGAAAATTAAACTGTCTTTGTATACAGCCTGAACGTGGTCATCTGTGGCTACTGGAATCGGTGTTCCATTCTTTAAAAATACATTTGATTCTGGGTCATAAATATGGACTTCATCAAATGATCTCTCACTTCCATCAGCAAAAACTTCGTATCCTCCAAAAATGTAAATTTTGTTTTTCACGGTCGATGCACCAGCTGCAATCCTTCCATTTCCTGAAGGCAAATCTGCAATTTGTTCCCAAAGATCTTCTTCAACAGAATACTTAAAACATTTTTTATGAATTCCTTCGAAAGATTTACTTTCATCAATTCCCGAAAAAGAATAAACATATTGTTTACCATCTACTACCGCTAAACAAACTGCATTATTACTCACCGCTTCAGGCATGTTTGCTAACTCAAGAATGCTTTGAGCAAACAAACTTATATTTATTATTAGAAAGAATAAAACAGTGCAGATTTTAAGCATAAAATTTAGTTTTATCTCTTGCCATTTTTCGAAGGAGCGGACTGCATCTATACCTATCTTCTCTGTATTCATCGTAAAGTTTGTCGAGCATGCCAACACAATTTTGTATCCCCCACTCGTCTGCCCATGCTAATAAACCTTTTGGATAATTCACTCCTTTAGTCATGGCTAAATCGATGTCTTCTATACTAGCTATTTGCCAAAATTTTGCATCGGCCGCCTCATTGATTAGCATCACCACAATTCTTTTGACAATAGCTTCTCCCAATTCTTTACTTTTATTAGGCATTGGTTTTTCAATGCCCTCTTGATAGGAGTAATAGCCTTGACCTGACTTACGTCCTAAAAAACCTGCTTCAGCTAATCTCTTTTGTGTAAAAGCTGGTTTGTATCTAGGGTCATTATAAAAGCTTTTGAAGACTGTTTCTGTTACGATATAATTTACGTCATTTCCAATGTAATCCATCAAGGCGAAAGGCCCCATTCTAAAACCTGCAATCTCAGTCATCGCCCAATCTATGCTTGCAAAATCTGCGATACCTTCTTCATAGATTCTTAAAGCTTCACCATAAAAAGGTCTTGCTACTCTATTAACAATAAAGCCGGGAGTATCTTTGGCAAGTACAGTTAACTTGCCCCAAGATTCAATAATGTTTCTACTTTCTTTTGTCGTAACCTCACTTGTTTGAATGGCCGGGATTATTTCTACAAGTTTCATTAATGGAGCAGGATTAAAAAAATGAATCCCAATAAGTCTTTCAGCATGCTTACAAGCAGAAGCAATGCTTGCCACTGAAAGTGAAGATGTATTGGTTGCCAATATTGTTTTAGGATCTACTATGTTTTCAAGTTCTGCAAAAACTTTCTTTTTGATGGTTAAATTTTCGATTATGGCTTCAATAACTAAGCCGCAATCTGCAAAAGATTCATAAGATTTCTTAAAATAGATTCTTCCAAAAATAGCCTTTGCTTCTTCGTCTTCTAATCTTCCTTTCTCCACTAAGCGGTTTAGAATTTTTAATAATTTATCTCTTGATTTGATTAGCGCTTCTGGATTATTGTCGCAGATATAAACTTCGTGACCAGCAGTAGCCGCAACCTGTGCAATCCCTGATCCCATTGATCCACTTCCTATGATTCCTACTTTTATCAACTTTTTCGTTTTAAATGAACTATTGTTTATCCTTTCTTAGATTTTTTTAAACCATTATAGTTTGACTAAGCCCCTTTAAAAATTGCTTTTCTTTTTTCTAAAAAAGCAGCAACACCTTCCTTATAATCTTCGGTGTGACTCGCTAAGGTTTGCAATTGATCTTCTATGCCTAATTGGGTGGTCAAATCATTGGTCAATGAATAATTTAAAGCTCTTTTTGTGTAAGCTAGACCTTTAGTAGGCATATTTGCCATTTTAATGCAAAGGGCATCAACTCTAGCTTGAAATTCCGCTTCTTCGTAAACTTTGTATAACATCCCTAATTGTAATGCTTCTTCTGCAGAAACTTTATCTCCTGTCATCATTAAGGCACTTGCCTTTTGCCAACCAATTAATCTAGGTAAAAAATAAGTTCCACCAGTATCTGGTATTAAACCAATTTTGCTAAAAGCTTGAATAAAAGAAGCATTGTTTTGAGCAACAACAATATCACAACAAAGTGCCATGTTTGCTCCTGCTCCTGCAGCCACTCCATTAACTGCTGCAATGACAGGCTTTTCAATTTCTCTTATCCTTTCAACAATTGGATTAAAATGTTCTTGTATGATGGCTGATAATTCTGGTCCATCTTCAGCAATCACTTCTTGTAAATCTTGGCCAGCACAAAAAGCCTTCCCTTCTCCAGTCAGTTTTATGCATCTCACTTCAGGGTTTTCTTTGCATTCGTCAAAAGCTGCCTGAACTTCAAGAGCCATTTCTCTATTGAAACTATTATATACGCTAGGTCTATTTAAGGAAATGCTAGCGACTAAATCTTTGATTTCGAATTTGATTAAATTCATTCTTTTTTATTGTAAAAGTAATTGAATTAATGACATTTAAAATAGTCAAAAGGTTCTAAACATTCATTGCATCGGTATTGAGCTTTGCAAGCGGTAGAACCAAACTGACTCAACATTTCAGTCTTAGCAGAATTACATCTAGGACACTGTATGGCATCGGCTGAAGCAAATAATGCTCGCTTACTTTTAGAAGGTCCCATTGGAGGAACAATTCCATATTCAAGCAATTTTCTTTTTCCATCTTCTGACAGCCAATCAGTTGTCCATGCAGGGCTGAGTATCGTTTTGATTTTTATTTTTTCAAAACCATTTTCTTGGAGTACGGCTTTAATGTTTACTTCTATCATATCCATTGCAGGACATCCGCTATAAGTAGGTGTGATAACAATTTCCAAGACTTCTTTACCTAAGATTACATCTCTCACAATTCCTAGATCGAGTATAGTGAGAACAGGAACTTCTGGATCAAAGACTTGTTCCAAGAGTTTATATATACTTTCTTTTGTGGTGATGTGATGCATGAGCAGCTTGTGCATTAATTAAATAGGGAAGCTTTGTAGATTACCACTCCTGGCCAGGGTAAGCTCTTTGTAAGAATTGCATTTCTGCTAATAAGAAGCCTAGTTTTTCTGTATGAATACCATTCTTCCCACCTTTTTGCACCCAGCTTTCTTCAGGAACCTCGAGATTAGCTTCATCGAAAACGTTTTTTATTTCAGTTGACCAGAGTTCTTTTAATGAAGCAGAATCCACGCCTAATCCTTCTTTAACTGCTTCTAATTCGTATGTTGCTGGTATAAACAATTCACCGGCATATGGCCAAAGTGCTTCGATGGCTTCGTTAATTCTTCTGTTACTTTCTTCTGTACCATCTCCTAATCTGATTACCCATTCTGAACTCCATCTCAAATGATAAGTAATTTCTTTTAATGATTTTTCAGCAATAGCACTCAATTGTTTATCCGAACTTTTTAATAATTTTTGGTAGAGATGAAAATTGTAAGCATCAAATAAAAACTGCCTTAATATAGTTTGCGCGAAATCCCCATTCTCTTGCTCAACTAAAAGTACATTTTTGAAATCTATGACATCTCTAAAATACGCTAAGTCATCTTCCGTTTTTCCTTCATCCTGAATGCTCGCTGCTAATTGATACAAAGACCTTGATTGGCCAACCAAATCCAAAGCAATGTTTGTTAATGCCATGTCTTGTTCTAAGACTGGTCCATGACCACACCATTCAGAAAGCCTGTGCCCTAAGATTAATGCGTTGTCCGCTAAATGAAGAATATAGTTTAATTTGTAATTCATTATTAGGCTGTATTGAAATGGATTGACAGGTAGATATTGATTACTTTAATCACTTTTACTAGATGTGTTTAAGTTCATCAGGAAGATTATAAAAAGTCGGATGCCTATAGACTTTATCGTTGGCCGGATCAAAAAGCGCCTCTCCATTTTCAGGATTACTAGCAGTGATGTTTGAAGATGCTACAACCCAAATACTCACCCCTTCACTACGACGTGTATAGACATCACGAGCATTTTGAATGGCCATTTCTGCATCTACTGCATGGAGACTGCCTACGTGTTTGTGATGTAATCCACTTTTACTTCTTATAAATACTTCCCATAAGGGCCAGTTATTATCCATTAGGCTACTTTTTTATTTTTTAATCTTTCTGATCTTTTATTAGAATGGGCAAGTGCTGCTTCTCTCACCCAAGCTCCATCATCCCATGCTTTTTTTCTAGCCGCGACTCTTTGCTTATTACAAGGTCCATTTCCTTTAACTACTTGCCAAAATTCATCCCAGTCGATTGCTCCAAAATCATAATGTCCTCTTTCTTCATTCCATTTTATGTCTTCATCTGGCAGTTTGACATTTAGAACTTTTGCTTGTTCATAACAAACATCAACAAATTTTTGTCGCAACTCATCGTTTGTAAACCTTTTAATTTTCCAATTCATGGAACGAGCCGTATGAGGTGAGTCTTTATCTGAGGGACCAAACATCATAACAGAGGGCCACCACCATCTGTTTACAGCATCCTGCAACATGTTCTTTTGTTCATCTGATCCTTTACTGAGAGTCAGCAGAATTTCAAAACCTTGTCTTTGATGAAAACTTTCTTCTTTACACACTCTTACCATTGCTCGAGCATATGGCCCATAAGAACATCTGCAAAGAGGAACTTGATTCATGATGGCTGCACCATCAACTAACCAACCTATCGCACCAATATCTGCCCAAGTTAAAGTAGGATAATTAAAAATTGACGAATATTTAGCCGTACCGTCATGAAGTTGTTCATACAGCGTGTCTCTATTTATCCCTAAGGTTTCACAGGCACTGTATAAATATAGGCCATGACCAGCTTCATCTTGAACTTTTGCCATCAAAGCCACTTTTCTTCTTAATGAAGGTGCTCTTGTTATCCAATTTCCTTCAGGCAACATTCCAACTATTTCAGAATGAGCATGTTGTGAAATTTGTCTAATTAAGGTTTTGCGATAAGCCTCGGGCATCCAATCTTTTGGCTCAATCTTTTCTTCTCTATCAATTTTGGCTTGAAAAGCTTGTTCTAGGTTATTTTCCATGAATAAGGATTTGATTACAAGTTATTCAATTTAACATTAAAAAACGAACATTTGTTCGTATAATGAATGGATAAAAATAATAAAGTAAGTTTTTTTATAATAATTAGCTATTTGTACAAATTTTGCATGGAATTTGCCATCTTTATAACCTTATCCTCTTACAATCTATATTTCCAAAGCTTCCCGTAACCCATTACACTAATTTAGAAACTAAATTAAATGAAAATCCTAGGCATATCAGGCTTGTATCATGATTCAGCTGCAGCTATACTTCACAATGGGGAGATTATAGCCGCTGCTCAAGAAGAGAGATTTACACGTATCAAACACGATTCAAATTTTCCAGTCAATGCAATTGACTACTGTCTAAAAGAATCAGGTTTTAAAATTGAAGACTTAGACGCTATTGCATATTACGAAAAACCCAATCTTAGATTTACAAGGTTTTTCGATGCTTACATTCATTATGCACCCGAAGGATTTATTCCTTGGCTTAAGCACATGCCTACATGGCTCATAGACAAATTCTTTTTCAAAAAACGTTTTTTAAGTAGTTTGAAAAAGCTTCAAAATTTTGATGAGAATAAAATCAAAATTTTATATCCAGAGCACCACCTTTCGCATGCAGCGAGTACATACTACCCTTCTACTTTTAAGGAATCAGCAATTCTGACTATTGATGGTGTCGGAGAATGGGCCTCTGCTTCTATATGTTATGGAAAAGGAAATAAAATTAAAATCATCAAAGAATTGAGGTTCCCTCATTCTTTAGGCTTTTTATATTCGTCCTTCACTCAATTTTTAGGCTTCCGTATAAATAATGGAGAGTATAAAGTGATGGGCCTAGCGCCTTACGGAATATTAGATTCTGATCGCGTTAAAAAATACGTTGACCTTATTAGAAAGGAATTGGTGGATGTAGCCGAAGACGGTTCTATCTTTTTAAACCAAGACTACTTTCAATACGCAGTTGCAGGGGGTGGAATGATCAAAGTAGAAAAGTGGGAAAAACTATTTGATGAGCCAATGAGGGCTCAGGATACTAAGTTAGAACAATTGCATTGTGATCTTGCTTTAGCTGTTCAATTAGTTACAGAAGAAGTAGTTATGAAGATGGCTGCTGAAGCAAAAAAACTTACTGGTTCTGATAATCTTTGTTTATCAGGAGGTGTTGCACTTAATTGTGTGGCAAATGGAAAGCTTTTGAAAACGAAAATGTTTAAGAATCTTTACATTCAACCTGCTTCAGGTGATGCAGGATGTTCATTGGGTGCAGCTTTAGCTGCGCATTATATTTACTTTGATCAACCAAGAGAAGATAACAAAGTAAAAGATTCTATGAAAGGTGCCTACTTAGGGCCTGAATACGGAGAAAAAGAAATTAAAGAATTAATAAAAGCAGAAGGATTAACACCACAGCAGTTTACTGATGATGTTGAACTTTCTAATCATGTTGCAGGTCTTATCAAAAACGGTAATGTGATCGGTTGGTATCAAGGGAGAATGGAATTTGGACCTCGAGCTTTAGGTAACAGATCTATACTTGGAGATGCTACTAACCTAGAAATGCAAAGAAAAATTAATCTTAAAATAAAATTTAGAGAAGGCTTTAGACCTTTCGCTCCTTCTGTCTTAGAAGAGGAATGTGATGAGTACTTTAACATGGATGTTAAATCACCTTATATGTTATTGGTTACAGATATCCAAAAGAGTCACATGAAAGATTTACCTGCTGACTATGATGACATGCAGTGGAGAGCTAAATTAGATGTGGTAAGATCAGACATTCAATCCATCACTCACGTGAATTTTTCTGCAAGAATCCAGACAGTCACTGAAGAGACCAATAGAAGGTATCACATGTTGATAGAAGCCTTTAAGAGAAAAACTGGTTATGGCTTACTAGTTAATACAAGCTTTAACATTAGAGGAGAACCTATTGTATGCACACCTGCTGATGCTTACAGATGTTTTATGAAAACACACATGGACTATCTAGTTTTAGACAACTATGTATTTTCTAAAAATGAAGAAGACTATAAATTGGCAATGACTGAAGAAGCATTATTAAGTAAAAAATCATAAACCCATGAGTTTCATAAAAACGTTAATAAAGTTTATAATTTCTATAGGATTGTTTTTCCTTTACCTATTTTATATCCTACCTTCTTCTTTGTTTAAGAAAAGTCATAGAAGTAGACAAAACTTCATCTTTGAAAAAAGACCAGGTGGGTCTTACTTTTTTGAAAGAAACCTTTCTTACAGCAAAAGAGATTTAGAAGGCATGTAGGTGATTTTAAAATATCATAGAAGGGTAAAAAAGTATATTCATTAACATGGTGGATATACTTTTTTATTTAAATTGGACCATGAATTCCTTTTATAGAAAGCCGAAAATTTTTCAGTGGTTTATCGCCATTCTTTTATTGGCCATTGCATTGGTACCTATCATTGCCATTGTTGAAATTGGTAATGGGCTTTTATTTCTCCCCTTGTTGTTAGTATTTGCTCCCATCATTCAGTTTAGTTTAAGTCCTTTGATGACTTTGTTTGGTGCCTACCATTACTTATCTCCAATGATGATAGTGTATAATCCGAATGAAAAAAAATATGACCTTCATAGTGGGACTTCATTTGATTATCTTTTAGTCATGAAAAATGTTCCAAAGGGAAAGGCAACCGAAAAGAAGTTGTTGGAATACTTTTGTGAAGGATTCCTAGAAATAATTAATAGAATAGAAAATGGAAAATTGACGAAGGAGATAAAAATTACGGGCACTTCTTATTTCATGTCTTTAAGAACGGCAGAAAGATTTGGTTTTGAGTCGGGAAAACAAAATTGGTTCTTGACGCTTAATCTCTATCTTAATTACATTGATTTACTTTGGATGTATTCTAGGTCAAAAGGTAAATTGGCTTTCCCGAAATTAGGAAATGCAAAGAGTATCGAAACCACGGGTGAAAAGTTGGTGGCTAACAAGGAGTATATTCTTAAAATGAAAGAATATTTAGGTAAGTAATGGTACTGTGATGATTTGTAAATGTGGTATTTTTTTTGAACCACATAAATACAAAGTTCACACAGTTTTGTATCAATGTACTCATTGTCACATTAAGTCATTGCCACATCATCTAATCAAATCTAATCTGCAGAATAAATCTTCAGTACTCTAGCTGAAGGATCAGAAACATCGCCGCACCACTTTGGTAACCATTGGTAAGGAGTTAAATTTTGGTGGTGTTTATATGTTTCAGTAAATTTTTCTCTATAGTAAAATGCCTCTTTTAATTTTGGGGCATCCATTGGATATTTTGATTTTCCATTTTGGAAAGTTTTATCATCTAAGATGGTATCAATGTGATCTTGTATAATTGTTGACCAAGACCTTTGCTTGCTAGAGACAGAGTCTGAAAATCCATTTTTTCTTCTCCAAAGTACTTCTTTGGGAAGTAAGTCTCCAGCTTCGAAAGCTTTCCGGATTAAGTATTTTTCTATTCTGTTTTCATCAAACATTCTGTACCTTGGATGAATACCCATGTAAAATTTCATAAATGCTTTATCTGCAAATGGCACTCTTGCTTCTAAGCCCGCTGAAGAGATGGATCGATCAGATCTTTTGTTGTCAAAAAAGTGAATATCCTTTAATAAGCGAATCGCTTCTTCTTGAAAAGCATCTGCTGAAGGAGCTTTTTGAAAATACAAGTAGCTTCCCATTTCATCTGCCGTTTCCCCAGAGAACAATACCTTAACTTCAGAATGCTCACTGACATATTTGGAAATTAAACGGTGACCGACGGATGCTCTTATGGTAGTTACATCAAATGAGCCTAAGGCATAAATTGTTTCATCAATAGCTGCTAAAAATTCTTCCTCCGAACATTCTACGCTGTGATGTTTTGAACCAATATGATCTGCTACTAGTTGTGCAGCAATCAAATCTGGTGATCCTTTCAAACCTATCGAAAAAGTTTCTAATTTATTTTTCTCTTCATAAAATTTTGCCGCTAAGGCTGCAACCAAACTAGAATCCAATCCTCCACTTAATAAACAACCGACTGGTCTTTCCGACATCATTCTTTTTTTTACTGCTTGTTCCAAGTGGTGTTTAATTCCTTGTAAAAAATAAGTTTCATCCTGGCGATCTTCTAGAGGGTATTCATGGAAATAATATTGCATATATTCCTTTGGCTTATCGGACCTCCAGTAATGTCCGGGTTTGAATTGCTCCATGCTATCCATAAAAGTAAGAGCCTTAGATTCAGAAGCAAAACCGATGGCACCATCAGCTGATTCGCCTTTGTACATTCCTCTTATTCCAATATGATCTCTGGCTGCAAAAACAATATCTAGTTTTTCATCATATAAGACCAAAGCAAATTCTGCATCTAATAAAGGCAACATTTTATCGAAGCCAATTTTCTTGTATAAATGAATGATGACTTCACAATCAGAACCACTGATCAAATCTATGCTATACTCCTTTGCCAAAGCTTTATAATTAAATACTTCTGCATTAGCAATTAAATACACACCATCAATATAAAATGGCTGCATCGAAGATGCATCCATGCCATTGACAGCCAATCTGTGAAAGCCAAAAAACAAGTCTTGTTTTAATTTTTGACAATTGCTCGCATCTGGTCCTCTATGCTGGATTTTCATGTAATGCTCAATTAATACTGCTTCTTTCTCTTTTCCTATGTATCCAAATATCCCACACATAATTAATATATTTTATATATTCAATTAATTTTATTAACTTTAGTTCAATATCTGATTAATATTATTAACTGTCAAGTTTTATCACCATTTTATGGACCATATAGACAAAATCATCTTATCTGCGCTAAGTAAAGACGCAAGAGCAACCTTAAAAGAACTAGCAAAAGCTTGTAATATGTCTACTGTTGCAATACATCAAAGGCTTAAGAAACTAGAAGAAAATCAGGTAATAAAAGGATATCAGATTCAATTAGACTACAACGCATTTGGCTACACTACCCTTGTATACATTGGTGTTTTTTTAGAACGTGCAGGGTTGTACCGTGAAGTTTTAAAAAAATTAAAAAAGATTCCAGAAGTTTTAGAATGTAATTTCACGACAGGAAATTATAGCTTACTAATCAAAATCATCTGTAAAGACAATTCAGATTTGATGCAAGTCTTATCCGAAAAAATACAAGCTATAAAAGGAGTAGCTAGAACAGAGACATTTGTAATCTTAGAAAATGGAATAAATAGAGGCTATGAGTTCAGCACGGATTAGCACGAAATTCCAGCAGTTACTATCTCAAGTATTGAATTCTTAATTTGTTTGAAATCATCAGTTTTTGAATTTTGCTTATAATCATAAACCCATCTTGTAGAAGACAAAATCGTATAAAGACAAATCTGAGGATCTATGTTTTTAATTTGCCCTTGGTTCTGAGCAGTATTTATTATTTCTAAAAAGATGAGTTCATAATCTTTTCTCATTTTCAAAAAATCAGTCAAATAAGGTTCTTTCAATTGTCTCCACTCATCATTAAAAGAAGTCACAGAGGTAAAGTCTTCTAAAGCGATTTCTACATGTAAAGCAATCAATGCTTTTAATTTTTCGATGGAACTTAAAGATGTTTCATTGATTGACTTGATGCCATTTAAAAAGCGTTCAGCATTTGCAAAACAAATCTCAATTAAAAGTTCTTCTTTAGAACCAATGTGATTGTATAGACTTGATGCTTTTAGATTTACTTCCGCCGCTAAGTCTCTCATCGAGGTTGCAGAATATCCTTTATCGCGGAATAATTTTGCCGCAGCTTCAAGAATTATCTTTTTCTTTTGAGATCTTTTTACTTCCATGCTTTGCTTAGCCATCAAAATTGACGGTAACTTTTTCTGTGATGGGATGAGCTTGACAAGTCAAGACATAGCCTGCTTCAATCTCGTCATCTTCTAAACCATAATTTACATCCATTACAACTTTGCCTGATTCTATTTTAGCTTTACATGTAGCACAAACACCTCCTTTACAAGCAAATGGAAGATCTGCACCTGTTTTGAGTGCAGTATCCAAAATACTTTCTTCATCACTTTTTAGTTTGATGTTGAATGTATTACCATCTTGTTTAATTGTAATTTCAGAAATAAAGGATTCTATTTCTTTTTTCTTTACTTGTTTTTTCTCCTCCCCTGGAGTGGCAAACAATTCAAAATGTATTTTCTTTTTATCGACTTGCTTATCTTCCAATTGTTTCTTAACAGACATTATCATCTCATATGGTCCGCAAAGAAAATAATCATCGGTAGAGTCAATTGAAAAAAAACGTTCGGAAAACTTTTCAGTTTTTGCTCCATCTATTCGTCCGAAGAATAAATCTGATTGTAATTTTTCTCTACTTAGAATATGATGTACACTTAATCGATCCAAATAGGAATTCTTTAAACCTTCTAATTCTTCATGAAAGATTATGGAGTCTACTCCTTTGTTTCCATAGAATAATATGAAGTTACTTTTGAGCTCCACTTCCATGACGGATTTTATGATTGACATAATTGGAGTTATTCCACTTCCTGCAGCGAAAGCAACATATTGTTTTTCATTATCTGGATTTAATGCAACAGTAAACTTTCCTATTGGTGGCATCGATTCTAGAACATCCCCCTTTTTTAAGACCTCATTGGCAAAGGTAGAAAACCTACCTTCTTCTACTTTTTTGATCGCCACGCTAAGTTCATCATCATTAATTCCTGAACAGATCGAATAAGATCTCCTTATCTCTTCTCCTTTTATGGTATGCTTAAATGTAAGGTACTGCCCTGGCACAAATTGGAAAGAGGCTTTCAGCGATTCTGGTACATCTAGCACCACACTAACTGCTTCTTTAGTTTCTCTCTTTACTTCTTTAACCTTTAACGGATGAAAACCTTTTGCCATAATACGAATGAATGTTCGTTTGCAAAGATAGTATAAATATTAAGTTCTAGACTTCTTCTTAAATCTAGAGTTGTTCACCCTTAGACCATTTTTGATTTCGAGCATATGAACCCAGC
>CALDYJ010000160.1 GCA_937941095.1 uncultured Saprospiraceae bacterium | reverse complement strand
AATGGTCCACTTTTCAATGTTTTCGAGTTTGCTTCCTTTTGAAAACATTTTGATAAAAGTGTCTTTCATCACATAAGCAGCAAGCAAAGAATAGAACAACCAAACATGATAGATGCTATTGATGATTGTCCATCTCCACAGATCCACATGTTGTTCAAATGGATACTTAAAACTTACGAATGCAACTATTGGTAGTAAAACAAGCAGATGATAGATCCATTCTTTTGTAATCATCCCTTTCGGGTAGATCACAGATTTTACATAAAAATATAAGAAGGGGCCAATGAAAAAGCAACCAGTTAAACCAAACTGCAAGTAGCTATAAGCTAGGTCAGGGTTAAAATAAAAAAAGACTGATTTTCCTATTCTAATACTAAAGGCAATCAGAAGTGCACCTAGAAAATAGTTAGAAATGTGTCTAGGTTTTGCAATAAAAAGAAAATACAAACCCATTAGTATTCCATTAAAGGCTCCTAAGGCGCTAAAGAAAAATAACAATTCTCTACTAATTTCCATCTTAAGCTTTATAAGGACTAAGCATTAGAACAAACAAGAGGCAGACAGAAGTAAGAATCAATAAAGGGTGAGAATAGATGATGAAGTAAATGATTAAATTGACAAGAATACCAGCCTCCAAACAAGCCCACTTAAGTATGTAAGCTTTTCGAACAGATGCTATGTTTTGGAGGGTATGTGGATGATTGATGCCTTCCATCTTCTTATTAAACATAAAAAATGAAAGGATGCCCATCAAACAACCAAATCCAACAAAAGCATAACCCATGGTATTTAATGGCTCAGAAATCCCTTCAAAATTAACAGGTTCTATGACAAAATGTAATAAGACCATTTGTATGATTGGTCCAAGAGCTAGTGCAAAGTGCATGATTTTGAGGCCTCTTATATGCTCTTCTAAACTTAAGTCGTTTTTTATCATAGATACTTTAGATTCCAATTCAAGTTTGTAAAAAAAACTCAATTTAACAAATCTATTGCCTACTTGGCGAATCCATTAACAAAACTTAAATTTTTAATCTTGCATACACTTGAAGACCATAATTCTGATATGTTTGTTCAATGAGTGATTCAGGTACATTTACCTTCCAAGGATTCAAGTCAAAGTTTGGTTTTAACCAAAGAGTAAGCTTTTTGTTAAATTCATAGCCAGCTCCAATGGATGCAAAAGTCCTCAAGCCTATTCTTTTAGCAAAAGGATTTCCTTTTCTTAATTTATCTAATTCTTCGTTGATTAGGTAACCCTTAAAAGTATGATTTAGATTAAGAACAAAATTGACATCTCCTTCTATGCACCACTTTCCAAACGATTTTTGGTAGCCAAGACCGATAGGCAAGTCCCATTTGTCATAAGTGTTGTAGACTTCATAAGTTCTGATGGTGTCATAAGTTACGAGCGCTTCACCGGTTTGGAATAAGACATCTGAGTTAGGCTGAGTTATTTCTAGAATCACGTGACCACCCTCAAGCTTAGTTTCAGAGGCTAGTTCTTTGTAATTGTTGCTTTCTGAAAGCCTGCTCCAGATTAATCCGCTCTGAAGATAAAATCCAGCTTTGATCTGATGTCTTAAGTTGAAACCCAGATTGATTTGTTCTAAAGGCGTTTCCATGTTTTCTCTAGCCTCTAATAAATCTGTAGCAGTTTCACTGCTCATCTTTTTATTAATCAAAGCATAGCCTCCTAATAGTTCAAAATAAAAACCTTTTACGTTTTTACTTTTTTCAACTTTTCGATTTTCTATATTGACGGGGCTAAATTTTATTGGTGGAAATTCAGAGAATGAATTTAGAGTTAAGAAGTTAATCGGTAAGGAAGCAATGCTGCTTACTTGTTTTAAGCTTATTGCAAAATCTTCTTCCTTCACTTTGTCAATCGTAGTTGCACTAGCATTGTGCTCCTTAAAAGGAAGCTTAGTTTTGTTTAATGGAATTGGAAATGTTGTTTTATTTGTTTGGGTATTTAATCCATTTGTGTTTTTAAAATTAGAGCTATTTGATTCCTGATTTAATGAAGGAGCACTAGGATTCTTTGTTTGAATGCTTATTTCTTGATTATGTGCTTGTTGATGGCCATTTTGAATCTCTTGATTATTTAAAAGTTTTTTAGTTTGTAGAAGCTTAGCTGGATTTGTTGGGTCTTCATTTTTATCTGCATCCTTTGTGTTTTCATTTTCTAATTGGCTAGCATTAGTTTGACTTTGATTTGTGCCATTCTCATTCAAATCTTTATGTTCTGTAATTGGTTCTGCTTTTACCCATTCGTGATTTTTAGTTTGCTGAAATAAAATTGTAGCACCCATCCCTGCAATAAGCATTAAGCCACTGAGCCAAAAGAAAAGGCCTCTGTTTTTTTTCTTTTTATGGATGTTATTCCATAAGGCTTCCTTATCTATAGGTACTTGATGATTTGTTAATTCATCTTTAATCTTTTGCTCTAATCTATTCTTATCCATGTTTATGGAGTTTTAAATAAAATAATTTTGCTCGCATCATTTGTTTAGCTCTAGATAATTTAGACCTAGAACTACCTTCTTCTAAGTCCAATAGTTTTGCTATTTGTTTATGCGAATAGCCTTCTACGACTGCAAGGTTGAAGACTTGTCTATAGCCTTCTGGCAAGCTTTCTACTTTAGCGAGTATTTCATCTGCGCTCATTTGATTGATGACCTTTGGGTCTTCGTAAAATTCATTATAGAGCTTTGTACTTAACTCTATGGTTTTTAAGGTTTTCTTGTCTAATTGTTTTAAGCATTGTCTAACGGTAAGCACGTTTAGCCAAGTTTCAAAACTTCCTTTTATTGGGTCAAATTTATCTATGTATTTAAAAATTCGGATGAAACATTCTTGAAGCACATCTTTGGCTTTATCTCTATCACCGATGTAACGAATGCAAATGGCATACAGGCGATCTCCTTGTAAATCTACAAGTGCTTTTTGTGCAGCATGATGTTGATCTTTGCACCCAGCAATGATCGCCTGTATGTCTTTAAAAATCAATTTATTTTATTCTTTAAATCCTGCTGAAAAATTCCATACGCCATCGCATTGATCTATTACGAATGTCATTTGTTTTGTAATAGGATCAAAGTCACTGTCTAAATCTGGATTTATTCCTTGTCCTCTTTCCACGAGTGTCAGATCAGTGGGCAATTCTACTTCGATCGTATATAAAGTATTTGGGATCCAGGATAAGCCACCTACAATACTAAGACCATCGAATCCTGTACTAGAAGTAAACACATTACCGGGATCACTTGAATTCCAAATTTTAAATTTCACATCGCTTAATAATTCATCCACACCTTCTTCATAAGCATTAGGCGAACTGCTTCCTACGTCCTTGAAAGCTCTTAGTCTCACATTGTTACTAATAGATGGAACAATAAAATCACAAAGGCTTATTACCCCATTAGCATCTTGAATGGTCACATTATAAGCACCTGCAGCAAGGTTATCAAAAGTACTTCCATTGCCACCAGTGCTCCATGAATAAGTATAAGGAGGAGTACCACCACTCACAAATATTGTTGCAATCCCATCCCCATCACATCCTTGCACATCCACATTGCAAACTAGATCTGGCATAGCACTAAGATTCACGCCGAGGTCAACATCGTTTTTATCTTGACCATTACTGACATAAAATTCTTCTGTATCATATCTTCCTGCGGCATCAACCATAGGACTAAAGTCATTATCTATGTCATCAGGACCAGCGTCTTGTAAGGTAGGCTGAGTACTTGAACTCCATCTTAAGAAATAGTTGTTTTCTAGCAATACATTCTCAATTTGGTAAGTGCCATCACCATTAATGGTTGATCTTGTATTTATAGGCACTATAGCAAACCTAGGGTTTTCACCGTTTACTATACTGAAGGATG
>CALDYJ010000159.1 GCA_937941095.1 uncultured Saprospiraceae bacterium | reverse complement strand
TAAATATTATAACTTCACTGTCTCCAGTGCAGAAATATCGTAGCACACTTGTTGCAGCGGTGGGATTCATAATATTTCTCTTAATTTGATTGGCACGATTAAAAGTCCCATTAATAACATTGATGCTCCTTTAGTTGGAAGCAATTCTAATCCTTCATTGAATGTATCAAACCAAGACGAGGCTTCCCAATTACCTAGGGTAGAAACAATGAAGTTTAGCAATGCTTTGATTGGTAATTTGGCATTGAAATCTCTTCAAAATAAAGTTGAAGATTTTTCTGCGCAAGACTTACTTCAGATTCAAGAGATTCCTGAATCTGCATTAAAATACAACAGTGCAAGCAATTTTTCCATGGGACTAAAAGTTGGCGCACTGTTGTATCTACCTACTAAAAAAGTAGGTTATCAAGCTGGAATAATTGCTGCTTATAAATTAAAAAGGAACTTGAGCATAGGGCTTGAAGGTACTTACAATGTAAAGAGAAATGACTTTTCAAATTCAGAACAAAGTTCCACAACTAGATACTCTTTCGGGAAAGAAGAAGTCAGTTATTTTCTCAAACCAACTGAAATTCATAATGTAGAAATTCCTTTATACCTAAAGTATTCTTTTGGTTATCCAAAGGCATTAGATCTAAACGCTTCTAAACAAGAGAGATATTTAAAACATGCTGTTCATGCTGGCTTTGGAGTTAACTTGTTTAATAGGGTAGAAGCAGAAGTATTTGAACAAAAGGAAAATCAATTATTAAATTCTATTGAACAGGGATCATTGAGCCAAGAATACATAAACTCAAGTAATTTTAACCTCTTGATGGGTTATGAATACTTCTTCAAAAAATCCTTTTCAATTGGGATAAGAACAAAATATCAACTTAACGATTTATATAAAAACACAATTCCTAACCAAGATGGTATTGAACCTTCAAAACTATCTATCGAATTGAATGCTAACATTAAACTATTTTAAACAAAATTAAGGTGAGTAATTTTTTGAAAAATATATTTTATTTAGTGCTTTTGCTTGGCGTATTTACCTCATGTAAAGACGATGATGAAGTAGGCATTCCAAATAATTCAAATAATGAAGATGCTGTTTTCTACATTAATGGCATTATTAATGGAACGAACTTTGACAAGAAGGCAGGTTTCTCTGGTGAGTTTATGCATACAGATGTGACTACAGATCAAAACAACATCAATACCTTTAAAGGGACTTTTATGCAAGAAGACTGTAGCGATTTGTGCGCAGAAGCCATTGCATTTTCTTTTCAAGATTATGATTTTAAAGATGTAAGCGATATAAATCTTTTATTCACTTCTAGGTCTTTTTCTTACCGAAATGAAGAAGTAGTTGCCTCTGAAATAGACGCATTTATTGTAGCGTTTAATTCCGAATTTGAGGATAATGATGAGAGATTGGTTTGGAATTTTGGCAATGCAGAAGGAAATTTAAAAAGTGATGTCATCTTTGGTTTGGCCGACCCAGTTTTTAATTTTAATAGACCTTCTGGTACTTTTTATTACCCGATCCTCGGTGTTAATGAAACCGATGAATGCTTGAGAACTGTTGCTAGTTTACAAAAACAGCTACCTATTGTTCCTGATGAAAACATCTTCGCCGTTCCATCAAAACCTGATTTGTTTTTTGAATTAGAAGATTTAAATGATGGAACAGTAAAAGTAAATCTAATTTATGATGAAGATCAAATGCAAATAAGTACCGAATTTTCCTGGTTTGCCACTAGAGATATTTGTGGGGAAAATGAAGCTCAGCCTTTTGTTGTAACAACAGAACCTTTTTTTATCACTGAAATTGAAGATGAAAAAGATATTTACATGACTGTCTTATTTGTAGATCCTCTTGATCCATTAGGAGCCTTTACTCAAATTGATATTGCAAGTTTATTACAGATTGCTGAAGATGGTACGCCTTATATGGCTTCTTCAAAATGGGAAGCTGGAAAGTGTACAACAGTCGAAAAAGGATCGAAACATGCCTTTTCAACGATTCTTATTGAATATAAAGATGAAAATGGCAAGTATTATTCAAGTTCTTTAGGCGATCAAACTGGAGACAGCTCCTTTTTTATAGCTGAAGTAGAAGAATATGAAACAAATGCTCAGGGGCAAAAGACAAAGAAATTTGAGGTAAGTGTCGATTATGCAAAGCTATTTGCCGAAGATGGAAGTCAAGTCTTAATGGAAGATACCAAAGGTGTAATCGCAATTGCTTACGAATAATTCATCTTTAGTTTTTAACGATCAGAGGTCCTCATAACTTTTGGACAGTGATTTTAAAAACATTATTGATTCCTTCAAGCTTCAATAAATAAAACCCATTGTCCACATTATTCAGATTTAATTCATCAAAGACAAGACCTTCATGCATCAGCATTCCATGGATGTTAAACAATTGGAATGCTCTTTCCACGCTATTATTTCTTAGGCGAAGTAAATCGCTAGCAGGATTCGGATAAACACTAATAAATTCTTGAGGTAAAGAATTGTTAGAAGCTAAAAGATCACATTTATTAGTTAAACTTATTCTGATGTCATTTTCAATTGCTGATCCAAATTTTTGAGTAATAGCATCTTGTTCATTTTTTAAAAAATAATTTAACCAAGCTTCTGTGTATTCAAACATGATTTCTTGTTGGCCAGCTCTATCAATTCCAATGTCACCACCACTTAATAATTCGCCAAAGTCGCAAGCTTGATCTTCATTTGCAAAGTAACAATGTGCACCTCTTTTGATGTTTAAAAAGATTTTACATGTTGATGATAAAGCATCAAAAATTGGGAGGTGATGTTCAGATGGAGGGGTGACAGCATCTCCAGATCCACTCAAAATCAAAGTGGGTTTTTCTATAAAGAATGCTTCTTCAATGGCGGATGGATTAGTTTCAGCTGGAGCCAAACCAATGATGGTCTTCACATTAGTTGATAAATTTGCTGCTAGTATAGATGCCCCTCCGCCCATAGAATGTCCCATCAATGCAACATCAGGAATAAAATGACCATTAAAAACGGATTGAGAATTGTTTACTGCTTCATAAACAATGTAATCAGTCATAAAATTTATGTCTTTTGCAAAGTCCTCATGACTTGGAGAAAAACTTCCTTCAGTCGTAATAAACATTACAATGAATCCTTTGTCCACAAAATAATCACGTATGTTTTCGTAAGAAGTGTAAGGCATTACAAAACCGTGGGCAAAAACAATCATAGGAAATTCACCTTCTGCTACTAAAATGCTCCCTTCTGAGAGAGCAGGATAGAAGATTTCAGCAGTTACTAATCTATCATTCCTTTCTTCATCTTCCATGAATAATTCCAGCTGCCCAAGAGGGTAAGTTTGACTGAATAAATTAACAGAGCTCAGAAAAAACGTCAGGTAAAAAATAATCGATCTCATACTTTTAGTTGTTGTTTTAATCACTGGAGAGCATACTTTTTGCATCTTTTAATGTTGCTGATTTGCTAGAGGTAATAGCGTATTGAAAACCAGGATGAATGCTTACAGCACCAATTTCACCTTTTTTTGATAAAGCCAAATAGCCAACTTGGAATTTAGGTTTACCATGTTTTTTAATAATTCTGTTCGCAGCTTCTTCGCATGCAGCTTGTGGATTAGCACCTTGCCTCATTAATTCTACGATCAAGAAGCTGCCTACAGTTTTTATTACTTCTTCTCCTAAGCCAGTAGCAGTTGCGGCTCCAATTTCATTATCAACAAATAATCCTGCACCAATAATTGGAGAATCTCCAACTCTACCGTTTTGCTTAAAAGCTAATCCACTTGTAGTGCAGGCTCCTGATAAATTACCATAATCGTCTATTGCAATCATGCCTATGGTATCATGATTTTCGACATTTATAATTGGTTTGTATTCTGACTCTTTTAGCCATTCTTTCCAAGCGATTTCCGACTCTTTTGTCAAAAGGTCTACTTTTTTAAAACCTTGATCATAAGCAAATTTTTCTGCTCCTTCACCGACCAGCATTACATGCGGAGTTTCTTCCATAACTTTTCTGGCCACTGAAATAGGATGCATTATATTTTCCAAAAATGCTACAGAACCTGCTTCACCCTGTTCATTCATGATGCAGGCATCCAAGGTAACTCGACCATCTCTATCAGGGAGTCCTCCTAATCCAACACTAGTAAATGCTGGATTGGCCTCAGTAATTCTTACACCAGCCTCAACAGCGTCTAGGGCACTTCCTTTAGCTTGCAGAATATTCCAAGCAGCGACGTTTGCACTTAGCCCATGATTCCATGTTGAAAGAACAATGGACTTACTATTTTGATTTTCTTTTCCATTCAGTGGTGTGCATGCAGCCATAGCTCCTAATCCTAATAGAGTACTTTGTTTTATAAACCCTCTTCTCTTCATTACCTAAAATATGAGGCTCCATTCATGTCAATGATTGAACCGGTTAAATAATCAATTCCGTCTTCGCATAAAAAAGAAACGAGTTTAGCAATTTCAGTTGTTGTTGCAGCTCTATTCAAGGGGCTTTGAGCTAATATGTTTTTAGCATTAGGTCCCTCTAAATATGGCTTTGCCATATCGGTTTCTACAAAACCTGGTGCTACAGCTATCACACCTATATTGTTTGGTGCGAGTTTTTTTGCAAGTGATTGAGTAAAAGAATTTAAGCCAGCCTTGGCTGCTCCATAAGCTGGATGGTTTGGTTCTCCACGATAAGCACCTCTTGAAGTGATGTTAATGATTTTACCTTTTTTTTCTAAGCTCATATAGTTTGCTACGCAATAACATACATTTGCAGGCCCGTTTAAATTGACATCAATTGTCTTTGTCCATTTGTATTGCCATTCTTGATAAGGAAGCTTATCTATTTCGTGAGGGATGTAAATGCCAGCATTGTTGATGAGCACATCTATCTTTTTGAAAGAAGAAATGACTCCATTTACCATGCGTCTAACTTCTTCAGGTTTACTCACATCTGATCGGATAAATAAATGGCCTTCTCCATCAATTTCCTTTAAAGTCTCTTGTGCAGAAGTTTCGTTGCTGTAATAGCTTAAGGCTAATTGTGCACCTTCTTTGGCTAAAGCCAATGAAATACTCTTGCCGATACCTCTTGTTCCTCCCGTTATTAATATTTTCTTCCCTTTGAGTTTCATACTAATTTTTAGAATCTATTTTATCTTAATGCTTGATGAATTTTTTTGTGATAAATCTTTGGTCACTAAGTTTTAAACGTAATAAATAAACTCCAGCTTCTAAATTGGAATCAAAAAATAGATCTAACTCTTCATTATCAGCATTAAAAGATGCATTTGTTTTGATCAATTTAGCGCTTTGATCATAGACCAAAAAGCCAACTACCTTTAGATTATCAAAACTTATGTTTAAATGATCTTTAATGGGATTTGGGGCTAGTGTGATTTTTTCATTGATGGTCAAGGTATTGTTATTTGTATTTACATCTTGGAGGCAATCAAACTCCGCTACTTCCAATTTGACTTCTAATAATTTAGTAAACAAGTTGTCACCAGGGCATATGGTTGTGCTGCAGGCATTTGCTGAAACATTACCATTTCTGTGCCCTGCAACATTATTTAAATTCATATCAGAGTTAGGATGATAATCATTGGCTAAAATATCTATGCTTTTGCTACAAGCTTCCCAAGAAATAAAAGATTTTAGCATATTCAATGCACCTTCTCCTGGTTCGAAATCTTGATAGTTTCCGATGACACAAATTCCAACAGTGTTTGTATTCATGCAACTAAAATGTGCGCCTTGTACAGATTCGCCTCGACCTTCGTACAAAACACCATTCGGATCAATCAACCAATTATATCCGATGTCGTCCCAGCCATTTGTATTTACGTGAAAATCCCAATATGATCGAACTACAGCAGCAAAATCTGAACTGTTGGTTTGCCCTGCAGAATGATGAACAATCATATGTGTAGGTTCTGTAAAATTTGGAGTGGCGTCTGGAGGACAAACACCCATTGACCAACAATCTCTTCCGCATACCTCAGGTTTTGGACAATCACAATTGTATCGATCATCCGATTCCTCATGATGATTTCTTGCATCAGTATGTCCTGGAGCAAAAATCCTATAATTAAATTGAATAGATTCACCTGCTTGCGAACACCTCAATTCAATTTGCTTTGTTTTTTTGTCTAAACTTATGCCCTGGTAAGAGAATCTATCCACGGTATGACCTTCATTAAAGTGCTCAAATTTTCGCCATGTTGACCATGCTGTATCAAGGCTTCTTAGTTCAATTTTTGGTATGGAAGATTGATTTTTATGAACATAAGCAGAGAAAAATAAGAATGGGCTTTCTTTTAAAGATTCAACCTCTATGATAGCATTTTCTTCAGTAGATAAGTTTAGACTGGCTACTTGTTTGTCTTCTTGACAAATTAAAAGAGTATAGCTAAAGCAAAAACTTATCAAAACTAAGGCAAGCTTTTGAAAGATGGG
>CALDYJ010000158.1 GCA_937941095.1 uncultured Saprospiraceae bacterium | reverse complement strand
GCATCAATTTCTGCTTGATAAACATTTTTTGATTGAGCCAACATCGTTGCTGCATTCATTCTAGCTCTATAAGGCCCAGCTAATAAATCAGCTGCTTTTAAAAAAATAGCCGCTCTATGATGCCAAGATGTATTTTCCCATTCATCTTTTGCCTTTAATGCAGCATTAATTGCTTGCTTTACATGTTTAGAATCACCTTTAGAAAAATGTCCTAAACATTTTTTGCGATCATGAGGTGGGTTGATTTCTACTTTGTTTTTTGTAGAAATTCTCTTTCCTCCAATGATCATAGGTATATCGATTTTCTTAGCTCTCATCTCTGATAAAGCTTGCTTGACTTCATCTTTTTCTTTACTTCCTGGAGCATAAGAAAGTACAGGTTCGTTTACTGCTATTGGTACTTCAAAAAATGCATTTGACATATTCATTCATTTTAAATTTAAGCGCAAATCTACTCAAAAAAAGCCAATGAGCAATAGGGAAAAGCTAGTAGCTTATGAGTAAATTTGTCAAAATTTATTAGAAATGGCATATACTGTAAAAGAAAGATTTTTAAGGTACGTTCAAATTGATACTCAATCTGATCCTAATTCAAATACATACCCTACTACCGAAAAGCAAAAGGATTTATCCAAAGTACTTGTGAACGAATTACTTGAGATGGGTATAGATGATGCCCATATGGATGAATTTGGCTACGTCTATGGTACTTTGCCATCAAATTCAAGTAAATCTAAAATACCGGTGGTTTGTTTTTGTTCTCATGTTGATACAGCGCCTGATTGTAGTGGAACAGACGTAAAACCACTCGTACACACTAACTATTCAGGAGGTGTTATCGACTTACCTTTAAACAAGGAAGCTAGCATTAAACCTGAAGATTTTCCTCATCTAAAGAAACAGATTGGAAATGACATCATCACCACCTCTGGTGACACGCTTCTAGGAGCCGACGACAAAGCTGGTGTCGCTGAAATCATGGATGCCGTATATCAATTAATCAACAATCCCGATTTAAAACATGGCGATGTTAGAATTCTTTTCACGCCAGATGAAGAAGTCGGACAAGGTGTAGACAAACTAGACATGAAGAAATTAGGAGCAGATTTTGGCTATACTCTTGACGGAGGTGCACCAGGAAGCTTGGAAGACGAAACCTTCTCTGCTGATGGAGCAGTTGTTGAAATAAAAGGGCGATCTGCTCATCCTGGTTATGCAAAAGGTAAGATGGAAAATGCCATGAAAATCGGTGCAGAGATTATAAGTAAGCTCCCAAAGTACCGATTGTGTCCTGAAGTAACTGAAAAGAAACAAGGGTTTATTCACCCTACAGGAATGGAAGGTGTTTTAGAAGAAGCTAAACTAAAATTTATCATCAGAGATTTTACAGAAGATGGTTTGATTGCAAATGGAGATGAACTCAAAGCTATTGTGAATGAGGTAATGAAATCTTATCCTAACTCTAAAGCTTCAGTGGAGATTTCTGAGCAATATAGAAACATGAAACCAGTACTGGATAAACAGCCATACATCGTAGAATATGCAGAGGAGGCAATAAAAAGAACAGGTCTTGACTTGATAAAATCGAGTATCAGAGGTGGAACTGATGGAAGTAGATTGTCTTATATGGGACTTCCTTGTCCAAACTTATTTGCAGGCATGCAAGGAATTCATTCCGTTCGAGAATGGGTGTCGGTTCAAGACATGGAAAAAGCAGTAGATACTATCGTTAACCTGTGTCAGGTTATAGAAGAAAAAGCATAAAAAAAGCTCCTGTTCCAAGCAAGGAACAGGAGCTATTTTTTTTTGCTAAATAACTATTAATAGCTATTTCTTCCGTAGCCTCCGCCACCTCTTCTATTATCTCTGTTATTTTCTCTTGGTTCAGATTTCTTAACAACGATTGTTCTGCCGTCAAGCTCACTTCCGTTTAGTTCTTCGATAGCTCTTAAACCATCTTCTTCATTTACCATTTCTACAAATCCATAACCTTTTGATCTTCTAGTCATTTTGTCAAAAATAACTTTTACTGAAGATACTTCGCCAAAAGCTTCAAATGCCTCTTGGACTACTCCATCTGATGTTTCGAAATTTAACTTCGCTACAAAAATGTTAATTCCCATTAAAATAAAAATTTAAAATTTAAAAAATTGTGGATCAAGGAGTAGAAATGAAATATTGTAGAAACGATATAGAACTCCAAACAACTTAAAACACATATATACAGAGCAAATATAAGGTATAATTCTTTGAAAAGTTCAAAAAAATGCTAAAAGGGCTCTTTTAACAAGATGTTTACAACATAATTTGCCAAAAAATACTTAATCAAGATAATTTCCAGACCATTTGAAGATGTGTTTTTGGGACACTATCCTCTTCTAAAGCGAAATCCTTCATGAGTGTTTGTTTAATAAATGCTGGACTGTACTTTCTTTTTAATAAAAGTTCATAACCCAAGACTTTAAAAAGTGTGAAAATTTCATCCCATTTCACTGCTAAATAATCTTCCTGGACTTCGTGCTCCCAATTGACATCGTATCGATATTTTAAGACGAAATCTAATAATCTGTATCTACTATTTACTGGGCCGCGATGAAACAAATAACTAGAAAGCTTATTAAAAAAATACTCTTTTTCTTCACACGTCTTGTAAACAGCTTGATAAAGTTTGGACCATGGTTCATCAATGGCTATATCTATTGTTTTATTTTCCATACCACAATACATGTCTCTAATAACAATGTGTTCTGCATTGATTTCTTTAATTAGATTCAATGCAAATATTACATCCTTTTTAGCTCCATTATAGATTTCATGAAGAACACTACTTAAATTGATGACATCAATTTTTGTGTCCTTTGCTGCGGCAAGTAGTAAGTCTTTGTCCTGAAAAACTTGTAGTGTTTTGGTATCTTTGAAATTATCCTTTGCATCCTTTACCATTTCTTCACTTAAGTCATATCCCAATCCTATTAAATTAGGATTGCTTTTGCTGAGTTCCAGTAATAATGCCCCATCTGCACAACCGACATCTACAATAGAATTAAAATTAATTTTGTCCTGAAAGAACAGTTTTTCCGCCATAGGTTTTATCATCTCTTTTTGATAAAAATCTATGTCTGGAATGCGGTATTTTTCTGAAGACATCTTGTAAGCATTATTTCAAGCAAGATAGCAAAAATCATTTCAGTACCTCATTTATAATTTCTGAAAGCTCATCTGCTCTTGTTAAAGTCATCACATGAGTTCCTTCTTCAATTAATATTGCATCTTCAATGTTTTTATACGGCAAGGTGTTATCCTTAGTGCCATGGATATGTGTTATATTATCTTCTGAATTTAGTTTGTCTTGTTCCCAGGTAATGATGCAGGCTAATGCGCATTTCATAAACAATGGATCTTTTTGTTTAAGCATATCTCGCCAAAGTGTTTGGCAATCTTTAGGCATTGGCTCAAAAATAGGTTGCAAAAGTCTAACCCAAAATTTAAGAAAATTACCTCCAAGTGCTTTATGGACAGGAAATTTATTGAATGTTCTATATAATTTAGGTATTTCTTCGCGATGCTTGGCACTTGCAATTATAATCACTTCTTCTGCTTTGTGAACTTTGTTTATCTCAATTGCAATCATTCCCCCTATGGACACACCAATTAAAGAAAATGGCTTACTAGTATCAATTTGTTTTGCCATTCTTTTGGCGTAAGCTGGCATATCATCACCTTTCTCTGCACTTACAAAATCGAGAATTTTAATTTGATGATTCTTTAGATTTAAATTTTTGAATAAACGTCCATCTGATCCTTGCCCTGGAATAAGGTATACGATTTTAGTTTTATTTGTACAGAATGAATTATTCAGGAGGTATAAAATAAATGATATAACAATCGATATTTTTTTCAAAGTAAAAACGAATTTAAGACTAGCTCATATTTTTAAGAATTTCTTAGCATTTTATGGGCTTTCACATTTAATTTTAACACAATATATAATTCCTTTAACCACCTATTAAAAGACTTTCTAGCATTTTTTATTGTCCTTTATATAAAGGAATTAATTAAACCACCATTTAAAAAGGAAATTATGAAAAAGCCAAAAATTTTAAACGGACTGACGATGCTACTCGCAATGGTGATTATGTTTTCTTGTAAAAGCCCTCAAGCTTTAATGGAAGTTGGCGAATACGATGAGGCAGTAATTAAAGCGGTAGAAAAATTGCGCAAGCAAAGGAAGAAAAAAGAGAAACACATTGTAGTAGTAGAGGAAGCTTTTATTAAAATCACAAACAAAGATTTAAGAAAAATTAAAGCATTAAAAGCAGAAGGCTTAGCATCTAATTGGGTGCTTATTAATGACATCCATAAAAAAATACAAAGAAGACAAGACTTGATTGACCCTTATCTTCCTTTGGTAGCGAAGAATGGCTACAAAGCTGATTTTAGATTTGTAAAGATAGCTGGTTTAGAAATGCAGTCAAGAAAAAGAGCTGCAGCATATGTATACGGCAGAGCCAATGAACTTCTAAAGCAAGGTGAAGGGGGGAATAAACTTGCAGCTCGAAATGCTCATGACTTATTTTTGAAAGTAGACGGTTATTTTCAAGATTATAAAGAAGCAGACAAATTAAGAAGAAGAGCGATTGACTTAGGAACAACACATGTGTTATTTGTAGTAAAGAATAGTTCATTTGGCTTCTACCCTTCTGGCTTCGAAAGAGAATTAATGAGGTTTAACGAGCATCGTTTAGAAGATTTTTGGACAGCCTATTACACCAAGAGATCAGAGGCTAACACCATCGACCTTAAGATAGTCGTCGACATCACAGACATAGATGTGAGCCCTGAATTAGTGAATGAATCAAGTTTCACATTGTCAAAGGATATAGAAGAGAAAATAAAGCTAGCAAATTATAGCAATACACATAAAAAAGATGAGCACACTAGGGACTCTTTGAAGATAGCCTTAAAAGACCAACCTACTCATAAGATTGTTACGAAACAAGTGTTTGCTGATGTCTTAGAAGTGAGACAGGCTAAATCGGCCTTTGTAAGTGCAGAACTAATGATGTACGATGATAAGAGTCAAAGGAGAATATTCACTGAAAGAGTAAATGCGGAATCTGCATTTGAAAACATTGCAGCGACATATAGAGGTGATAAAAGAGCATTAAGTAGTGAAGTTAAATGTCTTTTGAACAATAGTCCTAGACCTTTTCCAAGTGATGAAAGTCTAGTTTTAGAAGCAGCTGCACATTTAAAAGGTGCCATTGAAAACTGCATTAGGAAAAAAGATAATCTTGTACTAAGATAAAGATTTAAGGTGTGATAAATTGTGAAGGCGATCGATATAATCGGTCGCCTTTTTTTATTGAACTCCTCTAGATTTTCGTTTCTTTGAGTAAAGATCTAATTATGAAGAAAATCTTAGTAGCCAATAGAGGAGAAATTGCTTTGAGAGTGATGAGAACCGCCAAAAAGATGGGCATAAGCACAGTCGCAGTCTACTCTGAAGCAGACCGAAATGCTCCTCATGTTATGTTTGCAGATGAAAGCATCCTTTTAGGTCCTGCACCCTCCTCAGAATCTTATCTAAATCAAAAGAAGATAATTTCTGAAGCATTGAAACTTCATGTCGATGGCATTCATCCTGGCTATGGGTTTTTAAGTGAAAATGCGAAGTTTGCAAAAGCAGTAACAAAAGCAGGTATTAAATTTATCGGCCCATCCCCTAAATCAATTACGATCATGGGTAGCAAGCTTGCTGCTAAAGATGCTGTAAAGAAATACAACATCCCTATGGTTCCAGGTATTGATAAAGCTATAACTGATCCCAAAAAGGCGATCAAAATTGCAAAAGAAATTGGTTTCCCTATCCTCATAAAAGCTTCTGCTGGTGGTGGTGGTAAAGGCATGCGCATAGTAGAGAAAGAAGGTGAATTGAAGGAACAAATGGAAAGAGCCATAAGTGAAGCTGTATCAGCTTTTGGTGATGGATCAGTATTTATAGAAAAATACATTAGCTCACCTAGGCACATTGAAATTCAAATATTAGCAGATTCCTTTGGGAATACCGTGCATTTGTTTGAAAGAGAATGTAGTATACAGAGGAGACATCAAAAGGTTGTCGAAGAGTGTCCTTCTGCAGTATTGGATGCCAGTTTGAGAAAAGCAATGGGAGAAGCTGCAATATTGGTTGCAAAATCATGTGATTATGAAGGTGCAGGTACTGTTGAATTTTTATTAGATGAAAAGAAGAATTTTTATTTTTTAGAAATGAATACAAGACTCCAAGTTGAACACCCAGTCACTGAAATGGTAACGGGACAAGATCTTGTGGAACATCAGATAAATGTAGCAAGAGGTAAAAAACTTAGTATCGAGCAAAATGACATCAGCATTAATGGTCATGCGATTGAGTTGAGAATATATGCTGAAGATCCTGAAAATAACTTCTTACCAAGCATAGGTACTTTAGAGAAATTTAATTTGCCTACAATGGAAAACGTACGTCTTGATTCAGGCTATCGAGAAGGTATGGAAATACCCATTTATTACGACCCGATGATTGCTAAATTAGCTGCTAGTGGTAAAGATCGAGAAGAAGCAATAGAAAATTTGCAGCAAGCAATAAAGAACTTTGAAATTCAAGGGATAAAAACGACTCTAGATTTTGGAAGTTTTGTTTTAAGCAATAAGCAATTCAGAAAAGGTAAATACGACACTCACTTTGTGAAAAAGCATTTTAAAAAGAGGAAAACCAATAAATCTAGTTTAGAAACCGTAGCAAAAGTAGCAGCACGACTTTTTGAAGAAGAGCTCAACAGCATTACCATTAGTACACATGATAGTAGCAAATGGTATTCTAATAGATCTTAACTTACTTCTTACTAAAAAATAGATTTGAAGCTAAAACTAATCCTCCAACGGCAATAAAGCAGCAGGTAGCAATGTACAAGATAATCATAGTAGTTAATTACTTGGGTAAAAAATATAATTCTCAGTTTTTGACTGCTATGGGATCATAGATATTGATCACTTGGATTGGTTTTATAAAAGTCAATATTTATTTTAATAATTACAAGTTTTGTGACAGGTTTTTTTTATAATTCTTTTTGCAACCACTCAAAACAGTAATTCATCACCTCCTCTTTTTTCAAACCATTATGCATTTCATGGTATAAGCCATC
>CALDYJ010000157.1 GCA_937941095.1 uncultured Saprospiraceae bacterium | reverse complement strand
ATTTTAATAAAATTAAAATGCATACTAATCATTGAAGACTGTTGATGCAATGTACACTGGTGTAAGGCTTAATTTAACAACAATAAGATACAATTGTTATAAATTGAAGAAAGTTTTGCTAGACTCTGTCTTTGCAAGAACAATAGGATTGCTAATTCTTAGATAAAAGAACTGAAATAACCTAAGGCTGCTCCCATTAAGATGATCCATAATGTGTTTATTTTCTTACCTGAAAAATAAACGCCAAAGCTAATTAAAGCTATTAAGCAAAGTTTCCAATCTAAGATTCCATTTTTAAATAATATACTCTTGGCCATAATTACTGTAACAGCAACCATAACAGCTACAGCTGCAACATTGACAGCTTGAAGAAAATTTGTTAATTCTTTGACTTCTTTCATCTTATGGACGATTGGATTCAAAAGCCAAACAAAAAAGAAGGAAGGCAAGAAGATACCTAGTGTAGAAAGAATGGCTCCTTGAAAACCACCGAGCTTGTAGCCGATAAATGTAGCAGTCGATAATACGGGACCTGGAGTCACTTGCCCTACGGCTACTGCTTCAACTAAATCTTCATGACTTAATCCCCATTCTGGATTAATAAACTCACCATCTAAATAGGCAAAAAGTACATAGCCACTTCCAAACAAGACAGCTCCGATTTTAAGAAAGATGAGAAATAGTTTTAAGTAAGAAATTCCAGCCTTCGTAAAAAAGAGTAGTGGAATAATGAAAAATGAATTTAATGTTTTTGCTGGCTTTGTGGCTAATTTATAGAGCATAAATAAGATACCTGCAGCGAGAATACATAATACTTCATTGATGCCAAAAAATGCGGCAACAATTACTAAAAGTCCCAAGAAAAATAACTCCTGAGTTTTCACGGCTTTTTTACCCAGCTTTATTATTGCTGCAAGAATAAAAGACAAGACAGCTGCTTTAATTCCATCAACCATAGGGATGATCCAATCAATGGTTGAATACTTTTCAAATAAAACCGCTACAAGTAAGGTTAAACATACTGCAGGAAAAATAAAACTAATGCCTGCTACAAATAATCCTAATGGGCCACCTCTGTGGTAACCACAATGCATCGTCATTTCAGTAGAATTTGGCCCTGGAATTAAGTTGGTCATTCCCATGTAATCTAAAAATTCTTGGGTCGTCAACCATTTTTTTTCTTCAACTAGATCTTCTTCCATCATGGCTACATGCGCGGCTGGTCCGCCAAAAGCTACTATTCCTAAACGAAAAAAGTATTTAAATATCTCAAGCATCTATAAAATTAATTTATCTGTTTAAATTTTGAGCAAGGCTTTTAAAAAGGTAATGCATTTCTGCACCAATTTGTAGTACTCTTGCATCATAAGTTTCGGATTCTTCCGGTGTATCGTCTGCTATTTTTGGGTCAACGTATCTGACAGGGATTCTCGCCTCCGCACCATAGATGACTGGACAATTTTCATCTGCATGTGCACAAGTCATGACCGCAATAAATTTAGAACTTGGGTTACTAGGATCATCAAATTTTTTGGAGAAGGTGTTCAAGGGATCTACAGCATCTGTAAAAGCTACTGAATAAATAGGATTGTCTGATCCTTTGCCAATAATTTGAAACCCTGCTCTGCGCATTGCTTTCACGGCTCTAAGGTTGAAAGCAGTAATTTCAACTCCTCCAGAAAAACAATCTATAGGAAGATCAAAACTAAATGCCATCGTCTTGGCCCATATTTGAGCGATGGTGCTCCTTCTTGAATTATGTGTGCAAATGAAATTCAAATTTGGGAAAACATCTTCTTTGTTTTTTTGTAACATTGTAGTGCACAATAAGTCAAGATTTTTGATTCTTTCAGTATTAATTACCACATCCTTAAGTCTTTGGAGGTAATTTTTTAAAGGTAGGAACAGTGAACCTTCATGGATCATTTTTTTTTAAGTTTTGTCAAGCAAAATTATTGAATATGAACTTGAAATTATAATAAAACATATAATTTTTATTAATTCATTGGTTTTGAATATAAGTACTATTGAACATTGGTTTGCTTAATTTGTTTTTACTAAAAATCTTTAAAATGGTAAGCATAGAACAGGCTTTACAACAAAAGAAACCTTTTAACAATACATTTGAAAAAATAGTAGTAAATCTACTTTTTACCAATAGTTGGTTAGCAGGTAAGCAAAAACTGTTTTTCAATAAGTATAATCTGACTAGAAAGCAATACAATATACTTAGAATATTGAGAGGTGCAAATGAACCTATTTCTACTGCAGTCATCAGAGATAGAATGGTGGATAAAATGTCTGATGCTTCTAGAATCGTAGATCGATTATATAAAAAAGGTTTGGTAGAGAAAAGTACCTGTGATCATGATTTGAGAAAAGTAAATGTAGTCATCACAGATGAATCACAAAATCTATTAAAAAAGATTGATAAAGATCTAGAGACTTGGGTTAAATCTTTCTCAGGATTGAATCTAGAAGAAGCTGAGCAATTGAGTTATCTATTGGATAAAATGAGAACTCGTTGAAATAAAAGACTCAAATCTGCTATTAAAAAAGCCCTTGCTAAACAGCAAGGGCTTTTTTATTAATGAACTATTTGTAATTGTTTTATTGATGTACTATTCCTACCAATGAGTCGCACATAATAATTGCCTGCTTCTAATTGATTAGAAGGCATAATTAAGTAATGTTGCCCAATATTTAATTCACCAAAATCTTTTGATTGAATCAATTTTCCATTCATGTAATAAATTTCAACTTGAATATCATCTTTTTCATAAAGTAACAAATCAATGCTTGGAATAAATTTAGATGGATTAGGCTTGATTTCAAAGGTATAGCCTAAATCTTGATTTTGATTAAATTTCTTTCCTCTGACAAAATAATAACCATTTAATTGGTAAGCTCCTCCTTCAGATAAAGCTACCCATAATTGCAGATTACCTTTTTCTGAAAAAGTACCAATAGTAAAGAATGTAGCTCCTCGAGATTTCCACCAGCCAAAGTCAGCCCAAAAGTTATTAATCAATGATCCAGTATTTGCATCATTTAATGACAGTTGGAATCCTTTACTCACATTAGCAATGTCTGATTGTTTTGCAAATCTTCCATACTTAGCATCTTCCAATATTAGGTCTCCATTGTTTGTTATGTCAAAATCTGGAGAATCATGTGCACCATTGAAAAAGTCGAAGTTTACTTCTTTTTCATCTTGCATTCCAAAACTAGTTTCTCTGATGCTTAAACCAAGTGGTTTATCATCGCTTTCATCAAATGTTCCGTAGATCACAGCTATATAAGATTTGCCTTCTTCAAAATTAGCTTCTACTTGCTGCGCTCCGCTGATAGCCCAAAAGTTTAATGGGTCTAAATTGATGGTATAATTTCCTGCACTTACTTCCATTGGGGGTGTAGCCATTGTATAAGCTAAGTAAGGTAAAAATGTTCCTTCAGCATTTGACAAAGAAACAGTCTCATCGAAAGCGGCATGAATAAATTGGACAGTTGCCATTCCTCCACTTGTGGTTGTATTGGTAGAGATGGTAAATTCTTGACTTAATTCACAATCATTGGCATCGTTTACAGTAAGTGAATAATCACCGCCCATCAAGTTTTCCAAAGAAGGTTCGTTAGAACCATTGCTCCAAGAGTAAAAATAAGGCGGCGTTCCTCCATTCACCTCAACACTTATACTTCCATCCATAGCTCCATCGGCACTTTCGTTAATTTGATCAGTTAAAGTATAAGCCAATGCTGTCGGTTCACTAATTTCTACAGTACCCACATCTGAACAATTGTTGTTGTCTGTTACGGTAACTGTATACAATCCTTGAGCTAAATTTCCTAACATTTGGCTCGCCGCTCCTGTGTTCCATTCATAAGTGAAAGGACCAGATCCAGAGTTTGTAATGACCATAGCTGAACCATCATTATTTCCAAAACATAGGTTATTGCTTTGAGTGAAGCTTAAGTCAAAACTTATGCCTAAACAAGGGTCATCTCCACCTTCAATAGTAAGGCAAGTTTCAATTTGACAATTATTAGCATCTGTTACTGTTAAGCAATATTCACCTGCACTTAAGCCGGTTAAATCTTCTTGACTGCTGGCATTTGACCATAAGAAGGTATAAGGAGCAGTTCCTCCTGAGATTGTAGCATCTGCACTTCCGTCATTAGCTCCTAGAGAGGTTTCATTTGTTGAAACTAGGTTTAAGTTTAATTCTTCTGCTTCTGTTATATTAAAAGTAAAATTCTCTTGGCAATCATTTGCATCTGTAATGGTAACGCTGTAATCACCAGCGAGAAGGTCAAGTTGCATAAGATTATTAGAACCAGTACTCCAAATTACTGTGTATGGTTCCATCCCACCAGAGGCTTCAAGCATTGCTTGGCCTGTAGCTTCTCCAAAACAGAGCACATCATTTGTAGAAAGAACTGCAGTAAAGTCTACACATGGATCATTGCCAGGTAAGACATCAGCACAAGCCTCAGCAGTACATCCATTTGCATCTGTAATAGTCAAGCAGTACTCTCCAGCTTCAAGATTTGTGAGTGCTGAAGTAGAAAGTCCATTCGACCATAAATATAGGTATGGAGCAGTTCCTCCATTCACTATAGCCGAGGTGGTCCCATCGTTTAATCCTGGAGCACTTTCATTGCTAGCATTAAGATTGAGGCTTAAACTTTCAGGTTCTTGGATAATAATTTCTTCCATTAGTTCACACTCGTTTGCATCAGTTACGGTAACAGTATAAGTACCTGCGCTTAAGTCATCAATGGAATTACTTGAAAGACCTGTGTTCCAAAGAATAGTATATGGCATTAGACCGCCATTAATTTGTAATGCTGCCGATCCAGTCATTTCCCCAAAACAAGTTACATCATTTGCCGAAAGGCTAATGGAAAAATCAAGGCATGGATCATCACCTGGTAAAACCTCAATACAATTTTCAACAGTACATCCATTCGCATCGCTTACCGTAAGGCAATACTCACCAGATGCTAAATTTTCTAGATTTGCACTTAAGTCATTGTTAGACCATAAATAGGTGTAAGGGCTAACGCCTCCGCTAATCTCAGAATTTATAGTCCCATCAGCTTCGTTTAATGCAGTCTCATTTGTTGATGTAATCAATAGTGCAAGAGCCTCAGGTTCTGTGATGATAATTTCTTCTGAACTTGTACAGTCATTTGCATCACTTACTTCTACTTTATACGTCCCCGCAGTTAAATTCGTGAGAGATAAAGCATTAGAACCATTGTTCCAATTTACAACATAAGGCTCAAGACCTCCAGTAACTTCTACACTTGCTACTCCAGTGGCTTCACCAAAACAAAGTATGTTATTTGACGAAAGGCTGATGTTGAAATCAACACAAGGATCATTACCAGGGAGAATTTCCACACAAGCTTCAATCATACAATTGTTTTCATCAGTTACAGTTACACAATATTCGCCTGGAGGAAGATTGTTAATCATTTGGTTTTCATTCCCATTAGACCAAATGAAAGAATATGGTTCAGCCCCGCCACTTACCATTGCCATGGCTGTTCCATCTGCAAGATCAGGAGCGGATTCATTGTTTGAATCAATGTCTAGGTTTAGAGTAGGGTTTTCGCTTATTTCTATTTCTTGGATTTGCATACAATTATTATCATCAATTACTGTTACTTGATAAGTTCCAGCTTCAAGGTTGCTTATGTTTGGATCTTGAGCACCTGTATTCCATTCAATGTTATAAGGTTCTAAGCCACCTTCAATTTCTACTGTTGCCATTCCAGTCATATCACCAAAACAAGCTACATCATTTGCCGAAAGGCTAATAGAGAAATCAATGCATGGATCATCCCCAGGTAAAACATCAATACATGAAGTAGCTGAACAATTATTGTTGTCAGTTAGGGTGAGACAATAATTACCTGCGGGTAAATTTGTGAGGTTTTCAGTATTGTCTCCATTTGTCCATAAATAAGTATAAGGTAAAGTTCCACCACTTACTTCACTTTCTATTGCGCCATCAGCTGCATTTAATGATGATTCATTCGTAGCCATTAAATTTATAAGCAATTCATCAGTTGTTAGAATGTCGAAAGGTTCCGAATTAGAACAGCCATTTGCATCTGTAATGGTGACGCTGTATTGTCCTGCCATTAAGTTGCTAATTGATTCATCAACAATACCGTTGCTCCATTCTATCGTGACAGGATCAGCGGCTCCATTTACAGTTACTGAAGCACTTCCCGATGCTTCCCCAAAACAAGAAACATTGTTTATGTCTAAATTGAAACTAAAGTTCAAACATGGGTCTTCACCTGCTAGAATGTCTACGCATTCTTCTATGGTGCAATCATTTGCATCTGTAACAAGCACACAATAGTTTCCAGGACTTAAATCAGTAATTTCTTGTTCAGTAGACAAGTTGCCATCAATGGTAAACCAGTTATAAGTATAGGGTAGGGTACCACCATTAACTACAGCCATTGCAGCACCGTCTTCCAAATTCAAACTAGATTCATCCATACTATTCACCATTAAACTTAATGCATCTGGCTCAGCTATGTTAAAAATAAAAGATTGTGTACATCCTAAGTCATCTGTGACCATTGCTTCATAATCTCCTGGGAGTAAAGCGCTAACTTCTGCTGAAGTAATATCGTCGATTGTCCAAACGATGTCATAGCTTCTATCTTCATCAAAATTACTCAAAACAGCACTTCCATCATTAGCACCGAAACAACTTATATCTGAAGTAGTAATCATGACTACACCATCTGCACAGTCACCAGGTGCAATGTCTATACATGCTTCTGTCATGCAATTATTCGCATCTATTACTATCAAACAATATTCTCCTGGGCTGATGTTTGTTAAGTCCGTTTCATCAGATTCGAATCCATTTGGCCCAATCCAAGAATAGGAATAAGGCATAGTTCCACCAGTCGCTACTGAACTTATTGATGCATCATTAGCACCAAGTTCGGATTCATTGATGGGGCTTAATTCTGTCAATAAGGGATCAGGTTCAGCAATTTGAAAATCATTTCTGAAGGTGCACATTTCTGCATCTGTTAATAGAATGGAGTAGTCACCAGGTCCAAGATCAGTGATGCTTTCCTCCAGACTTGTGCTGCCATCACTCAAAGTCCAAAGGTATTGATAGGGCTCAGTCCCCCCACTTCCAATAATTGTTGCTGCACCGTTAGTTTCGCCATTGCAATTAATCTGATCTATTTCTAGATCAGCTGAAAGGGTAGCACAAAGGTCTTCATAAAAATAAACATCCTCTACTACACATCCTGTAATAAGGTCTCTAAGAACTAATACGTAATCGCCTTCTGTTTCTAATTCAATAGTATTACTGGTTTCGTCTAGTAAGTCTACATTATAATACCATTCATAAGAGTAATTTCCAGATCCGTTCTGCACATCGGCTGTCAAAGTAGTTCCCGACAAAATGAATTCGATGTCAGGATTTTCTGCCCGCTCAACATTGATTGAACTTGTAGCGGTACATCCTTCAGCATCAGTTACAGTTACCATGTAATTGCCTGGTGCTAGATTTGAAATAGTATTGGAAGCTAGATCGTTGCTCCAAAAAATAGCGAATGGATCTTCACCATTTATAATTTCAACAGTCGCAGTACCATTGTCTTCGAAGCAACCGGCAGCTGTGCTGCTAGTATTTACACTAAATCCATTTCCAGCGCAAGGATTGTTTAAATCCTCTAATACAATGACTTCTTTTTTATTGCTACTTAAAACAAAGCAATCTCCTCGAGCTAACATTTGAGCTAAACTTAATCCAAGCCAAGATTGTGGATCTTCATCGTCTTTATATTGTATACCATAAACATCATAGAACCCATTTGGGATATTTCTTAAATCAGCATTGTCATCTATATAAACTACTTCTTGGGTGGTAAGATCAACTGCAATAAAGGTATATGAGGTACCTTCTTTTAAAGGTTCGGGATTTATTATTGGGTTATTTCCAACATCAATATTCATTAAGATTGGCGTTTGGAAGCTTGTAGCAGCAATAATATAGGGTGTACACTTTTTGAGATCGACCAAAATTGTAGACGTAGAACCTGTTGTAACAGTACCAGGAGAATTACTTGATTCTAAGGCATTTGATTCTAACCAACCTGCACAAGGATCATCAGGATCCATTAAAGCTTCTTCATAGATGGAGAAAAAACCTCCACCTGATCTAATAAAAGAATAGCTGCCATCTTCTTCTACTACAAAAGTTCTAAAAGAATGAGGAAGATTTACTTGTCCTCCACCTTGAAACCGAGGGATTTGACAAGTACCATCAAGAGCTCTTCTGACAAATACAGAAGAAGCATTTGAATTTGTAATTTCAATGTCTAAACTTCTAATTTCTGTTCCGAGAATGTTTTCTAATTGAAGATTTAAATCATCAGTTCCTTCAGTGGCTAAAACATCGTCCGTATTACAAAGACTATGAGTATTGCCAATGCATTCTGAAAAGATTTCAAAGGGCTCAGAAATGATGAAAAAACTAAAGCAACTATGATCTGTGCATTCTATTTTTAGTCGACTATTTTGATTAGACAATAATCCAGCGGGGATATCGTATTCGTAATTTCCATCTTTGTAATCAACATCTTCTGCAATGGTGATTCCAAAATTAGCACCGCCATCCAAAGACATAAGTATGTTTACTTTCTCACATAAATCATCAGAACCATTAGTGTCCCAAGCTATATTCATTGTTGTTCCGGCGTCAAAGGCATTCGTACTGGTACTTGCAGGAAGTACAAATTCCAAAGGCCCATTTTCAACATTTAAAGTAATCTCATCTACTGTTATCGCTCCGCCCCCTTCGAAATTATCTCTCAATGTCATTCTCATGGTTATGTCTCTTTCCACCATGGGTAAAACTTCAAAATCATCGATGGTTCCACTCAATATTTTATCTATTCTTGGAAATGTTCTTTCAGGATTTTCTGTGGGTGCATAATTTCTAAACAGGGGTGTATTAACTTCATTGGCAGCATCAAGGCCTACCATGCCTTGAGTTGGTGTACCATCGCCATCTTCATCATACTGTTCCCAATTAAAAGAAAGTGTTTGACCAGCGTTTGGCTCAAAACCATCTGCTCTTAATCTAAAAGGTGTATTTATAGGAATTTTATAAGCGTCTACATTGCATGGATTAATTTCAAGTTCAGGAAGAATATTATTTGTTTCGAAGCTTTCAAAACATGTAGCTCTGTCGTTCATTAGATTAACCATAGCTTCTAAACTATTCACATGGAAATAATTATCTGTTGTAGAGGAGAAGGATTGATTTTGCCCAGGTCCACAAAGCCCCCTGTAAGACATGATAGTTGAACCACTGCCAATTTCATAAGAATTTACTTCTGAAATATTGTTCGTACAACTGTTACCTGTTGCATTAAATGTATGAGATGCACCACATTGGTGGCCGACTTCATGAGCAAAGAGTTGTATCCAGCCATTGTTTTGATTGTTAAAACTTCCGCTCCATCCCTTTGCTTTTCTTATACCATTACCAAAATCATCATTACTACATAATGCATTAAGGCCTGCTATTCCGCCGCCACTCCAATCGCTACTTGAAGAAGTATTATGGAGTATATGTCCGATATCATATTCATCTTCTCCAAAATTCTCTGAGATTATTTCAGAAGCTTGTTCCAACCTGGAATTGCCACCTGCACCATCTGGTGTGAAAGCATCATTTTCAGAATCGTTATAAAACAATAGTCGATTTCCAACTTCAAAATTAACAGCAAGATCTCTTTGAAAAATGGTGTTGACACCATCTAATGAATATTGTACCCAACTTAACACTTCATCATCCTCATTTCCATTTGCTTCGTAAAATTCTCCGGTTACAATCATGGCCATTCTATAAATCCTTAAAAATTCACCATTTGAAAAAACACTTACAGAATTTCTTGGGTTTTCAGTCATAGACCTAGTATCTTCTACCAATCCGCATATGTGATGGTTTTCCGCATGCAAGCCCTTATCTATAATGTAAATGTTTTCCTTTTTTGATGGTCTAAAAGAAATAAATCCTTCCTTAGTGTTTATGGTATAGAAGATACCCGTTGGTGAACATAATAGAAAACCAGAAATACTAGAATCTTCAGGTGAGTAGACCCTATAATTTTTATGTTGTGGAAATTTTCTTTGAAGATCTCCTGAGATGAGATTATGAGGGCGCAAATTTAGTTTTAGGGTGCTATTTCTCAAAAAAGGTAGTTCATAAGTTAGATTTCTCTGAGTATTTATCTCACTTTTAAGCTCTTCTACTTTATTAAGTGAAAAATAGACTTCTTCTGTTTGAGCAATTAGGTTAAGTTGGATTAAACTTAAAATGACAATAGTTTTGAACAGTTTTTTCATGCTAAAAGTTTTCGTATTTTTTGATGTTTTGAAATGGTAAATGACATGACAACAATTAATTTGTTGAAATGCATATTAAAGACTCAGCTAAGGGAGAAAGCTTGTGGATTATTCAAATAAATATACAAAGTCTTTTTAAAGTATTAGGATTATTTTTATCCTAATACCTTATAAAAGATAAAACGCTGCATAAAATTTAAAATTCAAAAGTAGAATAGTTGATAAAATCATTGTTAGCTTGGGGCATAAAAAAAAGGGTTTCCATTTAAATAGAAACCCTTTTTTTATGCTTAGCAAATAATTATTTATTCAGCTGATAATTTATGCCGAAGTTAAAACTTATTCCAGGTTCAAAAACTTGAATTGGATATTCGGATCCTTTGAAAGTGGCAGTTTCTTGATATTTAGCATTCAATAGATTTTTTGCTCCAAAATTCGCAGTAAAATATTCATTGATGACTTGAGTAAATGTGAAATTTAAGGAAGGGAATGCTTTTATGTAATAATTCGGTGTAGCTCCTTTTGTGACAACTGAAATCCTATCACCAGTAACATTGAATGATAAATTTGCACCCGTTCCTTTATCGTTTTTGTAAGCAATTAAAGCATTAAAAGTATAAGGTGCTTGCCCAAACATTTCTCTTGTTCTAGCTGCATCAGGGTCACTAGCTCTTATTAATGCTAACTCTTGCTCATCAATAGATGTTTGAGAATAAATATAAGTCGCATTTCCAGCAAAATTGAAATTGTCGAGGTAAGAACTAAGGAAACCTAAGTTTTTTCTAAATTCAAATTCTGCTCCAACTAAGTAGGCATTGTCAACATTTCTGTACGTTAACTCTGGGTTAGTAGCTGTTGGGTTAAAAGTTCTTTCAATAGGCAAATCGAACTGTTTTGCAAAAACACCGAAAGAAATATTTTGGCCACTTCCAGGATAATTTTCCCATCTCAAATCTAAATTAGTAATAGAAGTTCTTTTTAAATCAGGATTTCCTACAAAAATAAAACCTCCATCTAATGAGAAAGATGCAAATGGAGCTAATTCTCTGAATGTTGGTCTTGCAATTGTTTTAGTTAATGCGAATCTGATCTTTTGGTCTTCATTTATGGTGTAATTTAGAGTAAGAGCTGGTAGAAGATCTAGCTTGTTTAAAAGATCTTGTTTTCCATCTAGGAAAGGATATTCATTTAAGGTAGATGCTGTATCAAAAGTTTCCATCTGCAAATTTGTTTGCTCTGCTCTTAATCCAACGATGGATCTGATTTTATCAGTTAATGGAAGTTCTGTAAGAAAATAAGCTGATGCAACTTGTTGTCCAGCATCATAATTATTTTTAGCAGAATAGTTATCGGAAATGAAAACTCCTTTTCCATCATTTCCAAATCCTCCATTACCTGCGCTAACAATATTTTTGTCATCAAAATAAAAAGTCAGATCGATGAAAGGATCTGCAAGATCCATATTTTCCAGCATTTGGATAGAAAATACATTGTTGTTGAAGTTGTATCTGTCTTCTCTGAAGTTTCTGTCTTTCATTAGATAGGAAGCTCCTAGTTTTAGAACACTACTTTTACCTGCCCATTGCTTGAATGGTACAGACAAATCAACTTTTGTATCCCAATTGTTTTGTAACATGTTTCTATAAAATCGAGTTGGTGTATTGTCAGAAGAAGGTTTAATAAATACATTTCCACTCTCCGAAACCCTGTTCGTAAAAAACCTAAGATCTGGATCATCTTGCTTAGACAAAGAATAAGAACTAAACCAATTTAATTTGATGTTTTTTTCTTCTGATATGATGTGATCACCACTTAATTGAAGAGTAGTCAAACCTCTTTCTAAATACCTCCAAGATCTTGTTTGGAAAAGGTCGTCCGGATCATCAATATTTTTTTCACCTGCAGCATACCTAGCAGAAGAAGTTCCACTTTGGTTGTGCATTCCAGTCAAGGTGAT
>CALDYJ010000156.1 GCA_937941095.1 uncultured Saprospiraceae bacterium | reverse complement strand
ATGCCGATGTCGCGTAATCTTTTTCCTTTAGCAAAAATAGGCAATACATATAAGATAGAGACTAATCCAGGAATCACAAAGGCCTTAATCGTTTGGAAATCCAGCTTTAGCATGAAATAGCAGCTTGCTATAAAGGCTAGTTTGGATGTTATGAAGATGATGTTTTTTAAATTAGCAATTCGACTAAATCGAGCATTGTGCTTGGACTGCTTGATTTTGCTTAAACCAACAATTCTATGTAAAGAATAAAGCCAGATGGTTGTGAAGAAAACAAAGTAAGCAACATTGTTTATCACAAAATGTTTATCAAAATAAAAACTCGTCTGGAGGTAAAGTAATAATGCAGCTAAAGCAATCCATAGATTGGTATAAAGAATAAAATCAATTGCTTTATACAATAGCTTCATATAACATTACTCACCGAAAGTAGAATCAATATTAGAAATATTTAAAACTTTGTCCTTTTTTAATTTTGAGTAGCGTTTCATAAATTAACTTAATCACGTTTTCTACATCAGCTTTATGTGCCATCTCAACAGTGGTATGCATGTACCTTAAGGGCAGAGATATTAGTGCTGATGGAACACCGCCATTTGAATATGCAAAAGCATCAGTATCCGTCCCGGTAGACCTTGAAGATGCTTCCCTCTGGAAAGGGATCTTTTTATCTTCCGCAATTTTAATTATCATGTTTAGCAATTTATTATGAACTGCTGGTGCATAAGTCAATGATGGACCTTTACCACATTTTATGTCACCTACCTTTTTGGTATTGACCAAAGGGGTATTGGAATCATGTGTGACGTCTGTCACTATAGCAACATTAGGTTTGATGGTTTCAGCGATCATTTCTGCACCTCTTAGTCCCACTTCTTCTTGCACGGCGTTTATGATGTATAAAGTATAAGGGAGTTTTTTCTTTTTCTCTTTAAGTAATCTTGCTACTTCAGCAATGCAAAAGCCACCGATTCGATTGTCCAAAGCACGACCTACATAATAGTTTTTGTTTAAAGTAATGAACTCGTCTTGGTAAGTAATAACACAACCTACATGTATCCCCATTTTCAAAACCTCCGCTTTATTTTTAGCTCCAACATCGATAAAGATGTTGTCAACCGAAAGGGTAGGTGTAGATTCTTTTCCTTTGCGTGTATGTATGGCCGGCCAACCAAAAACTCCTGTGACCATTCCTTTTTTAGTGTGAATATTTACTCTTTTTGATGGAGCAATCATGTGATCAGAACCGCCATTTCTTACCACATTTATAAATCCTTCTTCAGAGATATAATGGACAAACCATGAGATTTCATCTGCATGTCCTTCGATAACTACTTTATAATCTTGACCAGGGTTAATGACAGCATAAGCTGTTCCATAATTATCAATATGCCATTCATCAACATAATCTTCAATGTATTCTAGCCATAGCTTTTGTCCTGGAGATTCAAATCCAGTAGGAGAGGCATTGTTTAAATAAGCTTCTAAAAATGCTTCAGATTTTTTATTAATTATCGGCATATCTGATGATTCTACTCTTCTTGAGGTTTAATGATAAAAACTAGTTTACGGATTGCTCCAGCCATTGTTGTGGGTTGATCCTCCATTTTAAAATGGATTTAAGGTCATTTTCTTCTATGTAATTCATTTTCAAGGCTTCATCTAAAAGAAAATCGAAATTAGTCAATGTTTCCAATTGACAAGAAGACTTAGTAAAGTTATCGATAGAAAGTTGAAACTCATAAGAAAATATTGCAATCACAGCATTGACAACTGCTCCATTTTCTCTAAGTTCGTCAACTACTTTTAAACATGATCCTCCAGTAGAGATTAAGTCTTCGATTACCAGTACATTGGCGCCTTTGTCCAATTTACCTTCTATTTTTTGTTGTCTTCCATGGCTTTTTGTACTGCCACGAACATAAATTAATGATTTATTTAACTCATCTGCAACTAAGCTTGCTAATGGGATCCCTGAAGTAGCAACACCTGCAATAACATCAAAAGGTTCGAAGCTTGAGCATAGTTCAGAAAGTGCTTTTTTGGTTAAAGTCCTAATTTCTGGATAACTTAGTATAAGTCTATTGTCACAGTATATTGGTGATTTCATTCCAGAGGCCCAAGTAAAAGGTTTTTGCGGGCTGAGTTTTATTGCATTAATTTGCAACAGTTTACGAGCTATTTCGGCTCCTATTTTAATATTCATTTCATCTCTAATTTAAGCAGAATGAAAAAGGTTTTTATCAACAATATTCCTTTAATATTATGCAAGGACTTTAATAAAGTCCCGCAAAAGTATAAAAATAATAAAGCTCTTCTAGCCAGATATTCAGGAAAATCAAAAAGCCTTTTGAATTATGTTGATAATTTGGAGAAAAAGAATACATACTCTGCGATAATTTTGTCGCATACAGATGAGAAAAAGCTTTGGACATCCTTCAAAAAGCTTTTTAAAACCATAAGAGCATCTGGCGGCTTGGTGACAAATGAAGAAAATAAAGTTTTGATGATTTACCGTAGAGGCAGCTGGGATTTACCAAAAGGTAAAATAGATAAAGGCGAAGGCAAGAAAAAAGCGGCATTAAGAGAAGTAGAAGAAGAGACTGCAGCTAAATCATTGGTTATCAATAACAAATTGGTCAATACTTATCATATCTATAAAGATCAAAAGGGACAAAGAATCCTAAAAAAGACTTTTTGGTACAAAATGACAGCACCAAATCAGATTCTTTTTCCTCAGGAAGAAGAAGATATAGAAAAAGCGCTTTGGATGGATTTTGACAAATTTTCTATTGAATCTGAGCCAATTTACCCAAACATATTGGAAGTAATAGATTTTTGGCGTAACTTAGGGTAGCTTTAGAGAAATTGGCTGTTCTTGCCAATATTTTACTAAAAAGTTGTTTTTAAGAGAGATTATTAATGGAAGCAATCTAATCCATCTGTTATTGGTATTGAAAAAAACACTTTGAATTTAACATGAGAAAATTTTTATCACTAGCATTAGCATTCTTCGCTATTGCCACCGGCAGTCTTTCGGCTCAAGACATTAGTAATGTTGATAATCTGAAATTAGATTTTATTAATGAATTGAGCGACAACAGCAACACCATTCTCGAAGATGAATGGTCTTTCTTTCAAGACAAAGAAAATGAAATCTATCTAATCGATTTTGAAACCATTCCTTACAACATTTCTGAAATTGTCATTACGGGTAAAACTAAAAACGACGTTATCTGGGAAGAGAGTGTTTTTGATCTTCCAGTAAATGCTATCTACGAAATAGACTACAGCAAATATCCAAAAGGCGAGTACAAAATTGAATTAAGAACCTTAAACGGAGTACTAAAGAAGTCGATTAAAATTGACTAATTAGCCACTCTTTTAAGTTTAAAAGCCTCAAATAATTGGAATAAATCATAATGCTCTTCTGAGAATATGAAGGTCTTTCCATCTCGTAATTCTAATACTGCAAAATTAACCGTATCAGTGTTGATAGAACCACTATATCTGGACTTTTGATAAGAAGGTTCCACATATAATTTGTCTATTGCATTGTAATTCATGACCTGGTCTTGATAGACAAATTGATTTTCCTCAAAGACAAGATCTCCAATCTTTTGTGCATTCCATACATTCAGGATTAAAGTCAAGACAAGCATCAAAGTACCTAATGCTGTCATCATCAAAGCCAAATATCTAAAATCTTTGTGTTTTGAAAGTATCTTGGCCTGATACAATAAATACATCAACAGTATTAGGAAGATTACAGCAAAAAGCCCAAAATTATGGTGCAAACCTAGTCCATTGTTAAATGGTGAAATGATTTTTGTCGCAAAGTGCATTTAGCCTGAATTTTAGTGTTTTTCATTGAATTGTTGACCCAAAACTACCGAATTTAAATTTTTTACTACCGAATCTGAAAAAGGTCTATAAAATTCTTGGCATAATGCATAGTTTCAATGCATTGGCTCATCAAATTATGTAATGGCTAATGGAAACAGGCGAGTATAACTCTTTTACAAATGATGAGGCATGAAAACTAAAACAGGCTTAAGCCCTTTTCGCAATCATTATTTTCCTTTTATAGGGATGGTTCGGAAAGGCTTTTGTTGTTGAAGGCTGATCTTAATGGATAAACAGCTGGTGGATCTCGCTTTCATAAGGCTGAAAGTATTATTCGAATTATCATGTAAATGTTGTAGTAGGATAAAGACGAAAGACAAGCGACTATATTTAGTTTTTAAGAACCAGAATCATAAGATTAAACGTAGAATTACAATAATAAAAGTATTTTAGCTCTTCAATTTAAACTTATAAAATGAATTACTGGCTTTTTAATTATAATGAAGAGAATGTCGAAATTTCTAAATTTCTCGAGAAAGGAAACATATTAACAGTACCTGTAGAAAATAATGCCCAAAAGATTGAAAAAGGAGATAAGGTTATTATTTGGCAAAGTGGCAAGCTTAAAGGTTGTTTGGGTTTGGGGATGATTATTTCAGAATTATTAGAAGCGGAAGGTGGAGCTGGGTTTTTTGTAACCATTTTAGTAAATTTTAATTTACGAACAGATCCTATATCGAAGAAGCTATTAGGCTCGACAGTAAGTAATTTTGATAAGTTCTATAAAGACCTAAAAAAAGATTGCTATCGTGCCAGCCAAAAGCAATATGAACTCCTTTTGGAAGTCATCCAAGAAAATGGTTTAGCAGTGGATGCTTCTTCAGAATTGACTCAAAATACAGTTCCTATTTTCCCACATAACATAATTCTTTATGGCCCAACTGGAACTGGAAAAACCTACCGGACGATAAATTATGCACTTGCTATAATCGAACAAAAGCCACTAGAAGTTATAGCACAAGAAAGTAGAAGAGACCTTCGTAGTAGGTATGAGCAGTATATGGAAGATGGATACATCCATTTTATCACATTTCATGAAAACTTTAAATACAGAGATTTTGTAGAAGGCATTAGGAGTAATGCTATGACAGGACAAGCTGAAATTGATGACGGTGTTTTTAAACAAGTAGCCTTGGAAGCTAAGAGAAGTATCGTAGAAAGTTTGCTCCAAAACATGCCTTCAGAAGAGAATTCGGTGGACTTTAATCAGTTGTATGCAGCCTTTTTAAAGTTCATCAAAACCGATAATTTTAAGGCATTTATTACACCAATGGAGAAGAAAATCTTATTGCATAAAATTGCTCAATTTGGGCATATAAGCGTAAGACCGCAAAATTCTTTTTCTGTCTACACCATCAGCAAGCATAAAATTAAAAAACTTTACACTCATTTTAAAAATGGAATTCCAATACAGAATCTTCAAGATGAAATATCCAAAGTTGTAGGTGGAGCAAATCCAATGGCTATTTGGTCGGTTTTTGCAGAGTTGAAAAGATTTGAAGTTAGTTATCGTCAAAACATTGAAGAAGAGAATCCATCTGTTGATGTAGATGATCTATCTGTAAAGGAGTTTGAAATTAATAAGATGAAAGACATTGCTAATTTTCAATCGAAAAGGCATGTCTTAATCATCGACGAAATAGATAGAGGTGATATCGCAAAAACTTTTGGGGAAGTGCTCTCCATTCTAGGGTCTAAAAAAAGAGAAGGAGCCCCTGAAGGGCAAGCTGTGATTTTGCCTTACTCTAAGACTTATTTTAGCATCCCTCCAAATTTATATTTGATTGGCACTATGAATGTAAGCGATAATGCTCTAGCAAAGATGGATGCAGGTTGGAGAAGCAGGTTTAATTTTATAAAATTAAAACCAAGGCCTGAAGTTCTGCCAAGAATAATAAGTGAAGGCAAAGAAATAGATTTGGGTAAGATGCTTTATGTCATCAATAAAAGAATCCAAATATTGCTTGGTGAAGATTATGGGATTGGACATGCACATTTGATCGATGTACAAGATTTTCAACAACTCAAATGGGTATTCTTCGGAAAGATGGTCCCCTTACTCATCGATTACTTTAATGGCAATGTCGAGAAGATAGGATTAGTACTTGGAAGGGACTTTTTTCACTTTTATAATCCTGGTGAAAACGGAAACATTCTTGCTGACTTCAGCCCAGAAGTAAATAAAAAATACCACGATCGAAAGAAATATTTATTAAAAGCTTATCATGAAGTAAATGACGATGCTTTTATAAACATATACAAAGCACTTGTGCCAGAAGAAAAAAAAGAAGCTCTTGCTAAAAATGATAATTAGAACATGTCAGAGGTCAAACAAAATAAACTAAAACAAAAAACTGGCATTTGGAATTTTCTAAAAAAACTAAGTGATCTCCAACCAGGTTTAGATCGTGAAGGGACCATCGTCAACATTAAGAACAACAAAAGAATGCAAGGCGCCAATGCTTGGTTGCTGATGTGTTCGATTATGATAGCTTCCTTAGGGCTAGATTTAAATTCGACTGCAGTCATTATTGGTGCGATGCTTATCTCGCCTTTGATGTCTCCTATTTTAGGGATAGGTTTAGGCATAGGCATCAACGATCGTATTACCTTAAAAATCTCATTGCAACATTTTGGAATAGCCATAGGGATAGCATTGGTGACGAGTACCCTTTATTTTTTAATTACTCCTTTTGGTAATTATACTGCAGAGATCAATGCTAGGACAATGCCAAATCTGTTGGATGTAATGGTAGCATTTTTTGGTGGCATTGCAGGTATAATATCAGGCTCGAGAAAAGATAAATCAAATGCTATACCAGGTGTTGCCATTGCAACAGCATTAATGCCTCCTTTATGTGTCACTGGGTATGGATTAGCAAACATCATAAAGTATGGCGCATCAGATGGTGATTTGCAATTTGTAAACATCATGTCAAATTCATTTTATTTGTTTTTTATGAATGCGACTTTCGTTGCTTTAGCTACCTATATGATTGTTAGGTTTTTGAAATTTCCTCTTTTGCCATTTAAAGATGAAAAAGATCGGCTTAGAACAATTTGGTCGATGTCCATTATGTCAATCATTATGATTATACCGAGCATGTTTATTCTGACGAATGTTTTGCAAAAAGAAAATAAAGCAAGACGTTTAGATAAATTTCTAAATGATAATTTTAAAGGAGTCCTAAACACAGTTACAAAGGTAAACAAAGACAGCGTGCACATTAAAGTATTTCAATTTGATGACATCGATGAATCTGATGTTGCGGATTGCAAGGCACGGATGAAGAATGAATATTTTTTAAGCGGCACCTCTATTGAATTTGTTCAAGATAAAGATTTAGATCGTTCAGAAATTGTTGAAATGATCAGGGCTGAAGAACAAGAAATAAATAAATCTCAAAATGTTGTTTTAGAACAAAAAAATAATCGAATAGAATATTTGACTTCACGTTTAGATAGCCTTGATAGAATCAAAGCAGATTATAATGAAATAGAGATTGAATTGAATAGTTTATTTCCTGAACTAGGTGGGTTAAAAGTATATGCAGGAGAAGATGCATTCCCCTTAGTATTGGGATCAAAGCCCAAAGTTAAAAACATCAATGAAGTTGATGTTACAAAAAGAATTCAGAATTTTTTACAAACAAAGCTCGCCGTGGACAGTACTTATGTGGTGTTAAAATAAGATTTGTTTACCTATGTCCATTTTTCTGTTTTGATCATGGCTCGTGGATAATCGGCACCAATTTTCACATGCATTTGTTCTTGCTCGGAAAGAGAAAGTGTATCTGGTCTATGAACTTTTTGTGAAGGAACTCCATTCAATTCTGGTAACCAGTGCTTCACGTAATCTCCCTTTGGGTCATATCGATTTGCTTGAGACAAAATATTAAAAGTTCGGTTTTCTCTGGGGTCACTGCCGACACCGGCCAAATAATTCCAATTGCCCCAATTACTCATGACATCATAATCTATAAGCATTGATTCAAAATATTCAGCACCCATTTGCCAATTAACATGTAGGTCATTGATTAAAAAGCTGGCAACATTTTGTCTGCCTCTGTTAGACATAAAACCGGTAGATCTTAATTCTTTCATGTTGGCATCAATGAACGGCACTCCGGTTCTTCCTTCTATCCAAAGGTTAAGTAGAGAAACATCATTTTTTAATTGAGGATTGATCTCTTGTTTAGTCCCACCTTTTTGAAAAATTTGATTTTTGTGTTTTTTACCCATCAAGCGGAAAAAATCTCGCCATAATAACTCAAAGTACAACCAATAGGTTGACTTGTTTTCACCATTTAAACTTTCGAATTTTTTTAATTCAGCGTAAACTTGTTTTGGTGAAATACAGCCTTGGGCCAACCATGGGGATAGTTTTGAAGAATAGTCACCACCAAGTAAGCCGTTACGGCTATTGAAATAATCTTTAATCAAACTAGAGTCGAAGAGGTAATAATTAAGTCTATTAAGTCCTTCCGTTTCTCCACCTTTAAATGTAAAGGTTGCTCTTTGATCATCTTTAATTGGGCTATAAGAAAAGTCTTCCAGGCTTGGGATTTTTCCTTCATCAATGGCTATGCTCAATTCTTGGAAGTCATCTGAAGGAACAGGTAAAGGGCTTCTTATCTCAATGTATTTTTCAACTTCTTTTCTAAATGCAGTAAAGTTGTCTGGTGTATGAGTAATTGGAAATGGTAAATCTTGTGTGTAGTAGAGCATTTTGCCTCTGGAATACCTTACTTCTTGGCCAATGGCCCATAATTTATCTTCTAAAGCATCTTGGACAAAAACTTCCTCACTCGTTCGCTCTCTATTACATAGGATCCACTGAGATTTTACTTCTCTAGCTATTTTGAAAATTTCTTCTTCGGGTTTGCCAATCCTGACGATTAAATTGCTGTTGAGCTTCTTAAGTGAATTTCTTAAATCTTGAATGCTTTCAATGATGAAGTTTGCTCTAAACTTAGCAGTTTTTCGAAATCCATGTTTAGATTTCCCATTAAAGGTTCTGGTATCAAAGACATATACAGGTATGATTTCTTCGCCATGATGAATAGCGTCTCTAAGGGCTTCATTGTCATGAAGTCTTAAATCTTGGCGAAACCATAATATGACTCTCTTTGCTTTCATATGTTATATTGCAAAGGTAACAGTAAGCAATTAATTTTGTTTGAAATCATCAAACTTTTAAGGCAATGGAACCAAATTAAAAAAAGAAAGGTTATGAAAACATACCAATCCGATTTAAATTTGGAGACCATGTCTTGGAAGATAGAGATTTTAGATGAATTTGCTTTTACTTTTGCTAGGAGTTCTGGCTCTGGTGGTCAGCATGTTAACAAGGTTGAAACGAAGGTCTATTTAAGTTTTGACCTTAAGGCTTCCAAATTATTCAGCAATGAACAGGCTCAAATGCTCGTTTCTAGGCTTCAAAAGTACCTTACTAAGGATTGCCAGTTGAAGCTCAGCACCCAAAGGAGTCGCTCACAGTTAAAAAATAGAGAGCTTGTGACAGCTAAAGCCATAGCTCTGATTGAAGCAGCCTTGATCGTTCAAAAGAAAAGAAAACCATTGAAAATCAGCAAAGAGAAAAAGGAAAAGAGGCTTTTAAGTAAGAAGAGGATCGCTGAGAAAAAATCTTTCCGTAAAAAGCTCAATTTTACATTTTAATTAATCTTTTTTAAGCTAAAAGTGTTTCATTTGCATAGATTAAATCCAATGATATGCACTTACGGTATTTGCTTTTAGTAATTCCACTAATTTTAACAATTGGCTCTTGCAAACAAGAGAAAGTTAAAACAGAAAGAGATATTCTTTTCAACGAGGTAATGGATATTCACGATACTTGTATGCCTGAAATGGCCACTTTAAATAAGTTAAAAAGAAACATCCGAAAGACAAAAGATACTTTGACGGATGAAAAGCTCATTACTAATTCTAATGCAATGCTGACTAGCATAGAAAACGCTGAAGAGGGAATGATGCAATGGATGAGAGATTTTAACTTGCCAAAGAAATCAGACCCAGATCAAAAAGTAATTCCCTATTTAAAAGAGGAGAAGATTAAAATCCAGAAAGTCAGCGATGCTATGTATGCTGCTCTTAAAGCAGGCAATGAACTACTAAAAACAAATCAAACTTCCTCAAATGAATAAGCTGTTTCTATTTTTCTGTTTAACAATGATGTTTTTTGCCTGTGAAACAGAGCAAGACAAGGATGTAAATAATAAAATCAGATCACTAAATGTAAATGGAATTTTACCAATTTTAGGTGAAAAAGAAATCAATGGAAAAGATACCAGTTATCATACAATTCCTGATTATAACTTTACAAATCAATATGGGGAAGCCGTAAATCCAAATACATTTAAAGATGCCATTTACATCGTTGATTACTTTTTTACATCTTGTCCAACCATTTGTCCAAAAGTAAAAGAACAGGAATTGAGGGTATTTGAAAAATTTAAAGACAGAAAAGATGTTTATCTGCTTTCTGTTTCTGTCGATCCGACCTATGATACAGTTGAAAGGTTAGCATGGTACGTAGATAAGCTGGAGATCCCAAAAAGCAATTGGCATTTAGTAACAGGAGATAAGGATTTTATCTATGAAATTGCAGAAGACTTTTTCCACATTGCACAAGAGGATCCGGATGCTCCTGGAGGTTTTAATCACGATGGAAGATTGATTTTAGTAGATAAAAATAAGAGGATTAGGTCATTTTGTGATGGACTTGATGAAAAAGATGTAGATCGATTCATGCTTGACGTTCAAATGTTATTAGATGAGAAATAGATTGCTTATTCTATTTTTTATGAGCTTGCCTTTGCTCACTTTTTTAAATTGTGGTGAAAGCCAAGAGTTTAAGCAAGGGCAAGATTTATACTTAAATTACTGTTCTTCTTGTCACCTAGAAAGAGGCCAAGGTTTAAGAGGTTTGTATCCACCATTAGCCAAAAGTGATTATTTAGCTGCTAATCAGGATAAAATTGCATGCTTGATACGAAATGGTATATCGGAGGAAATCATGGTAAATGGTAAAAAGTATGACTTGGCCATGGCTGGAATAAAAGATTTATCGGATTTTGAAATAACGAACATCATTAACTTTATTAATCATTCTTGGGGAAACAATCTTGAATACATAAAATTTGTGGACGTTAAATCAAGCTTGGAAGCTTGCTCTAATAAATAGAATTAAATTCCATTGTAAATAATCATATTATGCCAAAGTCAGTGTTTACCATTCTAGGATTCATCTTGTTGTTTTTAGGAGTGCTTTCTATCGTTTTGAGCATTGTGGGTACTAATTTTATTTTCCTTTCAAAATTAGAAGACTTTGGTAGATTACCTGCTTTTGTCATTAAATGCCTAATGATTGTGATTGGAATGGTGATGATAGTAATTAGTATGTCTAACTTGAAAGAAGAAAATGAAAGTTACGATGATTAGATTTTAAGGCTTCAAAAAGCAAGCATGCTCGATTCAAACTTCCCGTCTTTTTTACTTAAAACAAATATTTTACCAAAGTCTTTTTCATCAAGTTTTTCAAATGTTTCAGACTCTAATAATTTGTTGACTAATTTTGGGGTAGTATTAGAATGGCCAACAACTAGAATATTCCCTTCACTTGTATTTTTTAAAAGATCAGTTATAGCGATTAAGTCTGGGCTGTAAAGTTCAATTTCTAGACCTAGTTCCTTGGCGATTGGATTGGCGGTTTGAATGGTTCGTTTATAATCGGTTGAATAGATCTTAGTAATATTTGCATTTCCCAATACAGAGATTAAATTTATCGCTCGTATTTTACCTTCGGGACTCAAATCAGGGTTGCGTTTGTCATTGGTAGACTTTTCTGCATGACGAATTAAGAATACCTGGAGGTTTTTAGCTGATTTAGCAGAGGCATTAGATTCAGTCTTAGAAATCTTTGAACCTCCTTTGCAATTCGTAAGGGTACTGATGCAAAAAATAAAAAAGGCGCAGATTAGAAGAAAATTAAGGTCTTGCTTTTTGCTCAAAATATTCATCGTAGAAGTTATAAAAATCTCTGATAATAGTATTTGCTAATCTTGTTGGTGCATTGAAAATAATACTGATGGCAACTTTATTCGTTCTATCAAGCCCAATTTCTGATCTAAAACCATTTACATAACCGCCATGATGAATCAATTCTCTGTCTTTAAATTCATGGATTTTAAAACCTAATCCATAGTAGCTGTCATCAGTTTCTTTCCATCTTGTGTAGTACCTTTTTTCATACTTTATAGGGACTCTTTTTGTGAAAACTGAATCTAGGACAGCAGAAGGTACAATTTCGGGTTTATTTCCAATTAATACATCTAACCATTTGGCCATATCATTCGCGCTAGAGTTTATCCCACCTGCAGATACAGCATTATAATATTTTGAATTTATTTTTCTTGGATACCATTTTTTTCTTTTATGGCTGTATTCATGCGGTAAAGCAAAATTCTTTTTATGCATCAAACCATTTTTGCTTGTTGAAGAATCTTCCATTTTTAAA
>CALDYJ010000155.1 GCA_937941095.1 uncultured Saprospiraceae bacterium | reverse complement strand
GGTATAGAAACATTACAAGAAGGAGAGGCTATTGCTGCATTATCTGTAAGCGCCTTTCTACTTGCCAGAGTAACTCCTGTTGTTAAAGTAATTGGTGAGCCAGTTAAAACGGCACGCATCACATCAACTTGTCCTTGCGTAAAAGTTACCGTACAAGCATCTCTTGAATAATCCATGTAATTGATGTACATGTGTTCTTCCCCGCAAGACATAGCTCCTTGAGGCCAATTCGAACCATTACAAGAAATGTAACCTGTACTTGAAGTTGGTGTGCCTTGTTTTGGTGTATCATCGATGCCGTCATCTCCATTACAACCTCCTTGGAAAGTATGGTATAATCCAAATGAATGACCTGCTTCATGGGTCAAAGTTTTTTGTCCTCTATCTGTAAAACGATAATCTAATACACATCCATCAATCGCTGAACCTATGGTTCCAGGAAAGGGAAAATAAGCCCAACCAACAACCCCACCATTAGCAGTAGTTCCAGGGATTGGTACGGTCCAAATGTTGTAATATTTATCCGAAGGCCAAGCTGTGGCATTTTTTATATCAACATTTATATGATCTCTTGTTGTAATCGGACTATCCCAAGGCACTCTATTGATTCCTGTAGTTGGATTACCTTGTGGATCAAATTCCGCGAGACAAAAATTCACTTCTGGATTTCCTTTTATGCCTGCCCATCTAGGTGGAACATCATTCCATCCAGAATTTGTTGCCGAAAAATCTTCATTAAAAGTTTGCATCTGTCCCACGATTTTATCATTAGAGATGTTTTGACCTTGGCCGATGCCTTCACTTGATTTATGTACAATGTGAAACACAACAGGTACTGAAAGGAATGCTGGTAGCACACCTCTTGATTTCTTTTCGTAATATTCTTCTAATAATTTTGGTAAGACCTGTTGATTCCAATTTTTCAAATGCTTTTCATACTCAGGATCTTTTTCAATCATTTCTTCTATCGATTGATCAAATCCGCAAGGCTCATGATGTGCATGAGCATGCCCATTGTGATTGTTAGGATCAGATTCTTCAAAATGTAGCATATCATTGGTGAAAATCTCTGTATTATTCTCAGAATGAGAACCTACTAAGATCATTGAAATGGTAACTAAGATAAACTTGTGTAAAGCGTTTAACATCATTCAGAGTTTTATTGTATGTTTTTTGAACAAGCAATTGACTTTTAGACCAATTGCATATCCTTTAATAGGGAATACAATTGGATTCGCTGCTTCAAATCAGCGCAAATCAGTTTATTGTTAATTTTTACTTTGCTCGATTAATTATTCTGGCTGGAAGAGGTAATTACATTAGTTAACAATTTCTTGAAATTCGCTTAGAATGTCAAATGAATTGGCAATAATGTGCAATTAATTGACGTTTTTCGAGCGACATTTACAAAATGATGAAAATTGCTATTTTTCTGACGTCTTAAGAAGCCATTAATCTTTTAGATGGTGTTAAATTCAAATGTATAAGTAATTGATTTTAGAAGTCAATTTTAAACCTTAGATTAATTCTACGGCTGGTCAAAAAATTGGGAATGGCATATTGTTGATCATATATGGTTTTTATCCATGTATTGGAAGCAGCATTTGAAACTTGCATTAGGTTAAAAACTTCTAAACTCAGCCAAGTACTGTCTGAAAATTTGAGAAAATGTTTTGGTTTTTCTAGCCTATTCTTAACATTCCAAAGCTGAATGGAAAAACCAATGTCAACTCTGTGATAAGCAGCAAATCTATAGGTATTTCTAGAAATTCTGTTCCTTCCCAAAAGTCCATACGGAAATCCAGTTCCTACAGCAAGATTTAAATGCATTTTTATGTTCTCATTCTTACGTAAGTAATCCTGAAAAAAGACAGAAAGTGTCATTAATTGATCCGTCGGTCTGGGGACATCATTTACTTCTTGAGCTTCTGCATCACCAATTTCTCTTTTCAAATGTTGAACATCTAGCAATCTTTCTCGGGCCCTCAGAAATGAAAGATTGATCCATGATTCTGCACCTGGAACAAACTCTCCATTGACCCTCATGTCCAAACCCATGACATAACCTTCTGCATCATTTTCCCCACTGTAACTGATTCTAACATTGTCTATGTCATATGAAACAAGGTCCCACAATTTCTTATAATAAATTTCAGAAATAAACCTAAAAGGTTTTTCGATATTGCCTAGGTAAAAGTCATAGGTTAATCCAGCAACAAGGTGTGCAGATTTTTGTGCCAGTAAGTTTTCATTTATACTCCCATTGGGACGTCTTAGTTCTCTATAGAACGGTGGTTGAATGTAAATCCCTCCTGCTAATTTATAAGATACTTCATTAAGTTTGTCTAATGGTTTGTACAAAAATTGGAAGCGAGGAGAAATAGTTAATTCTTCATTTAAATCCCAGTAGGAAGCTCTTAGACCAAATGAAAGTTGCCATTCTCTTACAGATTCATTTCTAAAAGTATAAGTATCTTGAAGGTAAGCAGAATACCTATTTGAATTAAGTTCATTTTCAGTTTTCAAAGTATTTTTGACAAAAACTTGCGTATCATCAAAGGGAAGAGAATAACCAGCAGAATCCAAACGCTCCCATTCATTAATTTGATCAATTACTATTTCGTTTTGAACTTTAGCACCCCAAAGTAAAAAATGTGCGCGTTCATTATTTGATTTTTCAGGCAAGTTCAATTCGATGCCTCCTTTGTGTTCCAAATATTTGACATCAAGAAACAAATAATTTCTAACGTATTGGTGTTGCGTACCTGTTCCAAGTATATTGACTAAATCACCAGCATCATCGTCTCCTAAATTAGTTTCTATTTCTCCTAATAGATAATCTCCAATGATGTCAAATGTTTCTACTTCAGCAGATCTAAAATTTGAGCCTAAAAACTTTAAAAAATATGGGTTTTTCTGTCGATCTGGAATATACGTTAAGGATACACCGCCTGTCCCGGTGGTGAAGTCATCTTTCTCTTGTCCTTCAAAAACAGTTCTTAATTCTAAAGCAAAATCAATTAATCCTAAAGCCGTATTTCTTGAAGTAGGTTCGAACTCATAGATGCTTTGGTTATAATTTCCCATCAAATCTAGCGTCAAATTTTTTGTAAGATCAAACGTAAAGTAACCCTGTAAATCTGCAAAACTTGGCAAGTATTCTCCTTTTGTATCAAGAGAACCCAATAAATATTTTGTCGTTTTATACCTTGCTCCTATCAGGTATCTGAACTTTCGAAAAGTAGAATCCAAAGAAACGCTTCCTTCAACATGTGCGGAACCTCCAAGAAAACTTGCACCAATAGAAGCTTTTAAAGAATCTGGGAGCTTATAAGAAACATCTAAAACTGAAGAAAGCTTATCTCCATATTTTGCCTGAAATCCACCTGATGAAAATTTTAAATCCCTAACCAAATCTATGTTAGGAAAGGTTAATCCTTCTTGTTGACCAGCTCTTACCAACTGAGGTCTATAGATTTGAAAATCATTTACATAAACTAAATTTTCATCGTAATTACCTCCTCGGACATTGTATTGTGAACTTAATTCTCCGCCTGTTCCTGAGTTAGTCCCGAGTGCAATATTAGGTAATACACTTTCAAGATTTCCGGTAGTACTAGGAAGTTTTTTTAATTCAGTCACCTCTTCTCTAATATTTGCTGTTTCTTTCAATCTACTTTCTCTAACGACAACCTCAATATCCATATCTTCTGGAGCTAGACCCAGATCAAAATTTCTACGTTCATTCGCTCGGAGTTTTTTAATCTCTTTCTTATAATCTTTATAACCAATTCTGGACACTGCTAAGCTTAACTTTACATTAGCTGCGACTTCCATTCTATAAAAACCATTGGCATCTGTTTCTGTAGCTGTGTTTGTACCATCGATGTAAACGGTTGCAAAGTCTACTCCTTCTCCACTTGCAGCATCTGTTATTCTGCCGCTAATGTTTCCAGTTTGAGCCTTAAAGATGAATGGAAAAAACAAAAGGCTTAAGACGAAGAAAACCCTTTCAAGTTGTAAATTATACTTCATAAATTTCTTTACCAATATTTTTTAATCTACTAATGGTGCTTGTTGGATTATCCGACTTGAAAACAGCAGATCCTGCTACGAGAACATCTGCTCCTGCCTGTAATAATTTTTCAGCATTTTGAAGACCAACACCACCATCGATTTCAATTTGTGCCTTTGCATTTTTCACGATAATCATATCCTTTAATCTTCTAGTTTTTGGAATGGTGTTGTAAATAAATTTTTGCCCTCCAAAACCAGGATTAACTGACATAAGCAAAACCAAATCTATATCTTCTAAGACATCTTTTAAATGCTCTACAGGTGTATGAGGATTTAAAGCTACTCCAGCTTTTTTATTTAAATCCTTGATCATCCCAATAGTCCTGTGCAAGTGTGTACATGCTTCATAATGAACTGTTATCACATCAGCCCCGATGTTTGCAAATTCTTCAATGTATTGATCAGGATTTGAAATCATTAAGTGAACATCTAAGGGTTTTTTTGCAACCTTTTTGATTGCTTTAATAACAGGCATCCCGAAAGAAATGTTAGGTACAAAATGTCCATCCATAACATCTATGTGAAACCAATCAGCAAGGCTTTCATTGACCATATTAATGTCCTTTTCAAGCTTATTAAAATCTGCTGCTAAAACTGAAGGAGCGATAAGGTGTTTCATTTATTAATACTTTGTTACACTAATTATATTGGATTTATCAAACAAAGATAATCGCTTAAATTTCATCATCAACTGAATTACAGCCAAAACGTCTTTTTCACAATATTTAACTATCCTTGCAAGCTCTTCATCTTCCCAATAAACTTTTCCGACTTCTGATCCGTCAATGTCATCTTTTGGAGATGGAATATCAAAAACAGCAGTCAATAATTTTAATGAAGCATAGGATTTAAAGGCTCCAAATCTCCAAAGTGTCATCGTATCCAAAAGATAAGCAGTTTCCCAAGGTTTTCTTCCTTGAATGCTTAATAGATTTGGCAGGTCTAAGCCATTTATGACCATTCTTCTGCAAATGAAAGGAATGTCAAACTCTTTGATGTTATGTCCGCAGATGTAATGCTTATTTGGGTCATTAAAATATTGACTCATCATTTCGCTAAAGGCTCTAAGTAATGCTGCTTCATCATCTCCGTAATAAGAATTTAGTTTTACAGATAGATCTGATTCTTTTCCTTTTCTTATGATTAGACCTACAGAAATACATATGATTTTTCCGAACTCCGCATAAAATGCAGCCTTATCTTTAAAAAGCTGGTTTGACTCTTCTTCTTTTAGCTCATCTGGCTTTATTTTTAGTAATTGGGACGCCTTTATCTGCCATGCTCCAAGTAAAGATGGTTTCATTTTAGTCAAATCTCTCTCACCACATACTGTTTCAATATCAATAAACAATACATTGGTCAAAGGCAGCTTATCTAACATAATTCTGATTTTAAAGTATAAAGGTAGAGCGTATTATAACTTAGTGAAATTCTTAATATCTTTGTGTATTAAAGAAATTTACTTTATAAAATATAATAATTGGCAAAGATCTGTCGTATTAGTGTCAATTAAAACCAAATTTAAAAATTATGAATAATTCTGAAGAATCAATGCGTAAAAAGATGATAGCCATGGCAGTGGTTATATTTCTACTTTTAGGTACTGTTGGATATCTGATTTTTGACAAATCAAATAAACAGCAGATCATTGAAATACAAAATACTGAATTAAACGATGCAAAATCATTACAAGAAGATCTCCAGACTCAATATGAGGAAATCATGACCGCTTTAGATGAACAAAAAGGGGAAAATGAAGAACTCAATGCAATGGTTGATACTCAAAAAGAACAGTTAGAAGTTAAAAGAAAAGAAATTTCTCGAATGATTAGAAAGGGAAATGCAACTAAAGAAGATCTTGATTTTGCCAGAAAAGAAATCGGCAATATGAAAGTTCAATTAGGCCAATATTTAGCGCAATTAGATGACCTAAAAGAGCAAAATCAGATTCTGACAAATGAAAAAGTTCAGTTAGTAGAAGAGAAGAAAGTGCTCCAAACTAATATTCAATCTGAAAGATTAACCAATGAAAATTTATCCGCTGAAAAAGCTGTTTTGGTAAGTAAGAAAGAAGAGCTTGAATTAACTAATGATAACTTAAACAAAAAAGTTAATTATGCTTCCGTCATAAGAGTCACCGATGTATCAGGAATAGGAATGAAATTGAGAAACAGCGGTAAAATGGTGAAAAAAACTTATGCTAAAAATGTTGAACAAGTTCAGATTTGCTTTAACACAACAGCTAATGACATAGCTCCTATCGGTGGAGAAGAATTTCTAGTCAGAGTGATCAACCCAATTGGAGAAACCATGGCTGTAGAAGAATTAGGATCTGGAGTATTTACAGACAGTAAAACAAAAGATAAGATTCGGTATACTCAGAAAACAAACATGGAATACGAAAGGACTGAAGAAAACTCATGCATCTCTTGGGTTCCAAATGCTCCATTTTCTAAAGGCGTATACGAAATCGAAGTTTATAACAAAGGATACTTAGCTGGAACAGGTAGTTTTATGTTAAAGTAAGCAAATTCAACAATTATTGATAAAAAAAGCTCACTCGTAATATGAGTGAGCTTTTTTTATGTGGTTATTGAACACAAATTGTTATAAATTGTATTATTATCCAAAATGGATACATTTATGCCAATAGAAGAAAAAGAAGAATTTGTAAATCCTATAGATGAGGATAAAATAGCAGAAAATCCACATTTGTTGCCTTATGCAAGTAACGTGGGTTCGGCTGTCATAAAGCCCATTGACAAAGGTAGAGTTAAAGGTCTTGCTTTGGATGCAATGTATGAACAAACAAATGTTCAACTCAATCAGCTCCGTGAACAAGTAGAAACTTTAGTCGCTCAAGCAAATCACATCCACGAAAGAGTTTCAATTTCAGAAAAAATATACCAGGCGGAAATTGGTTTTATTCCTTTGATAAAAAGAACCTATCATTTATACATGAGAAAAGATGAAAGTTACGTTTTATCTATGATTGGGCCTAAAGAATGGGGCTCAAAACCACCTTTTGAGTTTAAAGCATCCGTTACTATGCTATCGGATCATACTTGGAACATCATCGAGGGTAATTATTAAAAAATATGAAGATTTATCTTTTTTCCTTACTCTTCCTTCCTTTTACTTTAATTGGTCAACAATCTGTTGAATGGTTGAATGATCTTGAGTTCGATTTTGGTTTGGTTGAATATGCTGAATCAGAAGAAACTAAATTTAGCTTTAAAAACATCAGTTCCGATACCATTTTAATTGACAATGTACGAACCACTTGTGGTTGTACTGCACCAGATTGGGACCTCGAACCAATCCCACCAGGGGAAACGAGAGACATTAGAATCGTATTTGATGGCAATAAAGTGGGCTATTTTAGGAAAAAAATCAAGGTTTTCTTCAGCAATCAAAGAAAAGGCGACACCTTATATGTCGAAGGTGAAGTCGAATAATCCAATAATTTTCATTTTAGTCGATAGAACAAGTCGTTTACTCTAATCGTATCAAGCCCAAAGTAATTTCATGTTGCTTTTTGAGTTATATTTGCGTGAATAAAAACAATCAACGGTGAGTGTATTAATATTCTTAGTGATAAGTTATGTTTTATTAAGCGTAAGCTTATACATGCTTTTTCCAAAAGCTGGAGTTGAGGCATGGAAGGGTTTAGTCCCAGGATTAAACTTTATTGAATGGTGCAAAATTATTGGGCGTAAGCCAATTTTTGCTTTATGGCTTCTTTTCCCAATCGTCAACATTTTTATCTACTCTGGAATGTGTGTAGACATGATGAGGTCATTTAAAAGATTTTCTTTTGGTGATGCAGCCTTGTCTGTCATTTATGCTCCTATTGCATTTTATAGATTGGCTAAGGACAAATTAGATAAATATAATGGTCCAGTTATCACTCAAGAAGAAGAATACAAAGAGCAACTCCGATTAGCACATGAAGGAACTGACAAGTATGCCTTAAAAAAACTACAAAAGAATAATCCCTATATAAAATCTCCTGGTAGAGAATGGGCAGAAGCAATCATATTTGCAGTTTTTGCTGCAGCATTTATTCGAATGTTTTTAATTGAGGCTTATAAGATTCCTACAGGTTCTATGGAGGGTTCTTTACTCATTGGAGATTTTCTATTTGTTAGTAAGGCTCACTACGGCATAAGAATGCCTCAGACGATTGCAATGATACCATTGTTGCATAATAGGATTCCTTTTATTAATACAGAATCATACATCAAAAGACCTAAGCTAGGTTACAAAAGATTACCAGCCATTGAAAACATCGAACGATTGAAACCAATAGTTTTTAACTACCCTGAAGGTGATTCGGTCTATGTTATTCCCGGCAGAACATATTCAATCCATGACACGAGACGTAGTCCTGGTGTAAAACAATATGTTCAAAATTCAGGTGAAAGAATGGTTGTTCGTCCAATGGACAAAAGGGATCATTACATAAAAAGATGTCTAGGGATGCCTGGAGATTCACTCCAAATTAAAGACAGACAAGTTTACATAAATGGAAAGGCAGCTGAAAACCCTCAAGCTTTGCAATTTAGGTACATGGTAGATCATACCGGATTTAATTTAAATGAGAAAAACTTTAGTGATTGGGGAATTTCAGAATTAGATGGTCGTGGAGAAACTAAAACTCCAGATTCTAGAATTGTTGTTTTGAATCAAGAGCAAGTTGACAAAATTCAAGCTTTAGATAAAAGAATTAAAATTTATCCAGTTCAAAATTACAAAGCAATTACAAAACAAGGTGCTGACATCAGAGAAAGAATGCAACATCATAAAATACCTGCAGCTGCAATGAGCGCTATGCATGGCCCTCAATATTTAAATTTGAGTCCTGATCAAGCAAAAGTATTGTTTAAAGATTCACTTATCAGCATCCAACCCTTTAGTTTCACGCCAGTTTTTCCAATGAATGAAGAATCAAAGTACTGGACGGTTGATAATTTTGGTCCGATCTATATTCCAAAAGCGGGTGAAACTGTTAAGCTTACCAAGGAGTCATTGCCTTATTATCAAAGAATAATAAACGTTTACGAGGATAATGATTTCAAAGTAGAAGGTGGAAAAATTTTCATCAATGGTGAAGTAAAAGATGAATATACTTTTAAACAAAACTACTATTGGGCGATGGGAGACAACAGGCATAATTCTGAAGACTCAAGAGTCTGGGGATATGTGCCGGAAGATCATATTGTAGGTAAGCCTTTGTTCATTTGGTTTTCTACAAAAGATGGTAGCATAGGAAATGGAATCAATTGGAGAAGAATCTTTACTGGGGCCACAAAAATGTAGCTAATCTTGAGGTGTAAATAAAAAAGGAGGTTTTCTAAAATTGAAAACCTCCTTTTTTATTTACTTCTTACCAACTATGAAAATCGTCAGGATTGGGAATTGGAATTGGTCTAAGTGGACAAATGTGTACACATCATCACCTGTTTCAGGCTGCGTTTAATGCTTTAAAAAGCGAAGATGACTTATGCTTTATTGCAAATATTTATGTCCTAAAAAGGACAATCCAATCCAATTGCTTTATCCTTAAATAACTAATCTTTTCTACTGAAATTGAGAAGAATAAAC
>CALDYJ010000154.1 GCA_937941095.1 uncultured Saprospiraceae bacterium | reverse complement strand
TAAAAGAACATTAAACGACATTACTCAGCCAACTAACAATCCAATGGAAACTCCAAAGGAAGTTGTTTTTGATGATGTTATGGCGAAGATGAATAAGATCAAAGAAAAATACAATTACGCAAATCCATCTCGATCGAAGGAAATGGCAAGTGCTCAGAATGAAGAGGAAATGAAAGAAAGGGAAAGGTTGAGAATTGAGAAACTTAGAGATGAGCGTGTAAAATATAATTCTCCTGAAAGCATTATGCAGATGGAAAGAGAACCTGCATATCGAAGAAGGGGTGTGGACATCAAAGATGATGTTTTAAAGGAAGAAAAGGAGTTGTCTTCATGGAAAGTGAAAGACAACACTGGAAGAATTGAGTTATCGACCAATAACTCATATCTACATAATAATGTAGATTAGTTCTCTTAATGGTTCGGAGTGTTTTGTATTCAACCCGGGTAGAAGTGCCCGGGTTATTTTTTTGCCCTAATGCGAATGAGGAACTGCAGCTGTATATTCAATAATAAAAAAGGATATCATTGTCGTAATCAAACCGAATAAAAATAACATTAATGACCATCTAATGAGCATGTTCTTTTTATTTAATGTTTGACCAAGAAAATATAGATCTCTGATCATTGTATTATACATATACTCTGAGTCGTTCAACATTTGATACATGCCCCATTCAAAATCCTTTATGTTCATGTTATGGAAATTGCCATAAAACAAAAGATTGCCTTTCTTACTTCGAATTTCTTCTTCGGTAAATCTTCCATGGTGGTTATTTGGCCTTATAGCTATGATCGCGAAAATGATAGAAGTGATGCAAGTGAACGCCAAAATAATTTTCGGTATTAACTCAGCTCCAGCATCATGATGGGATTCACCAATGACACCTCCAAGAATCAATGACAATATGATTGCATTGACAGATATCATAATGTTTGCCTTTTTATCGACCATTTCATTTATGGTATAATGGTTTTTTATCGTTGTACGAAATAAAGTTTGAATTCCTCTGTCATCACGTCCTCTTACTGATTTTAAACTCTTTTTTAATTCTTTCAATTCGGAATCAGAAATGTCCAATTCCTTTTTTAAAACAATGTCTTCATTTTTTTGAATGTCTTTGGTTTCTTTTTGGAGTTTTTTTAAGAACTCGTTTTTGGCAGGTTGTAAAACTGTTTTACCGTAATTCGTATGGTAATCGACATTAATTAAGAATTCAGAAGCTCTGTTGTAAAATCCTTTTTTTCCGACGTCAATTTGATCAAGCAACAAAATTTCTTCATGTAAAAGCTGCATCCTTTCTTTGGCCTTTGGTTTAGACCAATCTATTTTAAGTGCATCTACCACTATTTGAGCTAATAGATCATCTTTTACTTTTTCAGAACCATCTTTCTTAGGAAAACACTTTTTTAATAATTCAATGACTTCATTGGTTTTGTCTTCCGGGTATTTATTTTTGTATAAATAATCTTGTGCAATGCCTGCAGAGCATTTTTTACAAAAAGCATATAACTCCAATTGGTTCTTAGCTTTTACCATTTCATCATCATGAGTGAAACCTAGAAAAAAAAAGTACCCTACTAAGTAAACTTTCTCAAAATCTTCAGAATTTATTTTTTCAGCTTTACCTATTTCTTCAATGGCTTTGATCACTTTTTTTAAGTGCCTTGCATCATGGTAGACAAATTTTTTAGATAACTTTTCGACCATCATTCTAGTAGCAAAAATCTGGACTTTCTCAACAAAAGAATTCTGTAGATGCATTTTGGTTTAATTTATATCTAATGTACTTATTAGTTCAAACATACAAGGCAAGTCTAAAGTTTAGGTTACAGAATAATATTACCTTAATAATGTTTTCTCGCCAATTATTTATTGAGTCAAAAAACCATAAAAAGGCTTACATAGGATTTCATTTTTATCCTTTAAATATTTGTACTTTTAATTTCAATTAATTCTATGAATCTGGATGATACTTTAGAAGAAAGAGCTGGATCAAAATGTGAGCTTTGTGGAGGTACAAATGAGCTCCTAAGCTACGCTGTACCACCTGATCCAGATGGATCAGCTCAACATGCTGTATTAACCTGCAAAACCTGCTCAGATCAATTATTGTCAATTGAAAAGCTAGATCCTATTCATTGGAGATGCTTAAACGATAGTATGTGGAATACGGAGCCTGCAGTACAAGTAGTTGTTTGGAGAATGTTGAATAAACTTAAAGCAGAATCTTGGCCAGTTGATTTATTAGACATGATGTATATGGAAGAGGAAACGCTCAAATGGGCAAAGATTGGATTAATTACAGAAGATGAACCGGCCGTCATTCATAAAGATGTAAATGGGAATGTTTTAGTAGCTGGCGATTCGGTTGTGCTCATCAAAGATTTAAAAGTAAAAGGAGCTTCTTTTATTGCAAAACAAGGCACAGCTGTGAGAAGAATTTCTTTGGTAGAAGATAATGTTGAACACATAGAAGGGAAAGTAGAAGGGCAAAGGATAGTCATCCTAACGAAATACGTAAAAAAACAAAAGTAAAACTTTTTAAGGCTTTTGGTAAACAAAAAAAGTAGATGTTCCTTATCAGAACATCTACTTTTTTTATCAACCTTCAATTTTTCCACTAAGCCTTAAAAAGAGGAACATCAACTTTATTTCTGGATGCTAATTTTTTCTCTTAATAGGTAATCTTCAGTTGATACTTGAACTAAATAAATGCTTTCAACAAGATTGGTTTGAGAAATAGAAATAACATTTGCAGTCGTAAGTTCTGTGTAAATAACCTGACCTTTTAAGTTTAAGATTTCAATAGTTTTATGGCCTTCTAAACTTAAAGGGATATTAAGAACAAATTGTCCATTACTAGGATTTGGTCTAACATTCAAATCTAAATTAATAGCCAGATCTTGTGTGGCAACTGTTGTACTTGGCTCTAGATTCATCAAGGTATTGTTTTCTCTATTTACATACCAGATGCTCCCATCTGGACCAATTTTTATTCCACATAAGCCAGGTTCTTCTGTAGCTATTGTTCCTTCTAAAGAAAAATTAGCAATGGTATTGTACACCATAATATCACCACTCGCGTAATCACCAACTAAAAGCATATTGTCTATTAATTCAATACCACATGGTTGAGCAATGCCCGTGATGATTTCTTCTACGATAAACCCAGTAATTGCAGAATGTTCAGCCAAAGGTTCATTGATTAATGGAAGCGTGTTTGAACCAGTTCCTGAATTAATGTCTAACCTCATTACTCGATCATTCCCGTTGTCAGCAAAGTACAACCAGCCACTTTGTTTATCTAAAATCATGTGATTAGGAATGTCTCCTTCTGTATTTATTCCAATGTTTTGATATCTTCTTACAATACCGTCAGAGTGATCATCAGCACCAGGACCATGATCTTCTACAAAATCATACCTTACGATGTCTTTATTCCAATCATCATAAATCCAAAATACATTATCTTTTTCATGAGCAATTCCCATACTGTATGGACTCCCATGAAGCATATCTAAATGTGATCCATTTCCACCTGAAGGTTGTGCATAGATTGATAAATCACTTGACCAAAGAGCAGGTCCAGTAAAAGTACCTCCACTATGATTGGCATCCTGTACACCTGGAGAATTTGCAAAGTTTAAATTGTCATCTGAAAAAGCAATTCCAGTGGGCAAAGACATGAAGTGCCAAGAGTTACCATCCACTCTGTTAATTATTTCACTTGGAACATCTGCACTAACGTCTTGAATAATGGTCGTACTGCCACCGTCATTTTCAATTCTTTGATTTACAATCCACATTTCATCTTTGGCGAGGACTGGAAAGAAATCAAGATCCGTAGGACGATTGAGTTGGTCTGAAGAATTAGCTACCATTGTCTTTGATGGTACAAAGCCTAAGTATTCTTGTATTCGATTTGGAGTATCCACCCGATCATATATTTCTACTTCGAATTCCATGGTGTTGTTTTCTAAGTTTTGATCAACTGTTCCATTACTCATGGAGACATCAACACCTATGTTATAAATTCCAGGAATAGTTGGAACCCAAGATTCTTGAATTTCGAATTTATAAAAATCAAAAGGTGCAATGTTTAAGTTTTCTATTGTGTATGAACTTATTTCTCCAGAGATGTTGTAAGTAATTTCTAGACTTGTGATTGGGTTACTTCCGCCATTTTGTATAACCCCTTGTAAAAGGTAATCATCTCCTATAATACCAAATGACTTATCCTCAACCTCAACCAAATTTGCATCTAAACTTAAAGGAACAGAGATTTCAAAATCATCAAATGCAAATCCGTATAACCAACCTTCATTGTCGGAATACCGAAACCCAATGTAAAGTTCTTCTGCATCAGAAAATTGACTTAAATCATAAGTATGTTTATCCCAGGAACCATGTCCATGTAAATCATCTAAGATTGTCCAGTTTATTTTGTCCAAAGATGCTTCAATGGTTACTTCTTCTTGACCTCCACCATAAGCTTGATCAGTATAGAAAGACTGAAAAGACAAAATGATGTTACTGTAGCCTGATAAATCAAATGCCGGGCTAATTAAAAAATCATTGTTTTTATCGCAATTACAAGCATCATCATTCGTGCCAATAAGGTTATTTGTACCATTGTCCAAAACAGGAAAATAGCCACTAGTTAACTGTGCTGCAGTACCAATCTTCCAACCTCCGTCGGAAGCATTTGTTTCTTGTGTCCATCCAGAAGGAATGCTTCCTCCTTCAAAATCTTCAGCGTAAATGATTTGTGCACTTGCAATCGTTGAAATAATTAAGCTAAAAACTAAAAGTAAATGTCTTATCATGTTGAAAATATTGGTTATTTATTAAAATATAAAATTTTGTAAAAGCAAAGAAACGCAGCATATTCGAGAATACATAAAGCAATTGAAGAGATTTATGCAACTACCAATACATTTTAGATAGGAAGACTCTAAGATTATATGACGAAAGCTTTTAAAACCTTATGGTCTATTTTACAGTTTAATGGCTTAGAATCAATTAATAGCGTATCTTGCGCACTTTTTGAAAAATAGCTTATGAAAGACATAAGGAATATAGCGATAATCGCTCACGTAGATCACGGTAAGACAACTCTTACCGATAAAATCCTTCATGAAGGTCAATTGTTCGGGGATCATGAAAAACCTGGAGAATTAATCATGGATAGTAATGATCTAGAAAAAGAAAGAGGAATTACCATTCTTTCTAAGAATTGCTCCATAGAATATAAAGGAGTAAAGATCAACATTATTGATACACCAGGTCACAGTGAGCGATT
>CALDYJ010000153.1 GCA_937941095.1 uncultured Saprospiraceae bacterium | reverse complement strand
GCTCCATCGCATTTTTACGGGCTTCATTAATGGTCTCAGCAATTAGACCATCTGCATCAACAACTGTACCTTCTCTAGATTTCATTTTGCCTGTAGGTAAATCCACCATACCATAACTTAAGTGATGAAGGCCATCAGCATAAGGTTCGCCTAATCTCTTGATGATTTCAAATAAGGATTGAAAGTGTGAATTTTGCTCATCTGCTACGACGTAAAGCATTTTTTTGGCTCCAAAATCTTTGTATCTAAGTTGAGCAGTTCCTATATCTTGTGATGTATAAGTAGAAGTCCCATCACTTTTTAAAATCGTCTTATTGCCAAATCCGATGTTGTCTAGATTTACAAAGACACGCTTTCCTTCAAGCGTAAATAGTTTTTCATCAATTCCTTTTTGAATGATTTCTTTTCCAAGTAAATAGGTGTCTGATTCGAAATAGAGTTTGTCAAAGTTTACTTTTAAATGCTCATAAGTAATGTCTAGTCCACTTAAAACCCATCCATTCATTTTTTTCCAGAGATCTCTTACATCTGGGTCATTGGCTTCCCACTTTAGCAACATTTCTTTCGCTTCAGCTCCTAAATCACTGTGCAGATTGAAGTACTGGTTTTTATAATCTTTAAAAAATTCTTCTTTGGATTGTTCTCCCTTTTTCTTTTCTTGAAAAACACTTTGGGCCTCATTACTTGTTTGCCATGCAGAATATTCCGTTTTAAATTCTTGCGCGAATTTCACATAATATTGTCCAACAAAATGATCTCCTTTGGTATTCGTAGATTCAGGAGTTTCGCCATTTCCCCATCTTTTCCAAGCTAACATGGATCGACAGATTGCAATTCCTCTATCATTAACTATTTGGACTTTCTTTACATCGTAACCAGCAGCTTCTAAAATTTTTGCTGAAGACCATCCCAAAAGGATGTTACGAATATGGCCTAAGTGTAAAGGCTTATTTGTGTTAGGAGAAGCAAATTCAACCAATACGGTGCTGTCTTTTTTGGCTAGTTTATGATGATCAGGATTAGAAGCTATTTCCTTAAATTTATTTATCCAATAAGCATCGTCTACACTGAAGTTAAGAAAGCCTTTTACAGTATTAAATGAAGAAATGAACGGACTTTTAAGCAAAACTATTTTACCAAGCTCTTCTCCTATTTCTTCTGGTTTCTTTTTTGATATTTTGACAAATGGAAAAACAACAAGTGTGAAATCACCAATTTGATCTTTCCTTGTTTCAGAAATGTTGATCATTTTTTTATTGATGGCATCTCCATACAATTGTTTGGCAGCATCAAAGCTTACTTCTTTAATATGTTGGCTTATACTTCCTACGTTTGTTTCTGTACTCATTATTTACAATTCTAAAATTATCAGGCTCAATCTAAATTCACAAAGGATAAATGTTTATTTGGCTTTTTCTTGTACATAAAACTGATAAAAGTAAGGAATAGTTTCTATGCCTTTATAATAATTAAATAAGCCATAATGTTCATTTGGAGAGTGAATGTCATCAGAATCTAATCCAAATCCCATTAAAACAGTTTTTACGCCTAGTACCTTTTCGAAAAGAGCAACTATGGGTATAGAACCACCTCCTCTCACTGGAATTGGGTTTTTACCAAATGCTTTTTTCATTGCCTTATGCGCTGCCATATATTCCGGAGTATCTGTAGGTGTCACGGCTGCATCACCACCGTGGTGCGGCGTAACTTTTACTTTTACAGATTTTGGTGCTATGGATTTAAAATATTTTTCAAAGAGTTTCGTGATTTTGTGAGGATCTTGATTTGGAACCAAACGCATGCTTATTTTTGCATAAGCCTTAGATGGAAGAACTGTCTTTGCTCCTTCACCAATGTAACCTCCCCAAATGCCATTGACGTCTAAAGTTGGTCTAATTGATGTTCTTTCCAAAGTGGTATAACCTTTTTCACCATGGACGTCTTTTACTTCTAAGCTTTTCTTGTATTGCGTAATGCTAAAAGGAGCCTTGTTCATCGCTTCCCTTTCTTTTTTACTTAATCTAGCTACATCTTTATAAAAATCTGGTATCGTTATTTTATTGTTTTTATCGTGCATTGAAGCAATCATCTTACTCAAGATGTTGATAGGATTAGCAACTGCACCTCCGTATACGCCTGAATGCAAATCCTTATTTGGACCAGTAACTTCAACTTCAACGTAAGACAATCCTCTCAATCCGACTGTGATAGATGGTTGCTTATTTGAGATGATGGAAGTGTCGGATATTAAGATTACATCACAAGCTAATTGCTTAGCATTTTTTTTGCAAAACTCACCGAGGTTGACAGAACCAACTTCTTCTTCACCTTCAATCATGAATTTCACATTACACGGTAATGCATCATTTTCAACCATGGCTTCAAAAGCTTTTATGTGCATAAAAGCCTGACCTTTATCGTCACAAGAGCCTCTAGCAAATATAGCTCCTTGAGGATGAATCTTTGTCTTTTTAATGACTGGTTCGAAAGGAGGAGAGTCCCAAAGTTCAACAGGATCAGCTGGTTGAACATCATAGTGTCCGTAGACTAATACAGTCGGTAGCTTTTTGTCAATGATCTTTTCCCCATAGACAATCGGATGACCTTTGGTCTCACAAACGGCTACCATATCAGCGCCAGCCTTCTTTAGATGTTGAGCAATGCTTTTAGCCGTTTTGGCGACATCTTTTTTAAACTTTGGATCTGCAGATACAGAAGGTATTTTTAGCAAATCTATAAGCTCATCTAGCTGTCTTTTTTTATTTTTTTTCAAGTACGATTTCAACTTATCCATATCATTATTTTATAAGACGCAAATATAGTGCTTATAAATTAGAGTTTGGCTAAATCAAACCGGTAGCAGAGAAGAATTATGAAGTCTTTTTAGTGTAACTTTTATGAACGATCTTCCAAGAGCCTTCATATTTTAAGAGCAAGAAATAATCTGTATAAACTCCTCTTCCTGGCATCACAATTTCAACCTTGGCTGTTGCTGCATTATTTTCGTAGTCAATGGCTACTATTCTACCTATTCTATCTGATTTATGGCCTTCTTTAACATTCCCAACATATTGTTCACCTGAGCGAACCCATAGCGTATTATCTTCTTTTACAGTGTATAAATTAAAGTCAGGGTGGAATGCTTTTTTGAGTCGTTCTGGTTCGCCATTGCCTGTGCCATCAATATAATCCATTAAAGTATTGGTGATCAGTTGAATTTCAGATTGGCTATCAGTGACCTGACCAGTCAAATTAAAGCTCAAGAATAAAACGATGATTATAGTAATGTGCTTGAATGTTTTCATATCGGAATTTTTTAAAGATTAATATTTAATGATTAAGATAAGATTTCCTATAATGTAAAATAAGGTTCTATTTGTTAACGATCTTTTTCATCTATAGTATTTTGGCAAATGCCCTTACCGGAAATGTTCCAAAACCTTCAACTTTGGGAGGTACTGCTGTAAATAAAAAATCATGTCCAAGAAGAGCTTTTAGATTGGTCATATGCTCTACAATAAGAATTTCTTCCTTAAGTAAAATTGTATGTACTGGCCTAGACTTATTTGATGTGTTGTCAATGTTATGGGAGTCTATTCCAACTAAGCTAACTTCTTGCTCTTTCAAATAAGTAGCGGCATTTGCAGTCAGGTAAGGATGATTTTCAAAATATTCATCACTTTGCCAAAAGTCTGACCAAGAAGTGTAAACAAGAACAGCTTTATTCTTCAGGTTTAAACCTTCAAAATAGTCTTTATCGATGGCAAGACTTGTGGTGTAAGGAACATGGATAAGGATTCCATCTATGTCAGCCATCTTATTAATGCTTACCTGAGAAAGGTCTTTACCTTTTTCATACCTATGGAATGGACAATCAATATAGGTCCCAGTATTGGAGACCATTTCGATCTTACCTATTTGAAAGGATGTGTTATCATCATATTGTTTTGAACTATCTTCTCTTGAAAGGAAATCACAAATTAGAGGAGCTGGTAGTCCTTTATAAGTAACTTCACCATTTTTAATGGTATGACTTAAATCTATAAATCTAGGTTTCACGTTTCATGTTTTTATTAAGATAATGAGCGCCTATAAAAACCCAAACAATATTTACAGCGCTGGATGGGTAAGCACCATAATAAACAGTGTTGATGATTAACAAGAAACTTCCGATTACATTTAAGACTTGATAAACCACAGACTGTGCATTCATCTTATTTCTGCTGTTTTGAAAATAGGCTACGATTAGAAGAGCAGATCCTATCCACCCTAAACCATCCACCATCCAACTTTCTAAAGTCATTCGTATATACTTAATTTGAAAAAATAAAGCTTACCAAGCTATTGAGGCTGCTGAGCAAGAGCAGGGTAAGGTAGATCTAAATTAATCCAAGAATGAAGCTTATTATTTAAATTCTACTGGCACATTAAAAAATATGACCCAATAAATCTACTTCACCTGGCATCCATTCCTTAAGGCCAACTTTTTTTATCATTAAAGAATCACCAACATTCCTTCTAGCCACACCCAAGGTTTTTAATTTTTGGATCATTAACCAACGAGATTTGTTTTGAACTTCTTCGAAACCAAATTTCAAATAAAATTCTTTTTCTGAAGCAAAGAGTAAAATGAAATCAATGGAACATGTTTTTGAGAAATTTACGAGCTCTTTGATGAGTAGACTTGCTATCTTCTTAGATTGATGTTCTTCTTTTACGCAAAGATCTACAATACCAAATACCTTAAACAAAGATCCTTCAATGCTGATTACTCTTGATTCAACAGCTAAGTGAGCAATTAAGTCATCCCCATCGAAATATAGGTATCGAAAGCTCGGTCTTTGGTTTAAAAAACTTTGATTGTCAGGATATTGGGAGAAGCATTCTCTAAGTAATTTGATGATTTGAGCTTCATCTTCTTTACTGATGAGACAGTCCTCAACACGTTTGATCATTTTTGTTTGTTTCTGTTTAGTAATCTAATAGGTCGGGTGATTGCTAGGACAGATGGTTTCCCTTGCTTAAAACTACAAATTTACTAATTCTGCTGCCTCATTTTTTAAGAATCTATTTTTTTTATTTCATTCAACAGAAATTTTTGGTTGTTCTCCAAAATTGTAAAACATAAATGAAAGAATGTCGGAAGCTTCAGATATTTTTTCTTTGGTTGATTTTCCTGCTCCATGTCCTGCACTAGTTGCGATTCTAATCATAACTGGATCTTCACCAGTATGGTTTTGTTGCAATTCAGAGATAAACTTAAATGAATGAGCAGGAACAACTCTGTCATCGTGATCTGCTGTGGTCACCAGTGTTGCGGGGTAATCTAATTTTTCTACATTATGTAATGGGGAGTAAGCATGCAAATATTTAAAGTCTTCCTTTATTGAACTAGATCCATAATCTGATGCCCATGCCCATCCAATTGTGAATTTTTCATACCTTAACATGTCAAGAACTCCAACAGCTGGAAGTGCAACTTTATATAAATCTGGACGCTGAGTCATGCATGCACCAACTAGCAATCCTCCATTAGAACGTCCATATGCTGCAAGTTTGTCACTATTAGTGTAACCTAATTCTATTAAATATTCTGAAGCAGAAATAAAATCGTTAAAAACATTTTGTTTGTT
>CALDYJ010000152.1 GCA_937941095.1 uncultured Saprospiraceae bacterium | reverse complement strand
AACATGGCTGATGGAGTTTTACTATTAGTAGATGCTTTTGAAGGACCAATGCCACAAACAAGGTTTGTACTCCAAAAGGCAATTGAGCTAGGCTTAAAACCCATTGTCGTCGTTAATAAGGTGGACAAAGAAAATTGTAAGCCTGACGAAGTACAAGAAGCTGTTTTTGATCTAATGTTTCATTTAGAAGCAAACGAAGATCAGTTAGATTTTCCTACGATATATGGTTCTGCCAAGCATGGTTGGATGAATACTGATTGGAAAGAGCCAACTGATAATATTGTTCCATTACTTGATGCAATTGTCGAGCATATTCCTGCTCCAATAGTTACAAAGGGTACTTCTCAGATGTTGGTGACTTCATTAGATTTTTCTTCTTACATCGGTAGAATTGCAGTAGGCCGATTAAATAGAGGTACTTTGAAAATGCCTGGTCATATAGCATTAATCAATAAAGAAGGTAAAGTGAGTAAGCATCAAATGAAAGGTTTGTTTGTGTTCGAAGGCTTGAAAAGGGTAGAAGTAAAAGAAGTACAAGCTGGTGATATTTGTGGAATTTATGGGGCGGATGGTTTTGAAATTGGAGATACATTTGCTGATCCAGAAAATCCTGAAGCATTAGAAGCAATTGCGATTGATGAACCAACTATGAGTATGCTTTTTGTGATCAATGATTCTCCTTTCTTTGGTCAAGATGGAAAGTTTGTAACGAGTAGACACATTAGAGAAAGACTAGATAAAGAAACAGAAAAGAATTTAGCACTTAGAGTTGAGCCCTTAGAAACGGGTGATGCTTTTAGAGTATTTGGTAGAGGAGTTTTACACTTAGCGGTTTTGATAGAAACGATGAGAAGAGAAGGTTACGAACTCCAGATAGGGCAGCCTCAAGTAATTATAAAAGAAATTGATGGAAAGAAGCACGAACCTGTTGAAGAGTTAACCATTGATCTCCCAGAAGAAGTTTCTGGTAAAGCAATTGAAATGCTGACTCGAAGGAAAGGCATAATGCTTTCTATGGAACCAAAGGCAGGAAGGGTTCAATTAGAATTTGAAATTCCTTCAAGAGGTATTATAGGGTTAAGAAATCAAATTCTAACCGCAACAGCTGGAGAAGCAATAATGACACATAGGTTTAAAGAATTTCAAGCTTGGAAAGGAGAAATACCTGGAAGACAAAAAGGATCTTTAATAAGCATGGAAACTGGAAAATCTATTCCTTATAGTATGTTTAATCTACAAGAAAGAGGAAAGTTTTTTATACATGCTAACATTGACATCTACGAAGGACAAGTAATTGGAGAAAACAGTAAGCCAGGAGACTTAGTTGTAAATGTTATTAAGACAAAAAAATTGAGTAACATGAGATCCTCTGGAGCCGATGAAAAAGTAAAATTGGTACCTCCAGTTGTATTTACTTTAGAAGAAGCATTAGAATATATTCAAGGAGATGAGTATGTAGAAGTTACTCCTGATAATATTAGATTAAGGAAAACATTATTGAAAGAAAACGATAGAAAGCGTTTTAGAAATAAAATACCAACGACAGTTCAATAAGTTGATTCAAAAATAAAATTTAAGTGGCTTGCATAATTGCAGGCCATTTTTTATTAATCATACACTTTACATCTTTTAAAATTTGTATCCTTGTTAAAAAGTTTTGGCAAATGGAACAACACCCATCAATAGATATCTTAGGCATCACATTTTCGGAACCAGTCACTATGTTGACAGACTTTATCCTTGCAGGGTTTTGCTTTTACTTTTACAAGAAATTAGCTTCGATTACAATTGAAAATAAGTCTAAAGAATACTTTGCCCAATATTTCTTATACATGGCGATTGGGACATTTTTAGGTGGCTTATTCGGTCATGGCTTACAACTTTATTTGGGTATGCCAGGTAAGTATCCAGCTTGGATAGCAACCATCATAACAATGGGTTTTCTTCAATTAGCGAGCATTGAACTGCTTCCAAATTTGGAGGAAAAAAACAAAAAAAAATTTCTTTATCTGACGATTTTTATGGCACTTTTATTTATGTCCTTGGCATTTTATAAAAATCATTTCTCATATGTTATCTACCATAATATAGCGGCTGCTATACTTATCATTCCTATTTTTGCTTTTCTTTTATTAAAACATAAGATGAAGGGAACGGAATGGGTACTATTTTCGTTTATATTATCAGCAAGCATTCCTTATTTCCAAATAAACAGAATCGGACTTAACAAGTGGTTTACTTATCATGATGTATGTCATACAATCATGCTGGTAGGCCTGACGATATTATTTTATGGCGCTTATGTAATTTATACAAACATTGAATTTACGAAAAGAACAGCAAGTTGATTTAAAAGAGAGATTGGATCAAAAATGGTCTAAAATAACTCATGCTGTTGGTTTCTCACTTTTCTTTTTAATAAGTTTTCCTTTTATATTTTATATTGCGACGATCCAATCATCACTTTGGTGCGTAGGTGGAGTTGTGATTTTTTGTTTATCTGTTTTGGGAGTGTATGCTTCTTCAACTTTATATCATGCTAATTACTATTCTAAAAGCATGATGAAATATAGGAAATGGGATCACTATTTTATTTACTTACTAATTGCTGGTACTAACACACCTTTTGTATTAGCTAATTTAGATGGGATCACAAGTATATCTATATTGACTTTGTTTTGGTCCCTTGTAGCTATAGGCATTTATTTAAAAGCTTATCACTTTCATAAAGTAGCCTGGATTTCTTTACCTCTTTATTTAGTTATGGGGTGGCTTGGCGTATTAACGATATTTTTTGCTTATCCAATGATGTCATATCATAGTATAATGTGGTTACTTATAGGAGGTGCAACTTATACAGTTGGGACCATCTTTTATAATGCAGAATATATAAAGTACAATCACACCATTTGGCACCTCTTCGTAATTGGAGGTACTTTAGCACATTACATTTCGATTTACTACTTGTTTTCTTAAACGATTTCTTTTAAGGTAAAAAGATTTGAAGTACAATTATGAAAATCACAATGTACTTCATTGCTAATTTTTCCAATCTCGCCGTAAGCAAAAAAACCGATTAAAGGCTTGTTCCAAATTTTTTGAATCCCATTCACTTCATGTGAAATTAATGGCCCAAAAACTTGTTTCCTTGCCATACAAGAAATTAAGAAAACAGCATCAGCCTCATTGTTGTTTGTTGAATATTCTTTGAAATTTTGAATAGATTGATCTAATACTTCGATGGATGGAGGCAGACAGAATCTGAAAGTTTCTCCTTCTTCTACAGTCCCAGCAAGAATTAATCCTCCTTCATCTCTATCATAGTTCATAATTGATCTAAGACGCTGAAATCCTTGTTCATTTACCATTTCTAAAGGATAATTTCCTGGCATAGCCATAGTATTACTTGCTCCATTTTTATAAAAATCATTTAAACCAAAATGCTTTAAAAAATATTCTAATGCTGGTTCATCATTGATTTCATAAATAACATTGTCTTTGGCTTTTGTTATCACATTGCTATTGCCCATTCCTGTCCAACCACTGACTGCTAAACCTTGTACTTTTATTTTTGCATCATCAAGAATAATAGAAACGAATCCATCATCAATTATTCCCATATGGGTAAATGAAATTGTTTTTTTAAAATAACCGTCATCTCCAGCAGCTCCTCCATAGACTTGCGTTTCTGCAGGTAAAGTTTCTCTGATTCCTTCAACTAGTTTAGCATGGTTTCTTTTTATACCTGAACCAAAAAATATTATGGAAGGTGTATTAAATGTTTTAGCAGCTTCTTGCCCAAAACCAACAACAGTTTGCTTTTCAGTTTGTTGTTTGTCGTAAGAATTTTGCATAATCCGAAATGCTTCAAAATTTGGATTCATAAGCATGGCAACAGCATGATTTTCAAAATTGTCGTTCATGCATATTTCGCCAGATGTAGTACAACCTATCAATTGAATGTTTTGCTGTTTGTGAAAGTCAATTATGGTTTGAATATCATGATCAGGATTGCAGAATACAAAAGACAAGCTTGGTTTAAAACCACTGTTTAATTGATCTTTTATTTGAGAAATTAGTTCTTCTGTTGATCTTGCTTTTAAGGCTTTACTCTTCATGATTCTTTATTTTAATGCTAAAATTGAATTGACTACCATTTGGAAGAGGACTAACTTCAATGGTACCATGATGGTTTTCGATTATTTTTTTGCACATTGCTAATCCAATTCCTGTACCATCAAAACCTATGCTATTAGGTAATCTGGAAAACATGTCAAAGATTTTTCCTGTGTCTATTCCTTTAATGCCTATTCCATTATCTTCAATCCTAAAGAGATAATGGCTTGCATTTAAAGTAGAATTGATTTTTATCTTTTTTATGGGAGAATTATTGTATTTAATTCCATTTTGAATGATGTTTAAAAATAGTTTGTACATCATTGCTTTATTTGCAATCACAGTTGGCAAATCTTCTGCAACAATTTCAACTTTATTATTGGGGTCTTTAAGCAGGATGTCCTTTATGAGTTTAATTGTTTTGTTAAGATCAACAGATTCAAATTTAGTGTCTTTGTTGTCTACTTGAGAATAAGCCAATGTTTCATGAATCATTGTTGACATTTGTGATGTAGCTTTGTTTATAAATTCGAAACAAGCCAAATCTTCTTTGTCAAGGGACTTAGAGACTTTATTGAAAATGATTTTGATGAAATTTGTAATCGTATTTAACGGAGCGTTGAGATCATGTGCAACAACATATGCAAATCTACCAAGTTCTAAATTTGCATTAAGAAGTTCTTCGTTTTTCTTTTGGATTTCTAAATTTCCAGTATTAAAAAAGTTTAACATGATGTCATAATCAGCTTTGTATTTTTTTGCAAGAAAAATTTGAATTTCCAATTGCTTTTTTAAATCAGAAATCTGCATTGAAGCATCATTTCCACTATTAGCAGAAGGAGTTTTTTTGTGATTATTAAGATTGTTAGTTATGCTGTCCATTTGGACTTTATTGCCTTTTTCTAAAAGAACAACCGTTCAATTTTTAAGCCAAAAACTATTATTTGAATAAACTCATCAGGTAAAAATTTCGTCATGAAAGACTGTTTTAAGTCTCTATAATATTTTTTATTGGCTTGGATTAATTATTGTATAAGACATGATGTTCATTGATTAATCAATAAAAATTGAAAAGACTAATCTTAAATGAGAGATTTAAAAAACATTGATGAGTTCGCGTATTCAGCCTCTCATGATCTCAAGCAACCGATTAGAAATGTAAAGAGTTTTGCTAATTTGTTGCAGAAACATTTATTAAAAAATGACGGATTAGATGACACAAGCGAGGAATATTTTGACTTCATCTTGTCGAGTATTAATAGTATGGAATCATTGGTAAATGATTTAAATGATTTTGCAACTATTGGCTCAATGGGTGAAAATAAACAAAACGTGACTTTAGAATCCTTTCTTAAAATTCATGAAGCTAAAGTTCAAAAAAGTAACCCATCTATTCCAATTTCAATAAGCTTGAAATCTTTGCCAGTTGTAGAAGGCTTTCCTGAATTATTGAAAATGTTAATTCAAAAATTAATAGATAATGCTATCAAATTTAGAGCAGACGATCATGTAAAAATTTATATCAGCGGGGAAGAAACGGTGTCAAATTGGAAATTTGAAGTTAGAGATGAAGGAATAGGTATTGAAGAGGATAACTCAGAAAAAATATTTATGCCTTTTGTTAAGATTCACAAAACAAATCAAATAAAAGGTGCGGGTCTAGGATTAGCCATATGCAAAAAAATTGTGGAGATGCACAATGGAAAAATTTGGACTCAAAGTAAAATCAACGAAGGAACTAGATTTTTCTTCACTATTAGTAAATCAAAAGAAGGAGAAGCAACTCGACCTTCTTCATTATCGAATGGACAAAGATCTGTCATTAGCTATTAAGTAAATATTATGAAAAAGTTTAGAAAACTCATCTTTATTGATGATGATAAGGCAACAAATTATTTTCACAACATCATTTTAAAACAATCTGATATTTGTGATGAGGCGATATTTTTTGAAAGCGCCGAAAAAGCCTTGGATTATTTTGAAGAACTCTTTAGCACAGATGATTTTATCATGCCTGATTATGTTTTCTTAGACATTAATATGCCCGTTATGAATGGATGGGAATTTATTGATGCTTTTGAAAAATTTAATAGAGCAGATCCAATCATCATTATTATGCTTACTACTTCTTTGAATAAGAACGATATGGAACGAGCTAAAGATTTAGATTTAATTTATCAGTTCTGGAACAAGCCTCTTGCAGCTGAAAAACTTGCTGAACTAGCAGGAATTGGGCAAGGGAGTTAAACCAAAGTAAGTTGATAAATAAGGTATACAATTATCTGATAAATCTCGGTGCGCATGATTTAACGAATGATTTTGATCGTTTGACAAAAGTATTGAATATTTTGTCAGTCGTATCTATAGGTATAATTACTATAGCTTTAAGCTTAAATCTTGCCATTGGTAATGATCCGTTTTACACGGTGAATCTTATTGCTGCAAGTATTTTGTTTGGATCTATTCTTTTCAGTAATGGCTTTGGTAAAGTAATTTTAAGTAGGTGTTTATTTAGTCTTTTATCCCCTGTTATCATTGGATCAATCATATTATTTATAGGCGGTAACTTTTCTCAAAGTATTGCTACAGGAGCAATTGTCTCAATCAGTTGTTTATTGTTTAAATCTAAAGTCAAGTTCAGAAATTTTATTGTAATTTTTAATCTGTTCTGCTATTTGATTCCTACTGTCTACATTACTCAAAATGGGCCTTTGCTTGGTATACACGATATCGCTTATGATGAAATTTTCATTTTATTTGGTTGTATAGTTTGGATTGTTATTGTTTTCAATATATACGAAGCAAAATTTCGTGACTATATGAAGATCTTGAAGAAGAAGAATGAGTCTTTACAAGAAAAAACATCTGAATTAACTAGATTCAATTATGTAGCATCACATGATCTAAAATCCCCACTCACTAACGTAATTAATTTTGTTGGACTAGTTAGAAATGATTTAAACAATAAAAATTATGAAAGATTGCCAGATTATATGAATTTTATTGAATCAAGTGCTCATCGTATGAATGAGTTGATTGAAGGTGTCCTTGAAGTTTCTCAGATTAATCATAGAGTAGAACATGCAAGAGATAAGATTTGTTTAAATGGAGTTTTAGAAAATGTCATTAATAGTTTAGCCTTCGAGATCAAAAGTAAAAATGTGAAGATTAAAAGAGCTAAACTTCCGTTTTTTATTGGCAGTAAATTTGACTTTGTGACCTTGTTTCAAAACCTGTTACAAAATGCGATAAAATACAATAGATCTGAAGAGATTAAAATTGAAATCAATTTTGAAGAGAAGCTAGAAAAGATTTTCATAAAAGTCAAAGACAATGGAATAGGAATTCCTAAAAAATACTCAGAAGAAATATTTGAATACTTTAAAAGATTACATAACCACGATGAAATACCTGGAACTGGTCTGGGTTTGGGATTGTGTAAAAAGATTATGCACAAATATGATGGACAAATAAGTGTAGATTCTATAGTAGGTTCCTATACAGAATTTACCCTTGAATTTCCCAAAGAAGCTGTCTTATTCGGTGAATGTGAAATTAACTTAATTGAAGATAAATTTGAGCATGCAATTGGATTAAATTAATGCTCTTTATTTAGACAGATCAAGTGGACCGAGTTTAAATATAGTTTGATTTTCTTTTTTTTCTATCCATTTTTTTCCTTTTAGATCATTGTCATAAGAAAAAGATTTAGACGCTTGAAATCGACCTTCTTCCGGATCAAGATTCACGTTTCGATAGGGCTTTGCGTAAAAATTATTATGCACACATCTTATTTCCGATAACATCATAATTTCATCTATTCGTGTATTGCCTACATTTGCAGCCATTCCAAATTTTACATTGTTTTGAATGTTTTGACCGTCTGCAAATAAGTTTAGCTTCTTTTTCTCGCCCTTTTTAATGTAATGATTGAATTTGTAATTTAAACTTGTCAAATGATCTTTAAATGGGCCATAAATTTGAAATGTACTATTATCTAAAAATATGTCTTTTCCTGTGGTGTTTTCAAATTCACAACTAAATTTTAAGCCCTTTCTCAAGACAGATGTGCTCCCAACTCTTTTGTGCCCGATGCCTTCATTCTTAATCTTCATTTTCAATTCTTCTTCTTGCTTAGTAGTTTCGAACTCGTATATGATGTTCAAACCTTCTTGTTCAAATTTCTTTGCATTGCTTAAAATACTTGAAAAGCTCTGATCCTTCACCTCGTAAGGAGAATAGTCACGATGTCTCACGATGGCATAATTAATGAGGAACATTTCATGATCTGATGCTGCTTCAGCTAACAATATATTCTTAGTATCCGCTTCAAGACGACCTGGGAAATAATTTCTTTCTAAGGGGCTTTGACAAGTTGTTAGGCTTAGAAGAATTATTGTGAAACCTAAAAATCTAAAAAGAAAGTTTTTCATGTACAAGTTTTAATAGAAATTGTTGATTGAAAGGTAAATATACAGATTCAATATCAGTTAGATTAATTATGACTTTGAATATAATTGTTCGATATCTTTTAGATAATGATTTTTTATAGCTTTTCGAATAGGTTTTAATGTATTCGAAAGTTGTCCATTTTCGATTGAAAAATCTTCATAAATTAAGTGAAAATCTTTAACTCTTTTATGTCCTGGCAAAGTTTTGTTGAAGGTGTCAATTTCCTCTTTTATTTTTTGATGCACTTTAATATTAAGTGCCATGTATTGAGGAGCAGTCCAATGTATTTCTTCTCTTTTTGCCCATTCTTTGAGCAAGGTGTAATTTGGAAAAATCAAAGATGTTACATAAGGTTTTTGAAATCCCAAAATAATTATTTGCTCAATGTATTCAGATGCTTTAAAATGATTTTCTAATTCTTGTGGAGCGATGTATTTTCCAGAAGAAGTTTTGAATATATCTTTTTTTCTATCAGTAATTTTCAAAAATCTTTTCTTTACAATTTTACCGATATCTCCAGTTTTAAGCCACCCATCCTTATTTAAAACTAATTTGGTTTCTTCTGGCTTTAAAAAGTATCCTTGCATAATGTTTTTTCCTTTTACCAAAATTTCACCTTCACCGTTTTTATTTTTGTTTTCCAATCTGATTTCAATGCCTGGTAAAGGTAAACCTACGGTTCCTAATTTATGCAAGCCTTTTTGCATTCTGTTAACAGTGATTACTGGTGAGGCTTCAGTTAATCCATAACCTTCTCGAATTGGAATATTTGCTGCAGCAAATATTTTAGCGATATTATCATTTAAATGAGCAGCACCTACAACGATCACTTTCAAATTTCCACCTAATTTTTTCTTAAATTTTCTAAAAACTGTAGTTCTTAGGATCAATAGTTTAAGCCAAGCTAGAGGTTTAAAACCCCCAGTTTCATAATGTTTTATTCCTGCCTTTAAAGACCAGTCGATGATCCATTTTGCAGCGCTTGATTTTTTGGATCTATAAACAAAGACTTCGTTATACATCTTTTCGATTATTCTAGGAACAGCTGTAAACAAGTGTGGTTTTATTTCAAGCAAAGCTTTTGGTAAATAATCAATTTTATCAATTAAATGAATGGAAGCACCTGCAACGATATAGGAAAATATCCCTGTCCTTTCAAAAGCATGACTATAGGGCAAAAAAGAAATGATTTTACTTTTATCGTTTATTGGAATAAGTGGAACCATAGCATTTACATTGCTCATGATGTTTTCATGACTTAACATTACCCCTTTCGGAATACCAGTCGTACCAGAAGTGTAAATTATAGATGAAGTTTTTTTAACGTCCGAAATGTATTCATTTTCAATTTCTGTTTGACTAAAACGCATATAGTCAATTTCGTCGATTAGTAGCAGGTTTGAACCAGCTTGGCTTTCTGAAATTAAATTGTTTTTACTTTCCTGATTATCAAAAATAATCAATCTAGCTTCTGTCTCTAATTTAATGATTTCAAACTGTTGCTTATTCATTGTTTTGTGCACCATAACCGTTATTGCTCCGATGGTTTGAATTGCTAAGTCAAAAAAAATAAATTTTGCGGTAGCTGCTCCTGGTAATAAAATGACCTTATCATTTCTATTGATGCCTTTGAGTTTGAGAAAAATTATGATTTGATTTATTTCTGACAATATCTCATTGGTACTGTAAGATTTCCAATTTCCATTTCTTCTGCATACAATAGCCTTATCGTTAGGGTGATGTTTTTGCTGATGCTCAAATAAATTATATGTGAATTCTAATGCCATTATAATGTAGGTATTGGAATAGGCAATGCAGCTTCTTTTAAAAAATCATAAATGTATTCGTGATATTCGGGATATTCCGGGAGGTTATTATGTCCTGCACCTTCAATAGTAAATAATTTAATTTTATTCGGATTAATATTTCTTAATCTTTTACTATTAAAAATGGGGATTAAAAAATCTTTATTACCATGGATGATATTGACAGGTGCGTTTACTTGTTTTATAAATTGATCGGTTCTGATTTGATATCTTAAAATCCACTTTAAAGGAAGAATGAAAGCATATCTTTGGATGTGTTTGTAAAAGCTATAATAAGGAGAGTCTAAAATAAGCATACGAGGATTGTTCCAACTTGCAATTCTTGTTGCAATTCCTGACCCTAAGGATCTTCCGTAGATTACAATATCTTTTTCATCGTATCTTTTATTTAGCCATTTATAGATTTGTTGAGAATCATTGTATAGTTTTTGTTCAGTTCTTTTTCCTTTACTTTTTCCAAATCCTCTGTAGTCCATCAGAAAAAAGTCATAGCCATTACTTATAAAGTCTTTAGAAAATTTTGCCCATCCTTTTATAGATCTTGAATTTCCCTTGAAGTAGTAGACGATGCCTTGACTATTAGGTACTTTAAATAAAATTCCATTCACACTTCCTCCATCTTCCATTTCAAAAGTTTGTTCTTCAAAATCAAAAGGGTAGTCATAATTAAAGTCGCTAGGAAGAATCTCTGGTCTAAAGAAGAAGAAATGTTGGAAAAAATACATGATCATGTTGATGACAACATATACAACAAGTATGGTAATAACTATTTCCATATCAGTGAAAATAATTAAAACTTTTAAATAAAGTTTAGATATTTAAAAACTTAATTAAAGTTAAGCAGATTATAAATTGATTTTTTCTAAGTCAACTGTTTTAATAACTCCGGATTTGCTTAAAAATTTAACTTTTATGAGCGACTCATGTTTCCAAGGTAAGCCTTCTAAATAATATTTGCATTGCATGTTTGTATCAAAGTTGGTAAGGTTATAATCGTTGATTGATAGGATCTTTTGATTGTTTCTGATTCCAGCATTTGAAGCAGGGCTATTTATCACAATACTATTTACCACGGCATTCTTATCATCTATTTTTATGGAGAATCCAAAACCTTCAATCACCCTAGTTTGTATCTTTTCTTCATATGGATCGAAATAGAATTTCTTGTTTATGTAATCCAATGTGGTTATTCCATGATTCAATAGTTCGGTTCCTATGCGAGAATTAGAAATTTTTGAAACGTCTGAGGTAAAATTAGAAATACTTGTGTTCCCAATTTTCATGTCTCTAACTTTAACATGGTATTGTTTTTTTGGGTAAGGAGCGCTGCCACTTACACCCATGCTAAAGTTTCCGTAAACGGCAATTAAATCATTTTTTTTAAAAAACTTCTTTTTATACTTTAAAACCTTGTTTGTCTTTAAACTAAATAGATCATCAGCTCCTGAATCAAAGATTACTTTTCTCATTTGTTTTCCATTTATTTTGATTGGGATCACAGGGATCTTGTTTTCTAGAAATGATAATTTGTCTGCTTTCGAAGGATTCAATGCTAATCTATGAGGTTGATCAGTAAGGGTAAGCTTTAATTTTTTTTGATCAAATTGAATGGCCATATTCTTGATAAAGTCTCTTCCAATTAAACCATCTACATTGAAACACTCTGCTGGATAAATATTAAGAAAATCTCCGACAATAGCTTTGTAATTTATAAAGTCTAAATCTCCAATAGATGCTTTATTTATTTTTACCACATCAATTTTGGTTTTCATCTTATTTACACCACTAATGGTTCCGGAATCTATGCTTCTTAGGTTTAAAGATTTTTGAAGTTGTGGTGAAATGACTAGTAAACCTCCTGTGTCAAAAATAAATCTACAAATTTTACCTTCTACTTCAACTGGAATAATGATCTTACCATTTACTAATTCATAAGTGATTTCTTCTAAATAATTTGAATTAATGAGTTGAGATTGTCCTTCGGCAATATTGCTTATATTACAGAGGAAGAAGATATATAAATATTTATACATTCGGTCTATGCTATTTGTTTGTTTAAGCTTTGTTTGCTTAGCCGTAAAATAGAAATAAATTGGCAAATAAGGAGAAAAAGATTAATTGCTAAATTTATGCCAGCTCTTCATTTGATGGTGTAAATACCTTTCAAATTTATTTGGTATCAATGATTCTACTAATACCATAGTATTTTCGATAGGATGATTAAATTTTAAACTTGCTGCATGTAAAAACATACCTTTCTTCTTAATTTGAGAGCCTGACCCTGAATAAATTTTATCTCCTAAAATAGGGTGACCCATGTCATTGCAATGAATCCTTAGTTGATGGGTTCTGCCAGTACTTGGTTTCAATTTAAGATGAGAGATGTATTTACATTTTAAGGATGGAATGAGTTTTAATCTTTCAAATGTGGTTTTTGCAACTTGCTGATTTATATGAAGTTGGATGCTACCCTCTATTGGAGTTTTTCCAATAACAAGAGCTTGGTATGTTTTAGAAATACTTTGCGTAGTGAATAAACGATTAAAATGAATTTGACTTGATTTTGTTTTTGCAATAATCAGACATCCACTAGTTGCTTTATCTAAACGATGAACTGGAGTGGGATAGAGGAGTTTGTCTTTTTGACTAGAAGGGTTTAAATTATATGAAAGCATATTAACAATAGTCCGGTACTGATTTCCAGAAACAAGTACGCCAGCTGGTTTGTTTATAACGGCTATGAAATCGTCTTCAAATAGTATGTTTAATTGTTCCTCATATCTTTTAGGAAGGTAGTTTTGGTTTTCGATGAGTTGAAGGATCATTCCTTCTGTAACCCAATCACCAGTCTGTCCGATTTTTCCATCTAAATAAATACAACCTTTTTTGATGGCTTTTTTAACGCCTTTTTTTGAAGGAATGTTTAGTTGAAATGCAAGGTATGCATACTCTTGAAGTCTTTGTTTTTTTTGGCCACTTGGGACAAGGTGCTCGTTTATAATTGTTAAATTGTCCTTCAAGGTAGTAGAGCTTTAAAAAAGCAAAAAGACAAGCATTCATCGAATGCTTGTCTTTTTGATATTTACAGTTTGACAAATTTAACCAGAAGACTTTCCTCTTTTTGATTACTTAATCTAATGTAATACAATCCTGGACCTAAATGATCTAAGGTCAATCGTTCATTTATAAAAGCATCCCTCTTAACCATTAAGTTTAACTTAATTTGACCGAGCTGATCTATAACTTCTATCGAAATGTTTTCATTAGCCGGATTCGAGAAGCTAAGATTCAAGAACCCACTTGCTGGATTGGGGTAGATGTTTAGATCAGAAATAGAAGTGATTTCTTTGATTGAAGTTATCGTTACTTGCTGTTCTTCAGACAAAGATGTACAGCCATTTGCGTCAGTTACTTCTACTTGATATAAGCCTGAAGCAGTTGCCGTATAATTTTGATCAATCGCGCCATCAATTATTTCTCCATTCAAAAACCATTGATAAGTGCTTCCATTATTAGCACTTAATAAAGCTTCGTCAATAGAAAAATTCGCTAAGTCAACAGTATACTGACTAATGAATATTTCAGTGGAACTATTTGTACAACCATCGATCGTAACTGTAACAACATATAATCCTGGTTCACTCACGACTAAACTCATTCCTTCTGCTCCATTGATCACATCCCCATCACGGCTCCAAGTGTAAGTACTTGCATCCGCAATTGAAGCTGTTAAAGTGGTAAAGTCCCCAGGACAAAATTCCGTACTTGAAGCTTCTAAAGCAACAGCAGGTAAAGGATTTACAATGATGTCAAAATTAACTTCTTGACTGCAATCACCGTCAACGATTGTTAATGTATAAGTTCCACCTGTGGTAGTATTAAAAGTAGAATTGTTTGTTCCTACAGCATCACCATTAAGTGTCCAGAAATAAAATTCATAGCCAATTATCGCATTGATGGTAGCCATGTCACCTTCACAAATGGTCGTCCCCATCGGAAAATCAAGGCTAGTGTCCAAAGGTTCTCTAATCTCTACGGTAATTTCAATTAGCTCTGAAGCACATAATCCATTATAGGCTACAGCTTGATAAATTCCTGCTTCATTGATACTAATTTTTTGTTCATTGCTAATTTCATTATTATTAAGTAGCCAGCTGTACCTTTCTGCTTCTCCAATGATTGATAATTCTTTTTCATCTTCTGCGCAATAGCTAATGCTTTCTTCTTGGACATTAAAACTTATTTCTGGTACATCAATAATGTTCAAGTTAATCTCTTCTGAGGTGCTGTTACATCCTTCATTACTTGCCATTAATTGATAAACTCCTGCTTGATTAACTTCCAAAGTAGCAGAATCATTTGTTTCAATTACTTCTCCATTTAGAAGCCATATGTACTCCTCACTAATAAGATCAGTACTCAGCAATAATGTTTCACCCGTACAAATTGAGTTATCTGATTCATTATTTAAGAAAATTATTGGAGCTGCATTGATAATTAATTCAAAAGTCATAGATGTATTGCTACATCCATTTGAAGTAGTTTCTAAGTAATATTCACCAGCCTCATTTATTTCTAATTGTCCTTCGTTTGAACTAAGTAAGTTGCCATTAAAATACCAGTTATAAGCATCCGCTTCATTTGCTACAAGGATCAAACTTTGACCTTCACAAATCGCATTTTCCCCATTAGCGGTTATTACGGCATCTGGAAGACTTTGGACATTTACAACAACATTATCTGTATTACTTTCACAGCCATTTAAATAAGCTACTACTGAGTAAGTCCCGCTTTGACTTACATTAATGTTTAATACATCTTCTTCTATTTGTACATCATCTAATAACCATATGTAATTGTCTGCATTGCCTTCTACGAATAGATCTAAATTATCTCCTTCGCAAATGGATAAAGAACCTGTTTGTGATAAATTGATAACTGGGCTATCTAGGACTTCTAGTGTTATTATTTCTGATTCTGCAGTACAATCTCCAAAGCCAAGAACTAATTGATATTGACCAGCTTCAGAAACGGTAAGGTTTATTGTGTTTTCAGCGATAAGTTGATCATTTAAATACCAAGAGTAAGTTAAGGCATCTCCGATTGCTGTAAGTGTTGCTTCATCACCTGCACAGATGCTTGTTGCTGTGGCAATAATTTCTGTATTTAATTGGGGAGCATAGTTCACATCGATTTCATTCGAGAAGCTTACGCAATCTCCATTTGATGCACTTACTTGATATGTTCCTGCTTGATTAGCCAACCATTCATTAATATTTGATCCTGGAATTACTTGCCCGTCCAAAGACCATTCGTATGCATCAGCTCCTGCTGGTACATTTAATAAAAAATCCTCACCTTCACACAAGTCTAAGTTTTCATTTGCATTCAATGTTGCACTAGGAAATTGTTCAATGATAAGCTCGAAAGATTCAGAAACAGAAGAACAATCTCCAACGAAAGCTTCAACCATGTATATTCCTGGCTCACTTATTTCTAAAGTATTATCATTTGTTCCTATAGACATTCCTCCATTTGTCCAAACATAATTATCTGCTCCATCATTAACTTCTAAGGTAAGAAGTTCGCCTTCACATAAAGTTTGGCTACCTGCATAATTTAAAGAAACTTCAAGTTCATCTATCACAGTAACTGTTACTTCTTGCGAATTTGCATCGCAATCTCCATTTCCAACCAAAACATAATAAAGGCCACTTTCTGCTGTGATAATTTCACTTGTATTCCCAATAGGATTACCATTAAGAAACCATTGATAAGAATCGGCTCCTTCTTCAACTGCTATGGATGTTTCTTCGCCCTCACATAATAAAACGTTGCTAGAGCCAATAATCGTGACATTAGGGAAATCGGTTACACTAATTGTTATAGTCTCAGAGGTAGTTTGGCAAAACTGGTTAGAGGCTGTTAGGTAGTAATCGCCAGCTTCTACAATCTGTATAGAATAAGCATCAGAAATTAATTGACCATCTTTATACCATTGGTAAGAATCTGCATTTACAATTGGAGCTGTATTTATTGATTCTCCATCACATAAATTTATTTGACTTTCTAATTGTAAATCTATGCTTGGTTTTTCAATAGAAGAAACCTCCATTGATGCAGAAGCAGAACAATTCTCTTCGTTTACTTCTACGCTATAATTTCCGCTTTCGGTAGCATTAAAAGTATTACTTGTTTCATTAAGAAGTTGACCATCTTTATACCAATTATAATTGCTGAATCCAGGAGTCGCTTCTAAAAGAATAAAATCTCCTTCGCAAAAATTATTCGTGAATAAAGGTGTAAAGCTTACTTCAGGTTGAGCATTTACTATAACTTCCACAGTATTAGAAGTTCCTGCACAATCTCCTTCTCCAGCTATAACATAGTACATTCCAGCTTCACTCACATTTAAAACAGCTGCATTAGTACTTAGTAGTTCACCATCTTTATACCATTGGTAAGAAGATGCACCTGTTGAAGATTCTAAGGTATAAGACTCTCCATCACAAAGATCTATTGAAGATGGCCCATTTATACTAACCTGTATTTGTTCAAGCACATTTACGTTTAATGTTTCAGAAGTTGTTATGCATTCACCATTGGTCAATACTGCATAAATAGCACCACTTGTCATGGTGCTAAAATTAAGCGAAGTCTCATCAGTAAGCATTCCATTTTGAAACCATTCGATGGTTCCAATGTTAGTACTTGCTTCAATATTTAATTCTGCTCCTTCACAAATTTCATTGTTATTTGGTACATTGAAAGAAATGCTTGGAATTTCAAAAACACTTAAATTTACAATTGAGGTATTTGTATTACAATCACCATTGGAAGCAAAAACGTCGTAAGCACCCGCTTCACTTGTAGTATAAGAAGATCCTGTGACACCGTCTAAAAGATCACCATTAAAAAACCATGCATACGTTTCTGCTTCTCCATTTAAGGTAAATGTAAATTCCTCTCCTTCACAGATTGTGTTGTATTCTTCTTGATCAAAAGAGACCTCTGGGCTGTCTATAATTTCTAATTCAAATAGAGCCGAAGTTTCCTGACAATCAGCAATACTAGCAACTGCATAGTAAGTTCCTGTTTGATTAGCAATAAAAGTATTTTCTTCTCCCGTTTGCACTATTTCATCATTCAGGTACCAATCATAATTTTCAGATCCAAGAGCTAGACTCAAATTCATGGCATCTCCTTCACACAAGTCAAAATTTCCTATAAAATTTAAATCAGCATTTGGTGAAGCTACTTCTTGAACAAATAAATCATCAGAAGTAGTAGTACAATTACCCAAAGTCCCTTCGACATTATAGATTCCATTTAATTCGGCCATCAGCTGATTTTCGGTTGCACCGTCAATTGGATCTCCATTTCGAAACCACTGATAAGAATCTGCTCCGCTTGCTACTTCAAGCAATATATTTTCTCCAGAACAAATCTGTTGAGTTTCATTAAAATTTAAACTCAAGTCCGCTGCACTAATGACGTCTGTGATGGTGATAATTTCGGAAAGCACTTCACAATCACCATCGGAGACGATTACTTGATAGGTACCTACTTCCTCTGCTTCAAAAAAGCTTGTAAAAACATTTGCAAATTGACCATCAACCAACCAAACATAACTATTGGCACCAGAAGGAGCTTGTATCATTAAATTGTCCCCTTGACAAATTTCATAAGAACCACTAACATTTAAAGTTGCATCTGGCGCAGTGCCTACACTTACTTCTACAATTTGAACTAATGAATGAGGCCCTTTAAAAACTTTACAGATATATGTACCGGATTGACTTACATCCAATTCATCTTCAAATCCAACTTGTGTATTATTCCTAAACCATTGAATGACATCTGCGTCTGTATCTACGCTTAAAGTAATTTCTTCACCATCCTCAATACATACATTTCCATTATAATTCAAAACAGCATAAGGTGGAAAAACTGTTGGAGGTGGCGTAAAAGTGATGTCTGTTGGTTTCAAAACATAAAGTCCTGTACTACCATCTGAACCTAAAATATTTCCTGAAGGTAAATAAGGGTAGGCTCCCCAACATCCTGAGTAACCACCATAACCAGTATTATTAGGGTAGGTGTCATACCAAGCAACTTGTTGTGGATTATTAGGGTTATCGATATCAAATATTTGAACCCCATCATGATAATAAGATACAATAGCATAATTATCTCTGATAAATGGATTATGTGCTATAGAACCTGTAACCGCAGGTGCAAGCAATTCAGATCTAAATAAAGATTTTACATCAATATCTGTAGGATCAGAAACATCTAACATTTTTAAACTTGTATTATGTGTTTCATCCGCCATGACTAAATAGTCTCCACTTGGATCTAACCAACTCGCGTGATTATACCCTTGCTGCGGATAAAAGGTTAAATTCCCAATGTTATTTATTTGATTTACATTACTGAAGTCATAAATGTAAAGCCCACTCCCTCCTGAATTAGCATAACCAATGTGATTTCTTACATACATATCATGAATGTAACCGCCACTCAAGGCACTAGCTTTCAATAAAGTTGGAGATTCAGGATTAGATTTGATGTCTAGTATGATGATGCCATTGCTTTGAGTATTTGAACCAATAATGTAAAGTCTACCATGCTCTTCATCCACAAATATGTTATGGGCTCTAGAAAAGAATTGAGTAGTTTGAGCTACCAGGGTTACTCCATTTTGACTTGGATCATCACCAAGGAAGAAAATAGCAAGTCCTTCACCACAACTATCACAAACACCATAAGCCCATTGGCTATAAGTTTTCATATCTCTCCACACTGTTGTCGATCCACCAGCGAAACCATCCACCATTTGAGGATTACTTGGGTTTGATACATTGACAAAGTAATAATGAGACCTTGAACCGATGATGGCATATTCCTTTCCTTTGGAATCTACATAGCCCCAAACATCATTAAAAGGTGTGTTTCCTGTACTCCAATTAGATAGGAGATCCATATCCTTGCTGACTTGAGCTTGAATTGTTAGGGAAATAAACATTACAATAATTGTAAATAACTTCTGCATAAGAGTTTAATTCGGGTGTTAAGACTTGATTTATATAGCTAAAAATAGCAAATAATTAGGAGGATAATTTCAATGAAAATAATAAAATGAATTAAATGTATTCCAATTTGCTAACAGTTCGTTCATTTTGCTCCTTTCCAGTGTTACTTGTACCTGCTGGTTCGAACATCATTATATGTACTTCTTCATCTGCAATCGGTTTGTGTTCTACGCCTTTTGGGACAACAAGCATTTCACCCTCCTTGATTACTTTTGTGCCATCTCTAAATTCAATTTTTAAGGTGCCTTTGGAAACCCAAAACAATTCATCAGCGTCATCATGCTTGTGCCATATAAATTCGCCTTTTATTTTAGCTAATTTTACATGCTGGCCATTTAAAGAAGCAACAATCTTGGGGCACCAATGCTCATTAAAAAGACTATATTTTTCTTTTAAGTTTACTACTTTCATCTTTTGTTTTTTAGTACAAGCTTAAGAATTTAATTTTTTCCGATTAAAATTAACTAATTAATTGCTTATCCGTAAGATTCATTAAATACTGCAACAGCTAATTTGAACTACTTAAATAAGATTTCACCATTATTTAAAGATTTAAAATCTTACAATAAAGATTTTTTTCGAGCAGATTTAATCGCAGGTTTAACGGTAGGAGTTATGTTGGTTCCGCAAGGCATGGCTTATGCTTATTTAGCTGGCTTACCGCCAATATATGGCTTGTATGGAGGCTTAGTTCCATTACTCATCTTTGCTATTTTCGGGACTTCAAGACACCTCTCCATTGGTCCAGTAGCTGTTTCTGCGCTGCTTGTTTTAGCTGGAGTAAGTAACCTTGCTGAAATAGGTACACCTGTATATATTGAATTAGTAATTTTAGCAGGTTTGTTAATTGGTATTTTTCAAATTCTGTTAGGAGTTTTACGTCTCGGCTTTTTAGTGAATTTTATTTCACACCCTGTTATAACTGGTTTTACTTCTGCTGCTGCAGTTATAATAATATTTAGCCAATTAAAAGATGTATTAGGAATTCACATCCCAAGGTTTGAAAATTTTTATGAGAACATTATTTATGCTTTCGAGCATTCTTCAGAAATTAATACTTATACCGTCTTTATTTGTTTTGCTTCAATTGTTTTAATGATTGCCCTCAAGAAAATTCATAAATCTATACCAAATGCCTTAATAGTAGTAGTCTTAGGGACTGCTTTAAGTTATTTTTTACGTTTAGATGAATTAGGAGTGAGCGTTGTTGGTAAAGTTCCAGAAGGCTTACCAGATTTTATAATGCCGAACTTCGAAAAAGAGAAAATTCTGCTGCTTCTACCAATTGTTTTTACGGTAACCTTAATAGGTATTGTTGAAAGTCTTGGCATTGCGAAATTGATGGATAGCAAACATAGCTATTATCGAATTAGGACGAATCAAGAACTCGTAGCCTTAGGAGCTTCAAAATTTGTAGGAGCTTTTTTTGAAGCACTTCCAACTTCTGGAAGTTTTACAAGATCAGCTATTGCAAATGAATCTAATGCAAGGACTCATGTTTCATCAATGGTGAGTTTTTTATTAGTACTCCTCACTTTATTATTTTTTACTTCTTGGTTTCATTATTTACCGAAAGCAGTTTTAGCGGCTATAATTTTGATGGCTGTCAAATCACTTTTTGATGTTAAAGAAGCTAAACACCTTTGGAAAGTGCATAAAAGAGATTTTTGGATGATGCTCACAACGTTTATTTGTACCCTTATTTTTGGGATTGAAATAGGTGTCTTAACTGGAGTTGTCCTTTCTATCTTAATGGTACTCTATAGGAGTAGTAAACCTCATATGGTTGAACTTGGAAACATCCCAGGAACAAATAATTATAGAAACATTGATCGTTTTGAAATTGAGGATAAGAACATTGAAGAACTAATCTTAAGATTTGATGATAAATTATACTTTGGAAATGCTTCTTTTTTTAAAGATAAAATTATTGGACTCATTGAGTTTAAAAAATTTGAAGTTAGGCATTTGTTTCTAGATGCAAAATGTATCCACGAAGTGGATAGCAGTGGTTTACATGCTCTAGAGGATGTCATAATCTACCTCAAAGAAAAGAACGTAAACTTATATTTCTGTGGCGCGATAGGTCCTACTAGAGACATCTTAAAAAAATCCGGAATTTATGATTCCATTGGAGAAGCAAATCATTTTCTCAGTGTACACGAAGCGATCTTATCTACAAGGAAATAATTTTGAGTTTAAAATTCTTTGATGCAATTTTGTAATTAGAAATTATGAGATTTTCTATTCACATTTTTTCTACCACATTTCATTAACGTTAACTTATCATTCTACAATTTTGTAACAAAGGATTGACTTTATAAAATTTTTATTTAATCCGATGCAGCGTTTTTCCTTAACAATGATATTAACATTATAAGAAAGCTTTGTTTAGCTAGGTTTTCTTAATTTAGACTGTCAATTTACATGAGAAAAAGGATTCATAACCACCACGGTTATGAATTAATGTTATTTAAAGGCTATTGGTATAGAGGAGTGGTTAACGTTCAATACGTAAATCGATTCTTCTCCTATCAAAAAACAAACACTCCAAATATGAGAACATTATTTACTATGTGCTTATTGATCTTAGGATTCAATTTATCTTTTGCACAAATCCAGGAAGTAAAAGGTAAGCTATTAAATGCACCTAAAAATCAAAAATTTTCAAAACATTTTAAAAATTATAATGTTTTTGACATCCCGTCTACTAAGCTGAGAAGCATTGTCAAAGAAAAAGGATACGAAGGAGTCATTAAATTAAACTTTGGAAACTTGCACCAATGGGAAGTTTTTATTTATGAAAATGACGTTCGAGCTGAAAATTACACTTTGACAATCCAAACAGAAAAAGGCAGAGAACTTTTAGAACCCGGACCTATAAAATCTTATAAAGGAATCATAAATAACAGTAGAGGAGAAGAAGTAAGACTGACTATTGACGATGGATTTATCTATGGATTTATAACACAAGATGATGTTAAATACTTTATAGAACCTGCAAGTTATTTTGATGCCTCTGCAAAAGCAGATCACTTTGTTGTTTATGCAGAAACTGATGTTATTCCATCTGAGAACAATAAATGTGCAGCTTTTGAATTACACGAACATGCACATTCTCATGAAGAGTCTATTAATTCCATGAGCAATGGACAAGAAAAATTATTGGCTTGTTATGAACTAGAATTAGGCATTGCTTCTGATTATGGAATGCGACTAAAATATGGTGGAGTCAATGGAGTAGAGAATCATAACATTGGCGTAATGAACAATGTTGAAACCAATTATGATGACGAATTTAATCATCAACTTAAGTTTAAGATAGTTACACAATTTATCTCTACCTGCTTAACATGCGATCCGTGGACAAATGATCCTGGAGCAGGAGCTTTGCTTGGAAGCTTCAGAGCTTGGGGGGAAGGCAATGGCTTTGGTGTACCTATTGATTTAGGCCAAATTTGGACTAATCGAGATTTTACAGGAGGAACGATTGGGATTGCATACCTAACTGGCAATGGAACTCCATGTACTAACTTAAAGTATCATGCCATTCAAGATTTTTCAAGTAATGCAAGTTTAATCAGGGTTGTCGCTTCGCATGAAATCGGGCACAACATGGCAGCAGGCCATGATGGAGGAGGAGGATTTATTATGTCTCCTTTTGTGAATAATACAAATGTATGGTCTGCAGGAACCACAGCTACAATTAGCAATACCATAAGCGGAAAAATAAACAGTGGATGTTTTAACTTATGTCCAGCAGATCCACCTCCTGGTGGCGGGGACCCAACTTTACCATTAGAAATTTCAGTTGTTAGTGTCAGTGATGAAACATGTAAAGGATACGAAGATGGAGCAATTCAAGTTTTAGTGACTGGAGGTAGAGAAGATTACTTATATTTCTGGAATATTGCAGGAAATGAAGATCACCAAGAAGACTTAAAGCCAGGGACATACTTTTGCTCGGTTGTCGATGCAAATAATGATATAGCCATAACTCCTCCAATTGAAATCAGAGGATCTGCTGAAAACATCGAAATTACTGTTGAAAGCATTACAAATGCAGATTGTCAAGGTGGATTCACTGGAGCAATTGATATTTCTGTTTCTGGAGGTGAACCAGGTTACATCCATTTTTGGAGTAATAGGTATGACACAGAAGACCAAGTAGACATTCCTGCTGGACAATACGATGTTACGGTAGTGGATGCATTTGGTTGTTTTCATACCTCTGAACAAATATTAGTGGAAGCAGGAGATGCGCCTGAAGTAATTATAAATACACCATTAGTAATTAATTGTAATGACCAAGTAGTAGAATTAGATGCAAGTGATTCTAGTTCGGGCAATGATTTTACATATCTATGGACTACTCTAGATGGTAATATCATCAGTGGAGCAAACACCTTAAATCCAGAAGTAGATCTTGCTGGTACTTATAATTTATTAATAACAAACACTGTAGATGATTGTACAAATGAAATGAGTATTTCTGTAGATGCTGATCTAGCTTTACCTGATGCTATTATAGCAGAAGCAGCTAGTCTTGATTGTCAAACCACTACTTTGAGCTTAGACGGAAGTGCTTCTTCTCAAACTGGTAATTTTGAATACATTTGGACGACCACTAATGGGATAATCACAAGTGGTGCAGATGGCCTTAACCCAAGCATAAGTGCTGCAGGTATGTACACTTTGACTGTAACAAATTTAGACAACGGCTGTGCATCAAGTAATAGCGTCACAGTGATGGATATTTCTGAAGAGCCTCAAATCCAATATGAAGAACCTCAACTAATCACTTGTAATAATGGTACCGTTATCTTAGCCGTTACAACGGATGTTAATAATGCCAGTTATAATTGGGGAACCACCAATGGGAATATTGAAGCTGGATTTAATGCCGCTAGTGCAGATGTCACGCTTGCAGGAGATTATACAATCACCGTTACAAATCTTGATAATGGCTGTTCTAATTCAGTCACCATAAGCGTAGAAGCGGATACGAATGCACCAACATCAAATCCTGGCCAAACCGCCACATTAAATTGTTACAATTCATCTTTGAATTTGAATGGGAGCGGATCCTCTACAGGAAACGATTTTACTTATCAATGGACAACAACTGACGGAAACATTTTAAACAATGACCAAACTTTAAATCCAGAGATTGATGCTGCAGGAACTTATACTTTGGCGGTAACAAATACTGATAATGGTTGTGTTGAGACAAATTCTGTTCAAGTGTTTGCAGATTTTACTAGTCCAGATGTATCCATTGCTTCTTCGGGAGAAATAACCTGTCAATTATCAAACGTAACACTCAATGTAACAGACCTAAACAATAATGGAGATGTATTTGTATGGACAACTGCAAATGGAAATATAGTATCAGGTCAAGGGACAAATACTATCATTGTGAATAGCGTAGGGGACTATGTAGTTGAAGTGACTAACTCAATCACAGGTTGTTCAACAACAACCGATGTTTCCGTTGTAGGGAACCAAAATGTTCCAGTAGCAAATGCTGGTGAAACGCAATATTTAAACTGCAATACGCCTATTGTAACCTTACAAGGAACAGGATCTTTTGCAGCCATCTATACTTATTCTTGGTCAGGACCAGGCATTGTAAGTGGAGGAAATAGTTTAAATCCAGAAGTAAATCTGGCAGGAACTTATACTTTAATCGCCACGGATATTGGCAGCGGTTGCAGTGTTGAATCATCTGTCATTGTTGAAGCAGATTTTAATGAACCGATTGCAGATGCAGGGGCAGAAGCTTCATTAGGTTGTGATCAAAATACACTTAACTTAAATGGAACTAATTCTTCCATTGGACCTAACTTTACTTATTCTTGGAGTACCAGTAATGGAAGTATTGTATCCGGAATTGATCAGGTGCAAGTTGAAGTTAATGCGGCTGGAACTTATCTTTTATTAGTTACAGATCTTTCAAATGGTTGTACTGCAAGTTCGAGCGTTTTAGTCAATCAAGTTGATGATTTAGCCGCTACGATTTCGCAAATAAATAATGTCTCATGTTTTGGAGGCTCGGAAGCATCAGCTATGGTAAATGTCCAAAATGGAACTGGCCCTTTTACATTCTTATGGTCCAATGGCGCTACTACAATGACAGCAACAAATTTAAGTGCTGGTCAATATGAAGTAGCTATATCGGATGCCAACGGATGTGAAACAAATCAAACCATAAACATAAATCAACCTAGTGAACTAAACTTAACTTCTAACTTTTACAATGAGTCTTCTTTCGGTGGAAACAATGGAGGAGCAGAAGTAATGGTTTTTGATGGAACACCTCCATATACTTATGCATGGTCAAATGGAATTACTACAGCAGGTAATTTTAATCTTGCAGCAGGTGAGTATAGTGTAATTATAACAGATGCTAATAATTGTATTGTTGAACAAACATTTACGATTGATGCTTATCAATGTAATTTTCAGGCTGAACTATCAGAGAGTAATATTCTTTGTAATGGCGGTACTGATGGCTTCATTACAGCACAATTAATGGGTGAAAATGGATTACCTTCTTTTAATTGGCTAGATGCATCAGGAAATGTGATTGGCAATGCGCAAACCATTGAAAACCTTGGAGCAGGTATTTATACTCTAATTGTAAATAATGGAGATAATTGTTCTTACGAAATATCAACCACTTTGACAGAACCAGGTGCATTAAACATTCAATTGCTTGATGCACAAATATCGGGAACAGGGGCCAATGATGGAAGCCTTACAGCTTCAGTTTTGGGTGGTACTGCACCATATACTTATTTATGGAGCAATGGCGCTACGTCCGAAGAAATTGTGGGACTAGCAGCTGGAATTTATACCTTAGAAGTTACTGATGCTAATGGATGTAGTATGAACATAGAAGGCGTCATTGAGGACATTGATTGTACCATCCAAGGATCACTTAGCGGAGTAGATATAAGTTGTGCAGCAGGTCAAAACGGATCTGCTTTGTTAGACATCACTGCCGGAGTTGAACCATTTGACATACTTTGGTCTAATGGTATGACTGGTGCTGTAATAGAAGGATTAGCTGCAGGAGCTTATTCCGTTACTGTTTTAGATGCGCAAGATTGTCCTTTGATTTTAAATATACAATTGGAAGAACCTCTTGCTTTGGTATTAGGATTGGATAGTGATGATGTGAATTGTTTTGGTGAGTCAAACGGGTCCATCGATGTAAATATAGAAGGAGGTATTGCCCCATATGAAATACTTTGGAACAATGGAATGGAAAGCACAGCTTTACAAAATTTGACAGCAGGTCAATATACTGTAGAAGTTACAGATGCTAATGGTTGTGAATCTGAAGCAAGTATTGTTGTAAATGAACCAATGGCATTGAGTTTAGAGGGGCTAAGTAGTAATGTTAGTGTAAATGGAATGGCCAATGGCAGCATTGTTTTAATGGTTGGGGGAGGAACTTCTCCCTATACTTACACTTGGTCAAATGGTTCAAGCGATTCAGATTTAATCGGATTAGAGCCAGGCAGCTATGATGTTGAAGTCACCGATGCAAACGGTTGTATCATAACCGAAAGCTTTGTCATCACAGAACCTGGGGCACTATTAGCAGAGGCAACAACAATTGATGTCTTGTGTTTTGAAGGAAATAATGGCTCTGCGAGTGTGGCAGTTAGTTCTGGAACTGCGCCATATCAATACCTCTGGAGTACTGGCAGTACGAACCAAACTATTGAAGGGCTAATTGCAGGTACTTATACTGTTCAAGTCACAGATGCAACAGGCTTAACAATAGAGCTAGACGTAAACATTACTCAGCCTGAGCAAATATTAACTTTCGGAATTTCTGAAGGAGTAACATGTTTTGGTGATGCTAATGGTCTCGCTTCAATCACAGTGACAGGTGGAGTAGAACCTTTTGAGTATTTATGGGATGATGGTTCTACAAATCAAGCCGTAGAAAATCTACAGGTAGGCATATATCAAGTATCAGTAACTGATGCAAATGGCTGTTTAGCTATTCACGATGTATCTGTCTCTGGGCCTGAAGATTTTGCTCATGACTTTCAACTTATGGATGCTGGATGTTTTGGTGGGAAAACTGGGAGTATTACAGTAAATTCAACTGGTGGAAATGAGACTTATACGTACACTTGGTCTAATGGAGAAGAAGGAAATACAATAAATGGATTAGGGACAGGAACTTATGAATTTACCTTGACTGATGGTTCCGGATGTACGGATATTCAAAGTGTATTTATTGATCAAGGTGCAGAAATATTTTTAGAAGTAACAGAAACTGGAGATGCCACGACCGGTCTAGACGATGGCTTTATAAATGTAGATGTGACAGGTGGTGCACCTCCTTACACTTACTTATGGAGTAATGGAGCATTGACTTCAAACATTGAGAATCTCCCAGCTGGTACCTATAGTCTGGTGGTTACTGATGCAAATGGTTGTGAAATAACTTCTGAAATTATTCAAATCGAAATGATGGTTAGTAATTCTGAAATATTAAATACTTCTGTTTTTAACGTTTATCCTAATCCAACCAATGAATTGATTAACGTAATTGTGATTCAAGAAATAAATACTTCTTTGGAAATGGTACTCAGAGATATTCATGGTCACCAAATCTTAAAAAGAATCACACAAAAAAGTACAAATATTAAAGAAACAATTTCACTTTCAAATTTACCAAACGGCGTTTACATATTAAGTTTGAGAGATGGCGAGAAACAGATGACCAAAAAAGTAATTCTTAGTAGAATTGAATAATACGATGTTTGATAAAAATGAAAATATTTTTGTCACATTTTGGTATAAAAAAGTCTTTTATTAAATGACTGGAAAAGGAATGAATCCTAAGCATTTTTTTAGAAAAGAATTTTACTGAGAAAATAAAAATTGGCAAATTCCAACGATTACCATTTAAATGACGTCTATAATATTGTAGAGCTGTGTAAATATTTGACAAAATTAAGTGTATTGGCACTTTATCCGACATATTTGGTTTAAAGTCAGTATATTTAAAAGTGTTTAAAACTAATTAATCAGGTAAAATTTAACATATATACTTAACCTATCTTTCTAAAATTCGAACAAACCTCTTCTTATGAGAAAACTCTACTATTTCCTTAGTGTCTGCTTCGTATTGAGCAATTCTTCTCTTTTTGCACAATCCTACAATTGTGATGCCTACATTTATGCAGGCCAAGACATACAATTATGTCAACATCCAAATGGAGATAATGTAAGTTTATCTGGTGCAGTATCCGATAATGTTGCCAAATATTTTTGGACAGATGAAAATGGCAACTTAATAGGTAATGAAGACGATAGAAACTTAGACATCTTTGTAGATAAAACGTCTTGCTTTAATTTTGAAGCGAAAATTTATACAGAGAATCAGGCTATATTCGGAGATTTTGGAACAGAATTTCTTGATGATCCTTCTCCAGAATTTGTTTCAGATTACTTCCATTTTACAGTACCTCGTATTCCACCACCACCAGATGATGGAGATGATACAAGAGATCCAGATGATTTTGGAGATCCAGGATTTCCATTAATTGATGTAGGTTACTATGGCATTGTTACGAATTCTATTCAGGGAGGATATGGAGCACTGTTTGATTTTTGTGATGATCACACAGGTGGAGGTGCATTTGCATTATTCAATCTTGCTGAAAGAGAAAGCAGGGTTTGGTGTCAAACTTATACTGTAACAAATAATACAGACTATATATTCCAAGCGTGGACTGCAACTTGCGGACCAGTAATAAGACCGCCCCTTCCAGATCCAGATGATCAAACTCCTAACGATGGAAATTGTGATGATACTGATCCAGACAGAGATGGCGATGGGGTTTGTGATTCTATGGATAATTGTCCAGGTACACCTAACCCAGGTCAAGAAGATGCTGATGGCAATGGTCAAGGTGATGCTTGTGATACTGGTGCAGGAGGAGATACAGATGGAGATGGGATTCCAAATGCTTCGGATAATTGCCCGGATGTAGCAAACGCAGATCAGCAGGATAGAGATGGTAATGGAGTTGGTGATGCTTGTGATGATGATAACAATGGAAACGGTGGAGGACTCGTTGGAGATGGCGACGAAACTTACTGCGTTCCTAACTTATATGTAACTTTTAACGGAGTTCAAATTGGAGAAGATTTTAGAACTCCTCTTGAATTTTGTGTTTGGGATGACTTATTTAGAGAATGGAATTCTGGAAATGCAACTCAAGTAGAAGTATGCATCTATGATAATTGCCCATCGGATTATGGTAACTTATTAGGCCTTGATGATATCTATTTTGGGGGCGTATGTAATTCCGAAGATCAGGTTAAAGTTTTCGTTGATGATTTACATGCTGATCTAGAAGAACCAGATTTCTTGTCTTGCAATGACCCTGAAATTATACTTGAAGGTTCAGTTAGATCAATAGCAAGCAATCCAAACAGCATTAGTGCTTATTGGAGTAAAGATGGGATGCTACTTCCTGGAGAAGAAGAAATGACGCTCAATGTAACAGAACCTGGAATTTATGACTTTGTAGTTGTAAATGTAGAATCAGGATGTTCAGCAATTGCTTCTCAAGAAGTTGAAGATAACTTTACACCTCCTGAAGCGATTATCGCTGAGGACATTTATTATATTAATTGTGAAAACCCAACCATAGTATTAGATGCTTCGGGATCTACTCTGGGTGAAGAATATGAATTCATTTGGACAGACTTTGCCGGTAACTTTGTTAGCGGGGAGGATGGACCTACACCCGTTGTAGACGATGAAGGTTTTTATTATTTAACCATCATTAATACTTTTAACGGTTGCGAATCCACGGCTTCTACAGCGGTTTATGAAGATTTTACAGCTGTTGAATTAGAAGTCACTACCACTTCTTATGATTTACAATGCATAGATCCAAATGTTACTTTTGATGGCATTACAGTTGGACCAACAGATGTTGATTTGATTTATGAATGGCAAACTGCCGATGGGACTTTTTCATCAGGAGAAGATGGGGCTAACCCTTCTGTAAGTTCTGCTGGGATGTACACTTTATTAGTAACCCATCCTACGAGTGGATGTACGGCAACAGTTGACATTGATGTCATCGGAGGAGAAGGTGATCCAGAAGTAGCACTTAGTGCAACTGAAGATTTAGATTGTATTACGACAAGCACAACCTTGTCTGGTTCTGCTACCGGACCAAGTGCAGTTTCAGTACAATGGCTTAATTCTAATGGTGATGTTATCGCTAACTCAAATGACGTTAGTATTTCAGAACCTGGAACATATACTTATGTAGCAACAGTAGATGATACAGGATGTCAAACTGAAGCATCAGTTACCATCGATCAATTTTTAAGTGACCCTCAAGCAGAAATAGGAACTCCTGATGAAATTAATTGTCTCACAGGAACCTCTCAATTAAATGCAACTTACGATGGAGATTTACAAGGAGTAAATATTACTTGGTCTACTAGTAATGGAACGTTAGGAAATGGAGCGAATTCTTTAAATTCAGAAGCAACTGCTCCTGGTACTTATGTACTTACCATCACAGATATTTTTACAGGTTGTTCAAATGATTTTAGTGTTACAGTTAGCGAAAATTCTGATGCACCAGATTTGAGTTTAGCTTCAAATAATGAAATCAATTGTACTTTTTCTACTTCAGAAATTTCTTCCATAACCAATGATCCAAATTTGACTTACGTATGGTCTACCAATGATGGAAATGTGACGCAAGACAATGGAGCTAATATTATGGTTGACCAAGCTGGGACTTACACATTGACTGTGACTGATCCAGATAGTGGTTGCGAGAATCAAGAAGTGATTACCATTAACAGCAATTTTGCTGAACCAGAATTTGATTTATCAGATCCTAATGATGTCACTTGTACAGAAATGACTGTAAGTCTTAATGCAAATGCCACGAATGGAGGCGCAACTTATAACTGGTCTACTGCAGATGGAAGCATCGTGTCTGGAGGCCAATCTGCTTCACCACAAGTTAATCAAGCTGGTACCTATACAGTAATGGTTACAGATCCAAGTAATGGATGTGTAGCTACAAGTTCAGTGACGGTTGAAGAAAATTTAGCGACACCAGCTATTTTGGCTAATGGAGGTAGTGAGTTGACTTGTGTTGAAAACTCAACAATGCTAAATGCAGAAATATTAGCTTCTCAAGCTGATTATATGATTCAGTGGACTGGTGGAAATATATTAAGTGGTCAAAACACGCTTAATCCTGAAGTTGGTTCGGCAGGATCTTATACGGTATTAATTACAAATACAAGTAATGGTTGTACCGCGGAAAGTACAGTGGAAGTTATCCAAAATACAGATGTTCCAACAGCTGTTATTGATACGCCAAGTGACCTAAATTGTTTGACTTCAGAATTAACGCTTAATGCAGGAAATTCAACAAATGGAAGCAACATAGAAATACTTTGGACGACTGCAGATGGAAGCATTGCAAGTGGTGCAAATACGCTTACTCCAATGATAAATGCTCCTGGCACATACCAGCTTACTTTAACTAACTTAGATAACGAATGTGATGTTACGACTTCTGTTACTGTTAATGAAAACGATGCGCAACCTACAGCAGATGTTCAAGCAAATGCAGAAATCAATTGTAATAATCAAAACATTACACTTGGAGGAGGAGCTACGAGTACAGGAGGAAATATAAATTACCAATGGTTAGACGGTAATGGTAACCCTATTGCAGGTGCTAATCAAAATACATACTTTGCTGCAGCGGCAGGTACTTATACATTATTAGTTGTAGATGCAAGCAATGGTTGTACTTCTATGGCTAGTTCAACAGTTACAGAAAATACTGCAACACCAGATGCAAATGCTGTTTCAAATGGAATGATCACGTGTAATACACCAAATCAAACTCTTGATGGAAATGGATCAAGTTTAGGAAATAACTTCAGCTACCAATGGTCTACTTCAAATGGAATGATTACAGGAGGAGGTGCTTCTTTAAACCCAAATGTTGGATCTGCAGGTACTTATACCTTAACCGTTACTAATAATGACAACGGTTGTACATCAAGTACTGATGTAAATGTAGAAGAAGCTGAAGACATAATGGCTTCAGCTGATTTAATCAGCGAAGTGTCTTGTAATGGTGATAGTGATGGTTCAGCCATTGCTAACGTCAGTCAGGGAACTGCACCTTTTACCTACCAATGGTCAAATGGAACAGATCAAATGACTGCTTCTGGTTTAGGTTCTGGAACTTACTTTGTGGTGATTACTGATGCTAATGGATGTAGCACATCTCAAGAAGTAAATGTAAATCAACCAACAGAAATAGCTGTTACTTCAAATGTTCTTTCAGAAGGAACTTTTGAAGCTGCAGATGGAAGTATAAGCGTAAACGTAACTGGTGGAACAGCTCCTTTTACTTATGAATGGAGCAATGGTTCAAATGGAAGTTCAATTGCTGGTTTATCACCAGGAACTTACAGTGTTATTGTAACTGATGCTAACGGTTGCATGAGTACACAATTCTTTACCATTGATCGTTTCGAATGCATCATGGGTGGAATTCTAGAACCATCAGATGTAACTTGTAATGGTGGCACGAATGGAACTTTAGATTTAAGTTTATCTGATGCTGTTGAACCAATAGTTTATACTTGGACAAACCAAACTACAGGGGCTACAATCCCTGGTAATAGTTTACAAAGTAATTTAGAAGCAGGAGCTTATTCTGTTATTGCAACTGATGCAAACAATTGTACAGTTGAGTTAATGATGGAACTGGTTGAACCTTCAGCTTTAGCTGGTGGAATAAATGCTAACCAAGTGACTGGCAATGAAGTAAATGATGGTACTGCAAGTGTCATGGTAAGTGGTGGTACAATGCCATATACTTATGCATGGTCTAATGGTTCTAGTTCTAATTCGCTGAGCGATTTAGAACCAGGAGCTTACAGCGTTATCATAACAGATGCTAATGGATGTACTTTAGAATTGAGTACAGTGATAAATGAAGTTGAATGTGATGTTGAAGCAATGGCTACTACATCAGATGTTTCTTGTAATGGTGACCTTGATGGAACTGCAACCGTTAATATAACTGGAGCAACTGGAGATGTCACTTATACTTGGTCAAATGGAATGACAGGTTCTTCAATTTCAGGATTAGAAGCAGGATCTTATGAAGTTACTGCTGTTGATGCTCAAAATTGTCAAGTAGTTTCATCCGTTTTGGTAAATGAACCAGAGCTAATTGGTTATGAATCAATAGTAAGTGAAGTAGCTTGCTTTGGTGATGAAAATGGAAGCATCGATTTAGATGTAGTTGGTGGAACTGCACCTTATACTATTCTTTGGAATAATGGTTCAACTGCTTTTGATTTATTTGATGTTGGAGCAGGATCTTATTCTGCTGATGTAATTGATGCTAATGGTTGTATGATAAATGTGTCTTTTGATTTAGTTAGTCCAATTGAGTTAAGTCTAATTGCACCATTAAGTGATGTTACATTTGCTGGAGCAGCAGATGGATCAATTGAAGCTTTAGTTGATGGAGGAACAGCTCCTTATACTTTCCTTTGGTCTACAGGTGCTACTACTCAAAGCATTACAAATTTGTCTGGAGGATCTTATTCAGTTGTAGTTACTGATGCAAACGGTTGTGAGATTACCGGTGACTATATGATTTCAGAGCCTAATTCTCTTGCTGCAGACATCAATTCAACTTCTACACTTTGTTATGAAGGTAATGATGGTTCTGCTTCTGTTGTTGTTAATTCAGGAACAGCACCATTTGAATATTTATGGAGTAATGGAGAAATGACCGCTGAAATTTCCGGTTTAACTGCGGGAATTTATACCGTTGTCATTACAGATGCAACAGGTTTCGATATAGAACTTTCTGTTGAAGTTGATCAACCTACCAATATCATTACTTCAGCACTAAGTGAACAAACAAGCTGTAGAGGATTTGAAGATGGTGCAGCGACAATTAATGCAGAAGGAGGTGTACCACCTTTTGAATATGTTTGGGACGATGGATTTGTTGGAGAATATAGAGAAGGTTTAATAGCTGGAAATTATAGAGTTACCGCAACAGATGCTAACGGATGTATTGCCATTCACGACGTTTCTGTTGATGATCCTGATCCATTCGGATTTAAATTATTAACCTTATTAGATGTGTCTTGTTTTGGTGAAAATGATGGTTTGATAAGTGTACTCGTTTCTGGAGGAACTCCTCCATACGAATTTGCTTGGAATACAGGATCTACTGATACAGAAATATCTAATTTACCTCCAGGTAATTACAGTTATGAACTCATAGATGCTAATGGCTGTGAGAATGTACAAAACTTCGTGGTTGGTGAACCTGCTGAATTAGTATTTGGAACCAACAATGTAAGTCCTGAAACAGGAACGAATAGTGATGGCTCCATTGATATCACTGTAGAAGGAGGAACACTTCCTTATACATATGAGTGGAGTAATGGTGATACTACGGAAGACTTAACAGGAGTCCCTGCAGGAGATTATTCTGTTACAGTATTAGATGCTAATGGTTGTGAATTA
>CALDYJ010000151.1 GCA_937941095.1 uncultured Saprospiraceae bacterium | reverse complement strand
CAGGACAAGTACTGATGATGCCGATTTTAACCTAAAAATTTTTATTAAGAAGCTTAGATTCCAGTTAATCGATGATCATACGTTTACTTTTGATGGTCTCGGGATGCTGACTTATGAGGAAGATAAAGAAGTTTCTTTCCTCAGTATAGGAAATGAATTTAATGATGATTTTTTTGGTTTAAGCCATATTGCCTTTCGGCCAATTGAAAGAAAAAAAGAAGAAGTAATAGCTTCAATTGAGCATTTAATTAACTCAGAGCAAAGTAGACCCGGATCCGCACCTTCTAAAAAATCAAGCTTTTCTTTTTTTAGTAGTCTTTCTTACTTATTCGTTTTTTCTTGTCTGTTTGCATGGATCATTTTGGTCGACCAAGTGGGATCTCCTAAAGTCACGCATGTAGAATATAGACCAGTAAAGACTAGATTAAATGTTAGTCCAGGAAAAAATCTAAGAAAAAAATCGATAAAAAAGAAGGTGTTTAAACAAGAACAGAAAGTAGTCTTTTACACTTTTGAAAACGCAAATAATGCAAATAAAATGTTTCTTAAACTTGAATCACTTGGCCATCAAGCATTCAAAGAATCAAGTAATAAGCATTCAAAAGTAGGGGTGGTTTTTACTTATGTAGCTGAAAAAGAATTATATAATTCCATCCAAAACCTTCAAAATAGTCTAAATACTAAATCTTTCTACTTTTTAGATTAATCTACACTAATTCCCCGTTTTTAAAGGCTTTTTAGGAACTACCCTTAGTTCTATTTTGTTTTATTTACGAAAGGACATGTTAAAATTTTGTTATTAATCCCTGACTTATGTCACATTTTCTGTTTTCAATGGATTACAATAATACGTAGACTTGATTATCTATGTTGAAAGACAGAAAGGAAATTCTACTCAAAAGTGAGTGAATGGATTAAAAATCAAATCTGTACTTTTGCGGCTTAAATACGACGCATGAATACAGTACCAAATTTGAAGCATTTAACAAGTGACAATTTCTTTTTAATTGCAGGCCCTTGCGCAGTCGAAAGTAAGGAAGTTTGCGAAGAAGTTGCTGAGAAAATGATTGACATATGTGATCGCTTAAAGATCCCATTTATTTTCAAAGCTTCTTATAAAAAAGCTAATCGGTCAAGATTAGATTCTTTTACCGGGATAGGGGATGACCTTGCTTTAAGTGTCTTAAAAGTAATAAAGGAACAATACGATGTTCCCGTTTTGACAGATGTTCATACAACGGAAGGTGCAAAAAAGGCATCCTTAGTTGTAGATGTTTTACAGATACCAGCATTCTTATGTCGACAAACAGATTTGCTAGTAGCTGCAGCCAAAACAGGTAAACATGTCAATATAAAAAAAGGCCAATTCATGAGTCCGGAATCCATGAAATTTGCCATTGAAAAAGTAAAACAATCTGGAAATGATAAAGTGTGGCTTACCGAAAGAGGAACTACCTTTGGATATCAAGATTTAGTAGTTGATTATCGAAACATACCAATTATGCAACGTTTTGATGTCCCGGTTGTTCTAGATTGTACACATGCTCTTCAGAAACCTAATCAGAGCTCAGGGGTTACTGGCGGCATACCGGAACTAATTGAAACGATTGCAAAAGCAGGGGTTGCAGTAGGAGTGGATGGAATCTTTATGGAAACTCATCCAGATCCTAAAAATGCAAAATCTGACGGAGCAAACATGATACATTTGAACGAAATCGAAAAGATCTTACAGAAATTGATAAAAATTAGGCAAAGTTTAAATTTTATGAAATAATATTCTGTAAAACATTGCAATTAAAGCTAAAAAATTTTAAATTTAACTAAAACCATAAAATTAATCCCTTTATGATGATGAGAAGCTATTTTTTAACGACGACTTTACTACTTTGCGCATCGGGACTTTTAATTAGCCAGACAGTAGTAGAAAAAACATTGGTCAAATCTTTTAACCTAAACGGTAATACAACTGTAGACCTTCAATTTGCTGGAAACGTAGAAGTAGAAGAGTGGAATAATGACATAATGAGGGTGCAAATGACCATTACAGCTGAAAATATGAGTGAAACAACTTTGAAATCTTTAATCAAAGCTGGTAGATACAACATTAAGTCTAAAGAAGAAAAAGACGCCTATAAAGTGTATGTACCTGGAATTGATAGAGAAATCAGAATCAAAGGCGTTCCTTTAAGTGATAAAGTTTCATATGTTGTTAGTGTTCCTACAGGAACCTTTGTAAGACTTGCAGATGAAGCTTCAACAGAATTAGAAGCTCCAAAAAATTAAAACTTGAACGTATAAGAAATATTCTTATAATATCGTTTATAAAGGGTATGACTAAATTTTAGTCATACCCTTTTTTAATTTGCTTTTGACGTCGAATCTTAATAATTTGGAAGCAACACAACCAGAACTTACACAACACTAATGAATAAATTAATAGCAATCTTAATGCTTTGCCTATTTTCAATAGGTCTACAAGCACAGCACGAGAAGATTATCCACAAATCTTTCGAAGTAGAAGCCGCAGCATCTATCCAGTTAAATATATATGGAGAACATACTTTTGAACAGTGGGAAGGCAATACAATCCTTACAGAAACGACCGTTCAATTACATGATGCCTCTCCTGCAGTATTTAAGTATTACTTAGAAAACGGGAGATATGACGTTGTAGGAGAAGCGAGTGGAAATGATTTTATTTTAAGTTCTATAAAAATGGATCGCAAACCCATCAGAACAAAGAAGGGAGAATGTTACGAATTTGTCAATACCGTTGTCTATTATCCTGAAGATTATACAATCTCTGGAGATAAATTAGTAAAGACTGGCGTTTCTGCTTCCATAAGAGAAAATAAGAAAGACTAAGCCCCCTTTAACACCATAAGAGTATCTTTGCCTACATGGCATTATTAAAAGAGGTAGAAGTTCGTGTAAATCCTTCATCAATCCATGATGAAGACAAAATCCTCAAAAAAGCATGCAATAAAGCATTCTTCAAAATAAATGATTTTGTCGCTTGGAAAATCAATAAAAAATCCATTGATGCTAGGTTCTCCCAACCAGTTTATGTCCTCAGAGTTGGTTTTTACGATGAAGAAGAAAAAGACATTTCACTTAACTACAACAGCTTAACCAATGATGCTAAAGAAGTAATCATAGTAGGAGCCGGACCGGCTGGTTATTTTGCAGCTTTAAAATTAATTAGCCTAGGACTTAAACCCATCCTTTTTGAGCGTGGGAAAGACGTTAGATTGAGAAGAAGAGACTTAAAAGCTATCCAGCAAGAAGGAATCGTAGATCCACAATCAAATTACTGCTTTGGAGAAGGAGGAGCAGGTACATATTCCGACGGAAAATTATATACTAGATCTTATAAAAGAGGAAAAATTAGCGATATCCTGAAGACGCTTGTAGCTCATGGAGCCAACAGTGATATACTCATTGATGCTCACCCGCACATTGGTTCAAATAAACTGCCACAAATTATTGCGAAAATGAGGGAAACCATTTTAGCTAAAGGCGGAGAAATTTATTTTGAACATTTGATGACAGATTTGATTATATCCAATGGTGCATTCAAAGGGATTGTTGTGAACGGCTCAAAAGAAATTATTGCGGAGACTTTAATTCTAGCAACAGGCCATTCTGCCCGTGATGTTTTTAAAATCTTAGACAAAAATAATATTGCCTTAGCTTTCAAGCCTTTTGCCCTTGGCGTCCGAATTGAGCATCCTCAATCTCTGATTGATAAAATACAATACAGGCAAGAGAAAAGAGAAGAAAATTTACCTGCCGCATCTTACAGCTTGAGCTGCCAGGCCAATGGCAGGGGAGTGTTTTCTTTCTGCATGTGTCCAGGTGGTCTGGTGGTTCCAGCAGCTACTGCGCCTGGAGAAATAGTGGTAAATGGTATGTCCTTATCTCGAAGGGATTCAGCTTTTGCAAATGCTGGTACAGTAACAGAAGTAGGCGAAAAACATTTAAAAAAGTTTGAACAATTCAATGCCTTTAAAGGCTTGGAATTTCAAAAACAGGTGGAGCAAAAACTATTTAATAATGGAGATGGTTCTCAAAAAGCTCCAGCCCAACGATTAACTGATTTTGTAGATAGAAAATCATCTTCAAGCTTGTCCGCTAGTTCATATATTCCTGGTTTGTACAGTGCGGACTTGCACGCTTTATTGCCAGCAAGTATCTATCAGCATTTGAGAGAAGGGATCAAAGTATTCTCAAAAAAAATGAATGGCTATTATACGAATGAGGCCAATGTTATTGGAACTGAAAGTAGAACCAGTTCCCCTATAAAAATTCCAAGAAATAAAGATAACTTTATGAATGAACAGCTCAGCGGATTATTTCCTTGTGGGGAAGGAGCAGGATATGCAGGGGGAATTGTATCCGCGGCTTTGGATGGACAGAATGTAGCAATTGCAGTAAGTGAATTTGTAAAAAGCAATCCCCAAAAAGCTTAATAATTATATGAAAGATGCACTCGATCTACTGGGAAGAATTTTAATAGCTTTCATATTCTTATTTGAAGCCTATGATTCCATTTATTACTTTGGTCAGACTAAAGAAACCATGAGTTCTTATGGTTTATCTTGGAATCAAGACTTCTTAATGTATGGATCAATTTTCTTACTTTTAATAGGAGGTACGCTAGTTTTAATCGGTTACAGGTCTTCATTTGGAGCCATTCTTTTGCTGTTTTACTGGGTACCCATCACTTTCATTGTCTATTCATTTTGGAATGATCCAGAAGAGATCAGAAGAGTACAAAGCTTAAGCTTTATGAAAAATATAGCTATAATGGGTGGACTTTTAATCATTATTGTGAACGGAAGTGGGAAGTATAGCATAAAACGTTTATTTGCCACCACAAAGGTTCGGCAAAGAACCAAGCTTTAATCCTCTTTTTTTGGTTCATTATCCTTATGCAAACTCGTTCCACATATTCTGCAATAGAATGAGTCGTCAGAATGTTCATCTTCTCCGCAAGATTGACAAACTTGAGTATTTAACTTGATGTGCTCTTTGTCCTTTTTCTTTCCTTTTTTCTTTTTACCATTAAATGCCATCTCAGCTGAGACAATCCCAGTTGGAACTGCGATCACTGCATAACCCATAATCATCACTATGGAGGAAAGAAATTGCCCCATAGCAGTTACAGGCGAAATGTCTCCATAACCCACAGTCGTTAGCGTAACTATCGCCCAATAAATACTGGTAGGGATGGAAGAAAACTGTTCATTTTGACCATAACCACCTTCCACCACGTACATGATAGATCCCACTATGATGACCATGAGAATTACGAAGGTGAGAAAAACAGCTATTTTTTGCCTACTGTTTTTGAGAGAATCAACAATAAATCTACTTTCTTTTAAAAAGTTAGCCAATTTGAATATTCTAAATACTCTTAAGAGTCTAAATGCTCTTACACTCATGAAAGCAGCAGTAACTGGTAAGAAAAAACTTAGGTAAGTAGGAAGAATTGAAAAAAGATCAATTAATCCAAAAAATGAAGTTGCATATTTAATCGGCTTGTACACCACATAAAGCCTTAAAATGTACTCTATGGTAAAAGCGATCGTAAAAATCCATTCCAAAACATGAAAAACCTGAATGGCTGCAGGTGACCAACCCTCGACTGTTTCTATGATTACAACCAAAACAGAAGCAACAATTAATATCATAAGGATCACATCAAAAGCCTTTCCTTTCGGAGTATCGGCCTCAAAAATAATCTCAAAAAGCCTCTCTCTGAATGGAGTTAACTTTTTTATGTTCTTTTCTTCTGACATTTAAATTAGAATACGCTTATGAAACGTAGATTTTATCATTAAGGCTGCAATTTATAGTAATTTTAGCTTTTTCACTTTAAAATTATCTTATATTAATAATTTTACTATCTTTACAATCCAATCAATGAGATCCTTCCACAAACATTCTAATGAGATAAACTACCAGTGTTATACCTACGTATAAACGTAGTATTATCTAATTTAAAAGAATAAAATCCGTAATGATTAGAGCGATTATTATTGAAGATGAGCTGAATAGCCTGAAAAATTTAAAAAACCTTATTGCTGAACACTGTCCTAAAGTTGAGATTTTAGGAACTGCCCAGAGCATTGCAGAAGGTAACCTGTTAATTGAAAATCTTGGTTCCAAGATTGATCTTGCTTTTATGGATGTTCAGTTATCAGATGGATTGATTTTTAATCTTTTAGATCAAAGAGAAGACATCAATTTCAACATCATTTTTGTAACTGCTTTTTCAGAATATGCAGTACAAGCCTGTAGATACAGTTCGATTGATTACATCTTAAAGCCTATTGATTCTGAAAAGCTAATTGAAGCGGTAAGCAGAATTAAAGCTGCAGATAAAGATCAAATAAATGAAAAACTGGAAATCTTTAGGGATTACTACAATAATCCAAATGCCTTTGAAAAAATGAGTATTTCAGCCGTAGACGGCATTTACTTTGTTAACATCAGAGACATTCAAAGATTACAAGGAGAAGATAATTATACCCACATATTTCTTTCCAATAAACAAAAAATCACCATTTCTAAAACCATCAAATGGTATGCAGATTTATTAAAGGATAAAAACTTTTTTAGAGTGCATAAAAAGCATGTCATCAATTTAAACTACATGCAAAAATTTGTAAAAGGGGATGGAGGATATTTGATTATGGATGACGGACAGGAGATTGAAGTCTCTAGAAGACGAAGACCTGCATTCATACAGCAATTGAAAGATTTACAAATGGGTTTATAAAGAAGCATTGGGCGTATTGCCCGTTTTTTTGACAAATAACAAGCGAAAATCCTTTACTATGGGAAGAATTGCTAAGCTAGACGACTTAAGAAAAGATCTATTTGTCCTTGATAATGCTGAGTTAAGCAAAATCAGAGGAGGACAAAAGAAATCCTTTTTTTGGTTTGGTGGTTGTAGAGGTTTTGTACCTCAATAACCCTGTCAAAGTTAAACCAGGGCTGCATTTTTAATGCGGCCCTTTTCAAATTATATCATCATGAGAGGCATTTCTATCAAAAATTTGACTCCCCAGAAGTCACCAAATATTGGATCCATTCATGCTAAATCCCAAAAATTAGATAAACTTCTAAAAGACCATTTATACAAAGATGCCCTCCAAGCAAGTAAAATCATAGACTTACTCGAGGAGCTATTAAGTAACACTACAGACATTGGTCTAAAGATTCTTTTTCATACCAGAAAAGCTAATGTCTCAAACCAACTTTACAATTACAAAGAGGCCTTCCGACATTTTGAAGAAATTCTTCCTAGTGTAGATATTCATTCGGAAATAAAAGAGCAAATTGCCATACATATCGATTATTTAGGCGTTTTAATTAATCTTGAAAAGTTTAATGCCTGCGATCAAGCCATCAATAAAATTATTCAATTACTAAAAGCAGCTCCTGATGAATTGTTAAATGCGAGACTGTTGGTAAGAGAAGGAAGCATTTTTGTAAAGAAAGGAAATTACGATAAGGCCATTTCTTTATTTAATGAAGCAGACAAAATATATGAAGATCACGATTCACTTAAAGTGAAAGATTCTTATTTTCAAACAATCCTGTTTAGCGGTTTAGGAAATATATATGATCACAATGGAGATCATAAGAAAAGCCTTCAATCTTACCTCAAAGTTTTAGAGATTTCTGAAAAGAATGAAATACATACACGTCTAAGTTGGCATTACCTCCACACGGGTTTAGCTTGTATGACATTGGAAGATTTTGAACAAGCAAAAATATTTTTTGAAAAATCCATTAAGATCATTGATGACAGCAGTAAACCAGCCAGAGCTGGTGCTTACGCTAATTTAGGTTATTGCTTTTTCACGAATAATAATTTTAAAAATGCACTTTATTATTACGATACTGCAGAAGAAATCTATAAAGAATTAAACAAGGAAGATCATACCAACCTCTTTTACATTCAACTTTGGAAATCTCAAGCCTTTTCTAAATTAGGAAATAAAAAAAGAGAATCTGACCATTTACTTCAAGCCTATGAACTTGCGAAGAAAAGTGAAAACAGCAAAATTTTATCCATTGTTTTTTCAAGCATTGCTGCGTTTTACGCTGAAAGAGGGGAATTTGAATTGGCCTATAAATATCAACAAATGCATACAAACTATTCGGAAGAATATTTTGAAGAATTAAAAAGCCAGCAAATAACAGAGCTTCAAATAAAATACAATACCGAGAAAAGTGAAAGAGAATCAGAGCTTCTAAAATTAGAAGCAAATCGATTACAGCTCAAAGCGCTGAGAGCACAAATGAATCCACATTTTATTCATAATGCTTTAAACTCAATTCAACATTTCATAAACAGTAATGAAAAAGAAACAGCAGGCCGATACCTAGCTCAATTTGCCAACCTGATGAGAAACAGCTTGTATTATTCTGATATGGAATCGATAAGCTTGGAAGAAGAAATTGAATTTTTGAAAGAATACCTAGACATCAATAAAAAATTAAGGTATTCTGATCAAATGGAATTTGAAATTGAAGTAGATGAGGATTTAGAAGAAGATCTAATTTGTCTTCCAAGTATGATTGTACAACCATACGTAGAAAATGCATTAGAACATGGCATTAGAACGAGAACGGATGGAAAAGTAAAAATCATTTTTCAAGATCATGACGATGAAACCATTAAATGCATCATAGAAGATAATGGGATCGGTAGAGAAATGGCTATGCTTATTCAACAAAAAGGAGGTTATCATGAAAAACATCGGTCTATGGGAACGGCCATCACCCAGAAAAGACTAGAAGTTTTAAAGTCGAGTTTTAATAATAGCAACCTCAGTGTTAAAATTATAGATTTGAAAGATGAAAATGGGCAAGCTTCGGGTACCAAAGTTGAATTGATGATTCCAATAATAGAATTCAAGTACAAATAAAGCGACACTTTCGGGATAATTCTCGTCAGATTTTTGACCGTTTGATAGCTCAATTATACCGTTCCTTAATTAGCTCGTACCACTGCAACAAAAGGCATTTCATATTACAATAAACAGGCATATATTGAGAATAGTTTTCTCATAGTATGTTTGTTTAATCTTCCTGCACCTTAATCCCTCCTAGGTGCAGGGATTTTTTAAATCAAACTTATAATCCCTTGAGCATATCGCTTATTATCCCATAATCTTACAAAGAATAGCATTTTTTGTACTTAGTTTTCTAAATAGTTTAGCACGTTCCTACATCGTCAAATTGGGTGTAGGAACTTTTTTTTGTTTACTGGATTGCAGAAAGTAAAATGACACACATAAAAGCTGGATCATAAATTGATGTTTAGTTGAAAAAGAACTATTATGGTTTAAATTTTAAACTTATGATTCAGCATTTATTAAGATTGTTTCTAATCCTTTCCATCGCATTCTGCTTTTCTTGTGACGACGATAATGGCGAGCAACCAGTTGTAGTTGTTGATGTCCTTAATTGGTCTTTAGACGGGACAGACTTTGCTTTAACACAGGAATCAATAGAAGCAAAAATGACTTACACCTCTGATGCGAATGTTAATCATCTGGGAATTGTAGGTACCAGTGAAACTGGTGAAGTGTTGACGATTTATGTTCAGGAATTATTTCCTGGTGGAGTAGGTTCTTGTTTAAGCATAGAACGCTACGAAGCGGAGGTAATAGAAGAAAATTGTTTTGACAATGGATTTCTCGTCATCTGCGATCATGGAGGTTGTGAATACGAAAACAGTGAAGGGAAGAAAATGAAAAGTCTAGATGTAGCAGGCGGAGGTCACGTAACTATTACGTCTTGTGATGACGAGGCTAAAACAATTTCTGGTAACTTTAATTTGATTATGGTTGAGACTGGAATTGACGATCCAGAAGAGCTTCCTATAAGCGGGTCTTTTGAAAATTTGGTTTATTCCACTAATTAGAAAAATCAATAGGTGCTTACAATGAAGGATAATAAAGTAGGTCTTTCATGATACTAGAAGCACTAAAATGTTCCCAATTTTTTTCAGAATATTGTAGTCGATCTACAATGATTTCAAGGACTGTTGGATTTACACCTAGTCCTAAATGAGATCCATGTACCTGAATGTTTTGATGCAAATGATCTTCTTCTAATTCCAGACAAGCTTCCCATGGCACCATGCCATCTTGCTTAGTGTATATTGCTGTGGTAGGGACAGGAGCAGGGAGAGGGATGTTTTTTAGTAATTCAGGATCCAAGTCGACCACCCTTTTATTTCCTGGTAGTAAATTATACAACCAAGTAGCATTGTTGGGTTGTGTGATGCCACAAAAAGGTGATCCTAAAGTTATCACTTGTCTAACTAAATGAGGACTTGTTTTTGCTAATTGACGAGCATAAATTCCACCAAGACTCCATCCGATGATGCTCACTTTTTGACTGTGATGCTTTGATAATTCTTCTAATCTGATTGTTAATTCGTCTAGAAAAGAAACTTTGCCATAATTCCGACCAAGATCCCATGCATAAGAATGGTAGCCCATTTTTTCAATAAAATTCCGCATAGGTTTTGTTGAAAAATCACTTGCCATAAATCCTGGTAACACCAATACAGGATGTTCATCACCTTCTTGCTCTAACTTGAAATATTTTCTAAAAGGTACTGAAATTCCTAGTTCTATTGCAGCTCTCGCTGCTTCCGTAGCCAACCAGAAATAACCTGGTCGCTTTGCTACATTTTTCTCTTTATTCGTATTCGTCATTTCAATCAGATTACTAATACATACTTTTATTAAACGAATGTGTTTTTAGAATAGTTCACTATCTAGGTGTAATCGACTGTTATGTGGACAAGCTCAAAGTGTAGTTATTAAGGAATTTACATTAAATAACACTTTGGTAAACAGGGGATTGTGCTAAACAAAGGGTTTATAATTCGTCCAAATGTACCAACAATATAGTATTATTTGTTAGAAGGACTAGTAAAATTTGAACTTTAAAATAGGAAGATTGGCCTTTCGAAAAGCAATAATATTGGGTCTTAAATCAGTATAAAAATTCCTATATTACAAAAAGATCTATCCTAAAATTAATAAAAGGATTATCATTTTTGATCAGAAGCCGTATTACTTAGCAGAGTACATTACTATTAGCTTAAATACTTTACAAATTTCCTATGTCTTCAATGGATCAGATTCTTAATGATGCAGGTTTCCAAAGAAAACTTGATAGCCTTGCTGTTCAACTCGGGGAATCCAAAGAATCTGTTTTAGACAAAGCAACAACTTATCTAAAAGAGCTCTATACCATACAACAACCTTTGGCTACTTTAATAGGTTCAGAAGTTGCGCAGTACATTTTATCAAGAGGTTACCAAAAACATATTGACGTAAATGTTTCTGAAATAAAGGCCATTACTAAAATAGCTAGAAGACATCCTATTGCTTTTGTTATGACCCATAAGACTTACATTGACATGTTTGTTTTAGGGATTGTTCTCATCAGACATGGATTACCATTACCGCATATCTTCGCAGGTATTAATATGAGCTTTATGGGGCTTGGAGAATTGGGTCGAAAGACTGGGGTGATTTTCATACAACGTTCGATTAAAGATAAACCCATTTATAAAGCGACACTCAGGCATTTTATTTCTACTCGTGTAAATGAAAGAGCTCACTTCATGTGGGCGATTGAAGGAACCCGTTCACGAACTGGTAAATTGGTTTGGCCAAAGATGGGCATCCTAAAATACATCATGGATGCAGAAGAAGATTCAAGTCAGGAGGTAAAATACATTCCAGTGTCAATTGTGTATGATTTGATTCCTGATGTGAAAGATATGACAGAGGAAGCAAAAGGGAAAATGAAAGCACCAGAAAACTTAGCTTGGTTTTTAAACTACGTTAAGAAAATGGGAGAAAAATTCGGACGCATTTCATTACGTTTTGGTGAACCAATGGATGTGTCTCAAAAACCTTTGGTAGATGATGTCAGCACTAGTTCATCTGATTTAGCAGAATCCAAGGTTTCTGGTTTTGCCCTAAGTTTAGTGCATCAAATCAACAAAGTTACCCCAGTGACAACCGCTTCACTTATTTGCATTTCTCTTCTGAGTAAATATGCTTTAAACAAACGGGCCATCGAAAGCGATTTGGTTGCACTAATGACTTACATTGAATCCTATAAGCCGGAGGCATTAGTGGATAGAGGCAAGCCGATAGGAGAAAGCACACAAAAAGCACTCAATCTTTTATTGAAATCTAAACTGATAGATCAGCAAGGAGAATATGTCAATACTAAGTATGTCATCAATCCTGAAAACTATCTATCCAATACTTACTATGCTAACATGTCGGTACACCACCTGTATCATCATGCTTTTATAGAATTAGCTTTCTGCAAGATCATTGGATTGCCATCTGAGAAAAGATTGCAAGCTTTTTGGATAGAGATCATGGCATTAAGAGATCTTTTTAAATTTGAATTTTTCTATTCTGCAAAAGCTCAATTTAGTACCGAAATAGAAAACAATCTTTGCTACTTAAAAAGTGATTGGGAACATTGGATACTAAATGCAGAAGTCGATATTAAAAAATTATTAAACGAACAAAGCATATTGGTAGCACCAGTTGTTTTAAATACTTATGTCGAAGCTTACTTAGTTGTTGGACATGCATTATTGAGTTTGGATACGAATATTCCATTCGACGATGAAATGTTTTTAGACAAATGCATGTACCTAGGTGAAGAAATGCAATGGCAAGGTCACATACAAAGAAATGAATCCGTTTCTAAAACATTTTTAAAGAATGGAATCCGATTGCTTAAAAATTTAGATTTAATTCCAAATAGATCTGACCAGAAATTAAGACGAATCGAAAGATTTAATGGGCAATTAAAAGATGTTGCAGATAGAATTAAAACAGTACAAGGTATTACACTGTCAAAGCGTCATGATGAACTTTCTGTTGTACCAATAGAACGTGAAATAGTACCTGGATCAAAGACAGAGAGTATTACAAGTGAAATAATGAAAGAGGATGATGGTGCCCATATTGGTGCTTTCTTTGATCTGGATAGAACACTAATTAAAGGATTTTCTGCAAAAGAATTTTTTCAATCAAGATTGTTCAGTGGAAAAATGACAACACGCGAAATTGTTGCTCAGTTTGCTGGCGTGTTAGTTTATGCGGGAGGACAAGGAAATTTTGCAGGTTTAGCTGCCATGGGCGCCCAAGGTGTTAAAGGTATAAAAGAAAAAGTTTTTCTTGAAGTGGGGGAGGAAGTTTATCAAAAACATTTAGCGAGCGAAATCTATCCAGAATCTAGAGCACTAGTTGCTGCGCACATAGCGAAAGGCCATACCGTGGCCATCATTTCAGCTGCTACGCCTTATCAAGTAAATCCAATTGCAAGAGATCTAATGATTGAGCATGTTATGTGCACAAGAATGGAAGTCAAAAAAGGGAAGTTTACTGGTAAGATCGTTGAACCTGCTTGTTGGGGGGAAGGGAAATCATTTGCTGCTAGATCACTAGCGAAAAAACATAAGCTCGATTTAAGCAGGTGTTATTTTTATACTGACTCGGTAGAAGATTTACCATTGCTAGAAATAGTTGGAAAACCACGACCCCTAAATCCAGATACAAAATTAACGGCCATTGCCTTTCAAAATGATTGGCCAATTTACCGATTTTCTGATGCAGAAAGACCCGGTGTTTCGAATTGGGTGAGAACTGGATTAGCACTTGCCGGTTTATTTCCAGCCATTTTTAATGGACTAGCTACAGGCTCCATGAACATGTCTTACAAGGATGGAGTGAATTCTATGATGGCTACAGTAGGGGATTTAGTTTGTACATTAGGTGGAATCCAATTGGTAGTCAAAGGAAACGAACACTTATGGTCACATCGTCCTGCAGTTTTCATCTTAAACCATCAGAGCAATGTAGATTTATTTCTGGCTGCTAAACTGATACAGAAAGATGCTGTAGGGATTGCAAAAAAAGAATTACAAAATTATCCTATCATTGGCCAGATGCTGCAAGCTGCTGGTGTCATCTTCGTAGATCGTAAAAATAGAGCCAAAGCCATTGAAGCTATGAAGCCTGCGGTAGATGCCTTGAAAGGAGGAACTTCTATCATCATATTTCCAGAAGGAACTAGAAGCTATGATTACAAATTAGGATCCTTTAAAAAGGGAGCTTTCCATTTAGCCATGCAAGCAGGTGTGCCCTTAGTACCCATTGTAGTTAAAAATGCACACGACGTCATGCCTAGAGGTAGTAATCTTTTTAGACCAACAGCAGTAGAGGTCAAAGTCTTGCCTCCGGTCAGCACTAAAAAATGGAAACGAGAAAATTTAAATGAACATGTAAAAGATGTTCGAAATATGTTCTTAGAAGTTTTGGGTCAGAAAGAAATTATACTAGGTGAAAATGGAGTAGATAAGAAAAGCAAAAAAACTAGTGGTGTCAAAAATAAGTCTTCCAAGAAAAACGGTGTCGCCGTAAAAACTAATCCCGAGGATTTTACCAAGGTAAAAAGAAAACCTAAATCAAAATCTACTACTAAAATTAAGGCGAAAACAAAAATTAAAGACAAAACTTTAAAGTCGAAGCCACCAAAAGCCAAGTCCAAAACTTCGGTGAAAAAAAGTAAAGCAAAGAAAAAGAAGTAAGTATTATTATTTCAATTTTGGAAGTTTACTCAAAATAGTTCCTAACTTCATGGCCTTCATTGAATCTCCATCAATTTTTAATCTTCCTTGAATAAAAGCAGTTTGTAAGTTTAATTTTCCTGTCGCTACTCGCATTAGGTGTTTGTCTGAAATCGTAAAGGTAGCATCAGCTTTAGTGGTTTTTCCTTTGCGAACTTCTCCAGGTGATTTGTTTAAATTTATCTTCCAAAAAGCCTCAACTTCTCCTGTAATTTGAAATTGAAATAAACCATTATTTGGTTTTATAAATTCTGCGTTTGCAATTAATTCTTTTTTGACATGATTAAACATAGCATCAGAAGCTGGACGCAATTGCTTTGCTTTAACAGCAACTTTCTTTTTACTTTTACCCCTTTTTAGAATAGCTGCTTCAAGGATGTTAGCAGACTCTCTTAAATACCTAGAAAATACATCAATATCAGGCATTGTTTTCGCATCACTTGTTGGACTTATTGTAACCATTCCATTATAAGAAAAGATAGTTAAGATTAATCCCATTCCGTCTATAATGGGCGCCATTCCCATCACAGACAATAATTTATTACCATGCAAGTAAAGTGGAAATTGCGGGCCGGGTACATTAGTAATGGTGACATTAAAAACGGGGTTGTGCAATTCAGAGACTCTGTATCTTGAATATATTCTCGCTGCTTGATTTGCAACACCAAATGGAACCATCTCAGCCATATTAGCTAATGATTTTGCGCCAACTGCACCTTGGTAAGTTTTACCTCGAATGGTATTTTCATGAATTACCTCCAATTGCTCAATAGGATCTTCAATGTTAGTTGCTAATTGTACCAGCATTGATGAAATCTGATTATCAGACTCATTTTTATTAGCTGAGGTTCGGGTAGAGATAGGGACCATAGCTACAAGAGGTTTAGCAGGTAATTTTTCCTTTTCTAATAAATACCTTCTTAATGCTCCTGCACAAATAGCTAATAAAACGTCATTCATCGTTGTGCCCATCGTTTTCTTTAAGACCTTTATTCTTTCTAATGAAAGGATGGCTGTGTTCCATTTCCGCTTTGGAGAAATTATTCCATTTAAAGGAGTATTCGGTGCTGAAAATGGAGCAGTGGGTAATTCAGAATGTTGTACCCTCGTGAGCATCCCTGCTTTAAAAGAAGAACTCAATAAGGAGGAAATCAATTTTGGAAACTTTAATGGATTTTGCGCAAAACTCATAGTGCTCTTCATAATGAGCGATAAATCATTTGGTAAGGGTTCAGGATGATAAGGTCTCGGTTCGGGAATGTCTCTTTTTTCATTGGTAAAATCAAAGAGTAAACTTAACATGCCTGCTCCAGCAACACCATCAATAGCAACATGATGAATCTTTGCAATAACAGCAACTGAACCTTTTGGGACTTGAGGCACATTGTCAAGACCTTCTACAAAGAAAAATGACCACAATGGCCTAGATTGATCTAAAGGACTACTGAATATGGTAGAAGCTATTTTACGCAATTCTTTCCATCCTCCAGGTTTAGGTAAAGCAATGTGGTACAAATGCATGTCTATGTCGAAATTAGGATCATCCACCCAATATGGATAGTCAATGCTAAATGGAACATACATTAATCGCTTACGCAATTTTGGAATCTGATGTAGACGAGAATTTATGATGGATCGAAAAGTATCAAATTCTAAAGAGCCTTCGATGACAGCCACGGATCCTATGTGCATATGACTTGAAGGAGTTTCAGCATAAAGAAATGCTGCATCAAGACCTGAGATTGATTTCATATTCTGGAAAAATATATTTGTTTAGTGAACAAACCTAATTTACCATATTTCTTCAAAATTAAGAAGCTAAATCACAAACTATTTTTTTTAACTTGCTTCGAGCAATAAACTATTCATCAAATAACTAGTATATAAATGATGAATAAATATTGTTAATTGTAAGGTGTTCACAAAGCGACAACTAACAATCATCAAAAAACAAACCAAAATAAATGTCCAATAAAAAAGACGAAACAGCATCTTTTGTTTTGCGATTTACACAAAAGATTTTTCAGTCAGAAGCTGGAGAGCCTCAAGTACAATGGCGAGGTAATATACGCCATGTACAGGGTGGAGAAGAACAACGATTTTCAGAATTCGAAGAAGTCGTTCAGTTTATTCAAGGAAAATTGGCCGACCTGACGATTCAAGCAATGGGAGACAAAAGTCCAGATGAACAAAAAGGAATCCTGGCGAAAAGTTTTGACCTCTGGAAAAAGATGGCAAGTACTGCACCTAAAGTTGTCCTTGATACCATTAAGGACCCTAAAAGACAAGTCGCTCAATTCCAAGACCAAATACAAGATCAGCTCAACCAATTTAAAGTAGACTTTGGAGATAAAATCGACATTGACTCTTGGATGGCAAGTTCAAAATCTAATAATAAAGAATTGATGAAGATGATGGAAAAGATGTCCAAAGAAATTCAAAGCCTAAATAAAAAAGTAGATAAACTTTCTAAAAAATTAAAGAAAGACTAATCTTCTATGATTAAGCATTATCAAGATAGATTGGTGGAAATTAACAGCAAAAGAGAAAATGCTGCCTTGCATGTTCAGACCTTAGGAAGGTTTGAAGTATGGAGAGAAGGTAATGCGATTCATGCAAAAGAATGGGGGCGGGATACCACGCTTCAGCTCTTTCAATTCCTCGTGACAGCCCGCCACAGAAGAGGATTGCATAAAGAACAAATCATTGATAGAGTATGGGAAGATTTAGATCAAAAGACTGGCCAGCAAAAATTTAAAGTATCGCTCCATGGTGCAAATAAAGCAATAGAACCCAATAGACCTTCACGAACAGAAGCTCGCTTCATCATTAGGCAAGGATTAACTTACCAACTCAACTTAAATGAAATTTGGATTGATGTAGATGCTTTAGAACAATACATCGCCATAGGCAATCAAGCCTTACCAAATGACAAAGAAACTGCAATAGAAGCGTATAGAGAAGCGATAAATTTATTTCATGGTGTTTACCTCCCTGAAAGATTATACGAAGATTGGTCCAGTGAAGAAAGAGAACGCATACAAGTTTTAGTACTAGGGGCCATCATTACCTTAGGAGAATTACTTATCAAAGATAACCCAATGGAAAGTATTCGTCTAGCCAAACAGGCACTTCAAATCGATAATGCCTGGGAAGATGCCTACAGAATACAGATGTCGGCATATTTTCAAAAAGGAAATCGACCTCAAGCCATTAAGACTTATCAACAATGTGAACAAGTCTTAGAAAAGGAATTTGGCATCGAACCTCTTCCTGAGACGAAAGCGCTGCTCAAAACGATTAAAGGCCAATAAACCAGCTCACTTAAAAAGCTAATGAGCTTACCATAGGTAAGCCAATTCATTGGTTTACAAGGAGATATTGACTCCACATCCCTTGTAACTCATTTGTAACTCAACGGTAACTCGGCTAATCTATATTTGCATCATAATTATTTGCAAAGAATACCTAAAATCATAAATAGTACAAATGGCAACTAAAAAAGTCAACAAAATCGAAAAGAAAGCTGACATGATCATTGATCAAGCAAAGCAAATCCATAATACTACTTTAAAAGTATCGGATAATATTGTCGAAGGTTCAATTGCTTCTGGGGAAAGATGGCAAAAACTAATGGCAAAGGCCCTTAAAGATGGGACAGTCATTTTTGGTAAGCAACAAGATATTGTTCTTGATACTTTAGAAGAATTAAAAGGTCAATACTTAAAGGGCCAATCAAGATTAGCAAAGTTAGTCGGATTTAAAGCGCCTTCAATTGTTAAATCAATTGAAAATGTTGCTAAGCCAGCAGCCGCTAAAATCAAAGAAGCTACTGCTAAGGCAAAAGAAATGAGTAAGCTCACTAAGCCAGCAGCTGCTAAAAACATAAACGCCACAGCGAAAAAAGTAGCTTCAAAAGCATCCACAGCTAAGAAAGCTGATGTTGAGAAGGTTGTTGCAAAAGTTACAAAAACTAAAAAAGCTATAGCTAAGAAAGCAACATCAAAAAGAGTAGCTCCTAAAGCTGCAAGTCCTAAAAAAGCTTCTCCAAAGAAAAGAGCGACTAGAAAAAATATCATTAAGGATGACCTAACAAAAATAGAAGGCATAGGACCAAAAATTGAAGAAGTATTAAATGCTTCAAGCATCAAAACTTATAAAAAACTTGCAACACTTAATGTGAAAACATTAAGAACAATTCTTGAAAAAGCTGGACCTCGCTACAAAAATTATAATCCAAGAACTTGGCGTCAACAAGCTAATTTAGCAGCAAAAGGAAACTGGGATACATTAAAGCAATTACAAAAAGAATTGAAAGGTGGAATTAGAGTTAAGTAATTAATTATACTAATTCAAAAACAAGTTTCAATTACAATAACATTTAAAAGTAAAACATCATGGCAACTAAAAAAGCTAAAAAAATAACAAAAAAAATCACTAAAAAGGTGACTAATAAACAGAATAAGTCTGTAGATTTTAAAGACAGCTACTATAAAATTAAAGACACAGCAAAATTTGTAAATAATCAAGTTAAAGAAACAATTGCAGATGTTGTTGAGGACGTCCGCGAAAATAGTGACCAGATTCAGGAAGTTGCTGTTAAAAGAGTTAAAGCAACAATGAACAAAGTCTCAGACGCAATGACTCTCGAAAACATCACAAAAACAACTAAAGCAGTTAATAACTTTACCTTAAAAACTGCTGAAAGTTTACTCGAAGATTCTTTGGAAAACGGAGAAAAATGGCAAGCTGTGGGTAAAAAAGCAATCAAAGGAAGTCTGAAATTAGCAGCTAAGCAACAAGACATTGTTTTTGATACTTTGGAAACAGTAAAAGGACAATTGATCTCAAACGCTGGAAGATTTAAAAAACTTTTTAGTAAGAACTAAACTTATTTTAAGTTTTATCTAAATACTAAATATTATAAATGAGGAGGTGAGCTTGGCTTGCTTCCTCATTTTGCAATTAAATTATGAAAAGTAAAAATAAAGTTTCAAGGATCAAAAGACCTTCCTTTTTTATGCATATATCCGAAGCTTTCCGTGCGTTGAAAGAATATCAACGCTCAAAGGAATTCTACAATGCATTTAAAAAACATAATAAAGGAGATGGACATCCTGTCCTTGTCATACCAGGATTTTTAGGAAGCAATACTTCAACAAAAGGATTAAGAAAGTTTATTAAAAGACTTGGATACATTCCTTATGATTGGGGACTAGGAAGGAACATGGCCGATCTTTCCAAATTAGATGATTTATTGAAATTAATCGATGAGGTCCATGAAAAACACAAAACTAAAATCAGTTTAATAGGATGGAGTCTAGGTGGCGTTTATGCTCGTGAATTGGCAAAACTTAGAGAAGATAAAATCCGTCAAGTCATTACCTTGGGTTCTCCTTTTGCTGGTATTACAGAACCAAATAACGCTGCTTGGTTTTATCAATTGTTGAAAGGTAAATCAGTTGAAGACATTGATCCTGCTTGGTTAGAAAGTTTGCCAATACCAGCCCCTGTGCCAACCACTGCTGTTTACTCGAAAGAAGATGGTGTAGTTTCTTGGAAAGTTTGTCGAGAAATAGTAGAAGATAAATTTCATCAGAATGTTGAAGTTACTGGTAGCCACATGGGTTTAGCCAATAATGCCTCAGTTTGGTTTTTAATTGAAGATCGATTACAATACAAAAAAGAAACTTGGAATAGCTTTAATTATAATGGTAAAATGGATGACTTTGTCAGCTTTCCTCAATTGGAGACAGCTAAATGATTGTTATTTTATTCCTTTTAAGCAGCCAATCATTCCACTTCTTCATTATTAAATACCGTTCCCTAATTCCAGGCTAAACATATTATAAATAAAGCTCATATTTGCAGTATAGTTTTCTCATTGTATGTTAGTTCTCCTACATCTTGCCTCCTAATAGATGTAGGAGATTTTTTTGTCTGAAGCACTTATTCATTATTTGAATTGCTTAATATTTCAAAATTTTTACTCATTGTTTGCCCTTCCTCATCTACTAGCGTTATGCTATGTTTTCCTAAAGCTGGATTGAGTTCCATTTGGTGAAAATATTGTGTGCTGCCCAGATAAGTATTATTTAAATGCCAATGAATAATGGCTTCTTCATTTCGATGCGCCACCTTAAAAATTGTTTTGCCAGTCTTACCACTTAATTCTATGGGCACATAAATTTTATTTGTTAGCCTTGGGTAAATAAATTGCATAGATGATTTTTCAATTTCTTGATTTTCGTTTTTGCATCCTTTTTTTAGTGGGGGCAAGGTCTTATAAGAAGGATTTAATCTTTTGTAGTAAAGTTCTTCGACTGGAGGAAGGATAAACCAAGGAACATTTTGAATGTCCAATGGATTTTCACATGAGTCATTGACTTGATATTTTTTGGAAGCATCCATGTGTAAAGTTCTGTGGTATTTGCAAATGGGAGCATTATTTCCATTGGATGGAACAAACACAGAATCTACCTCACAATTATTTTCTAGGGCTCTAAAACCACTTTTTGTACAGACAGGAATTTTTATCATGTCATCATAAGGTGGATCAAACCATTTGCTTTTTGGTAGTGTCCTAAAGACATCAAATAAGATTGGCGCAGCTACTTCAATGCCTATTAAACCATTTTTTCCTTCTCCATCTGCATTACCGACCCAAACACCTACAACGTAATCTGGTGTAATTCCGATTGACCAAGCATCTCTAAATCCAAAGCTTGTGCCCGTCTTCCATGCTATTTTTTGAGCAGAATTAAAAGATTCCCAATTGCCTTCGCTATTTGGACGTATCACTTTTTTCATGCTTTCGAAGCTGTGCCAAATAGCAGCTGCTGATAAGGAGTTTTCATCTTCTTGCAAGTTCAAATTTTCTGTTATTTTGTCTTTGTGCAAATAGCTTATGTTGTTTAAATTATTTACCGCATAAAGACTATTATTCTCCGTATAGAAACTCAAAGTTTTACTTGCACTTGCATAAGTATTGCATAGATCCCATAAAGAAGCTTCTGCTCCTCCTAAGATTAAGGTTAGACCGTAATGCCTTGCAGATTTATTAAGGTGTGAAAGCCCCAATTGTTTAAGCCTGAAATGAAATTTCTCTAAACCATAATTTTGTAATACTCTAACGTAAGGTATGTTTAAAGATCTTTGTAAAGCTTGATCTAATGGAATGATTCCATCATAAGTTAGTTTGTAATTTTCAGGATTGTAACCGGACAATTGAGTTGGTATATCTGGAATGATGCTTTGAGGTAAATAAAGTCCTTCTTGTAAAACCATCATGTTTAACAATGGTTTTATAATACTACCCGTACTACGAGGCGCATTAATTATGTCGACCTGCTCATGATGTTCGGATCCAGCATTAGGCATATTTCCAACATAAGCTAAGACATTTGAATTTCTGACATTGATGACAAGTACACAAGCATTTTGAATGCCTTTTGCGTTTAAAAGTTCTTTATGCGAAAGTAATAAGTCGTTTACATTTTTTTGGGTTTCTAAATCTAAACTACTATGTAATTCAGCATTTTTATTTTCAATCTTCGAAAATGCAGTGTGAAGTAAATGAGGAGCTAAGCGAGGTAAGGGGAGTGGTTTTATAGGTAGTTCTTCCTCAAGCGAAAGTTCGTAAGTTGTTTTATCGATAGTAGCATTTTCATGTAATCGTTTAAGGAGACGATTTCTTTTTTGTAATAAAAAGTTTCTGTTTTTTCCTGGATGAATTAGTGAAGGACTGTTTGGAAGAACCGCTAAGGTAGCCGCTTCACTCCAACTGAGCATGTCTGGATTTTTACCATAGTACCTCCAAGTGGCTGCACGCAAGCCGACAACATTTCCACCAAATGGGGCATTGCTGCTGTACAGAGAAAGTATTTCTTTTTTTGAATAAGCAAATTCTAAACGGGTAGCTTGTACCATTTCGATAAGCTTACGCCAAAGGGTTCTGGATTTTCCTGGCCTAGCTAATCGTATGACTTGCATACTGATTGTACTTGCTCCTGAAACTACTTTTTTATTTTTGATGTTTTGTTGGATGGCTCTTCCAATTCCTATCAGATCGAATCCAAAATGATTGTAAAACCTTTTATCTTCAAATTCAAGAATGCATTTTTCAAATTTTAGAGGAATGTCTTCGTTGTAAGGAAATCTCCACTGACCATCTTTAGCTATGGATGCTCCTAAAAGTTGTTCATCTTTGTCAAATAATACCTTGCAAACGGGAGCATTAAATATAGAAGAAGGGATACAAAAATAATAGCTTACTAAAAGTAGCAATCCTAGGACTAAGCTAATCTTCTTATTTCTAATAAAAATAAATCGGTAAGCTGAAATTATTTTTGACATCTATTGTACCAATGGAATTAATTGCATAATTATTGTGCAGTAATGGTGCTTTCAATTTTAGATAAAAGCTGCTTTCCATCTTCTGTTAAATTTTCTATACTAGAAGCATCCTTTTTTGATAAGGCTAATAACATGAAATTATCTGCAAGAATTTCATCAGGATGTATGATGTATTGGGTATTGGAGCCGATTTGATTGAAAAAGCTAATCATGGATTGAGGAGGAAGCGTTGGTTGGCCTTCTTCATCACAGATCACTTTGTATTTATTTTCTTCTTTTTGAACTTCAAATAAATCAAAGTGCATAAAATTAAAAAAATCACCTTTTGAAGGATCATAGCTAGGAAGAATAGAAGAAATAATAGGGATTGCCTCAAATGATTTTTCCTCATCTTTTAAATTGATCGCCCAAGCAAAATTCAAGCCGTCTGGGTTGTGCAAAATTTTATCGGCAAGAATTTTATCCATTATTAATTCTTTAGAATCTCCAATGGATCTAAACCCAATGTGCTCGTAAAGCTTAGCTTGAATGCTCGGATTATTTCTAGAATAAATATGAAATATTTCGTGAAGTAATACACTTAGCATTCCGTTTTTCGAACGCATTTTTAAATTGTACTCAGGAATGATGATCATGTTTTTTCTGGTAAAAAATGCTTCTGGTCCATAATACGTTCCTTTTGACCTGATGAGTGAAATACTTGGAGGTAAAATATTCGGGTCAATGGCATTACACAATTGAACAGCTTCATCCCATTTGTTTTGTATCCACTCTTGTTCTCCTTTTTCGAATGAGGTAACATCTTTTTGGATGTGGATTTTATACAACTTTAGTTTTTCTTCAAATGGAAGATCTTCTTCAAAGATCTGCTGCATTTGGATAGAGATGTCTAGCGGAGTCAATCTTTCAAAAATACCATTGGCATCATCATCTAGAATAGCCATACTAGCTTTCACACTGTCTAAAAAAACAAGCTTTCCATTTTTTGTTTCTGTAAATTTCTGGGCATTGTTTAATTTAGTTTTACATGAAAATCCAAAAATAATAAAGGAAGTAAAAATTAGGTATCTCATAGTAATTCTAATTTTCTTTTAATGAAAGTTGAATTCTTTTTCTTATTAAATCAATGTCTATAACCTTGGCCATCACTTGTTGTTGGAGCTTTACCACATCTGCTGGGTCTTTTACAAATTTATTTGCCAGTTGAGAGATGTGAACCATGCCATCACTTTTGATGCCTATGTTTACAAAAGCACCAAATTTAGTAATGTTGGTAATAAGTCCTGGGAGCCTCATTCCAATTTTTAAGTCTTCAATGCTTTTAATGCCTTCATGAAATTCGAAGGCTTTTACATTACCTCTAGGATCCAGACCTGGTTTTTTTAATTCTCCGATGATGTCTTTGAGGGTTGGGAGGCCGACATCTCCACTGATGTAATTTTGAAGATCGATTTTACTTAAAGCTTCTTCGTTTTGCAATAAACTACTAAGCTTTACTTTTACCTCCATGGCCATCTGTTTTACCAGTTTATATCTCTCAGGATGAACAGCAGAATTGTCTAAAGGATTGTCTCCATTTTTAACCCTTAAAAAACCTGCTGCTTGTTCGTAAGCTTTACTGCCCATTCTTTTTACTTTCTTTAAGTCATTTCTATTTTTGAAGTCTCCATTTTCAGACCTATGATCCACGATGTTTTTTGCTAGCGTTGGGCCTAGGCCAGATACATAAGTTAATAAATGTTGGCTTGCAGTGTTTAAATTGATGCCAACTAAATTTACACAACTTTCTACTACCTGATCCAGTTCTGTTTTTAAAGCACTTTGATTTACATCATGTTGATATTGTCCTACGCCAATTGATTTAGGATCAATTTTTACTAATTCTGCTAATGGATCCATTAATCTTCTTCCAATTGAAATGGCACCTCTCACCGTTACGTCTTGATTTGGAAACTCTTCTCTTGCTGTTTTTGAAGCAGAATAGATAGAAGCACCAGATTCATTGACCATGATGATTTGAATAGTTGCGTCCATTTTCAATCCCTTACATAATGTATAAGTTTCTCTTCCTGCTGTCCCATCACCTATAGCAATGGCTTCAATTTTATATTTTTCTATAAGGCTTATCAAGATTTCTTCTGCTTCAAATTTTTGTTTTTGAGGAGGGTGGGGAAAGATGGTTTCATAATGTTTGAAATCCCCATTTTCGTCTAGACAAACGACCTTACATCCAGTTCTAAAACCCGGATCAATGGCAAGGATGTTTTTTTGACCGAGAGGTGGGCTGATTAATAACTGTCTTAAGTTATTGGAAAATACTTTAATGGCTTCCTTGTCAGCGAGCTCTTTAGATGATTTTCTAAATTCTGTTTCTATAGAAGGATTCAAAAGTCTTTTATAAGCATCTGCTAGAGCTTCTTTTACTTGTAAGGCATTTTCATTGCTGCCTTCTACAATCATTTTTTCTAAGGCACTTAAAGTTTCTACTTCATCTGGCTGAATCTTTACACGGAGGAAACCATCTTCTTCAGCTCTTCGTATGGCTAACATTCTATGAGATGGACATTTGCTCAAAGCTTCTTCGTAGTCAAAGTAATCTTTGTACTTTATGGCTTCGCTTTCTTTTTTCTTAATCACCTTACATTTTACCACTGCATACTTCCTATAAATGCCTCGGAGACGATTTCGAGTTTTTTCATTTTCATTGATCCATTCAGCGATGATGTCTCTTGCTCCTTGCAAAGCTTGGTCAACATCCGGAACTTCTTTTGAAAGAAATGCTTTTGCTGCTGAAAAAGGACTCTCATGGCCTTGCTTATAAATTTTAAGGGCTAATGGTTCTAATCCTTTTTCTTTCGCTATGCTTGCTCTTGTTTTGCGCTTCTTTTTAAAAGGGAGATAAATGTCTTCTAAAAGTACTTGGTCCCAGCAGTTTTTAATTTTTTGCTTTAAACCGGGGCTTAGTTTTCCTTGTTCTTCTATACTATCGAGAATGGTTTCCTTTCTTTTAATTAAATCTTTTAGTTTTTGATATGCTTTAGCGACATCAGCCAATTGAACTTCGTCCAATGAACCAGTTGCTTCCTTTCTATACCTGGCAATAAAAGGAATGGTACTGCCTTCTTCGATCAACTTTATGGTGTTGTGAATGCCATTTTTTGGAAGCTTTAATTTTGAGGCAATGAGGTCTGTAAATAACTTGATTGTATTTTGTGTATTGTTCATCGCATTATTAGCAATAAAAAGGAGTTTGATAATATTAAAGCAATTTTACCCCTTTTTTAAGACATTACCTTCAAATTTTTAGTAATAGTTTGATTATTGCAAAAATGAAGCTATCAACCATCAACCATTAAAAAAAGCCGCCTTCGATTTCGAAGACGACTTTTTATTTACTTAACTATGTATTTAGTTTTTTAAGGCAGTATTTAGAATAGGAATTATTCAGCTTCTGCTGCAGGAGTAGGGAATTGTGTATGCACTACATCGCCGTCTCTATCTAAAGGAAGATCGCCTAATCTTCCTAATCTTCTCAGGTCAATCCATCTGTGTCCTTCTCCAAATAATCCATACCTTCTTTGATAAACAACATCATCCATGATATCATCTTCTGTCATGCCACCTTCATAAAGGCTTAGTCCAGCTGCATTACGAACAGCGTCAAGTGCCGCAACTGCAGCAGCCATGTCACCCGTTTTTGCCTTAGCTTCAGCCCAGATCAATAACAATTCTTCATTCTTTACAATCGGAAAAGGAGCAGAATTAGAAGCTACTGAACTAACTTGATATGAACCAGAAAGGTCATCTAAAGTAACCGGTAAGATTAAATCTGGATCATCAAACATCCTCACTTTACTTAATCTCAAATCACCCGCTTCCGCATCAGTGATGAAAGAAGGATGAGCAACATAGATATCTGAATTAGGGACATAAAACATATTGTTTGGAAGATCATTACCACCAACTCCAAAGGTATAATAAGCACCCATTTCCATTGATCCACCTAGATCTACAAATGAATTATTTAAAGCATCAATTGCTCCACTCATATTTCCAGCGTAAAGTTCTAATCTTGCTGTTATGGCTCTGTTCATTTTGGCCATCGATTCAACATCACCACCTGGAATAGTACTTAATAATTCAGAACCTATAGCCCAAGGGAAATCAGTTCCAGCAGCACTTAATTGTGTGTAACCAGTTTCTAAAAATTCCTTTATGGCAGATAGGGTAGATGCGTAATCAGGATTAAAGGCACCTAAATTATCAGGATCAGCAACATTGGTTCTAAGACCATTTTCATACTGTCTTCCTGATTCTAATAAAAGTTCATATCCAATAATAGTATTGGCAAATCCTCTAAATGCATTTTCTTCTTCAGAAGATAAAGTAGCAGCAGTATTAGAAACCGCCGTCATTAAATTATGAGCATTTCTAACAGATTTATACCTGCCAAAATAAGAACGCGTCGTTAAAAACCCGTTGTTATCCAAGTTTGCACCAGCTTTTCCAATAAGCTCAGAAGTATACCTTGGATCAGTTCCTCTTAAATCGTAATATTCTCTTCCAACCATATTAGTTGTCCAGAAGTGAAAGTGTACATCATTTCTGATGGTAGCTTCTAAACCAGAAGCTAATAATCTTAAATCTGCTAAGGTTGCTCCATTTTCCACACCTTCTACAATGGGTGCGTTTGGATTTAGCACTTCATCAACTTCACAGGATGTAAATCCTAGAAAAGCAATGATTATTATTAAATTTATATATTTCATTTTATTTCTTTTATAAAGTTAGTGATAAGTGGAAATTGAATGTCTTAGAAGAAGGATAAGGTGTTACCTCCACGGCATTAATCAATACATTGTTACCAAAATTTGATACTTCAGGATCATAAGAATTGTATTCAAAGCTGTTTAATAGATTTCTTCCAGAAACACCAATTCTCAAATCATTGATACCATTAACCATATCACCTAAGTTATAGTATAATCCTATTTCTCTTAGTCTCACATAACTAGCATCTTCAATGAAAGCACCAGGATGAGCAAAAGCAGTAGACAATCGGTAATCGCCGTTGCTTAAATCTCCATTTGGATCTAATCCAGTTTCATCAAAATCCCAAGTCAATCCACCTAAATCATAAAGTAGGGTAGAAAGGTTGATGTTTTCACCTCCTTGTTTCCAGTGTAGTAACCAGTTTAACTCTAAGCCCTTAAAGCTAATGCTATTGTTCCAACTTAAGTTGAAGTCTGCTTCCATGTTACCATAAACCATGAATCCATCACCATCTGGATCTACATTTGAACAATCATCACCATTACATTGTGACATATCAATTGTTCCTATCAGTTGTGATGGGCTAAATCCTTCTTGGATTAAACCTTGTCCCAAGGATGCAGCAAAACCACCAATAGTAAATTGAGGAATATCTAATCTTGTAATTTCTGAATTGTTCTTCCACCAGCCTATCCCAGTATCCCAAGAAAAATCATCTGTACGCACCACACCTGCTTTTAATTCTAGTTCGATTCCTACATTTTCTAATTCACCAGCGTTTACAACTTTTCTCGTAAATCCAGATGAAGGAGGTACATTTTGTCTTAGCAAAAGATCTTCAATGGTTTTGATATAGTACGTTGCATCGAATAAAATTCTATTGTCTAAGAAACCTAAATCAATACCGAATTCTAATTCTTTTTGAGTTTCTGGTAATACGTTTGGATTTCCTCTTCCATCAGAAGTCTGTAATCCTGCAGTTCCACTAATAGAAGTAGGATCTAATTCATTAAATCTATCTGAGAAACCAGCAAATCTAGCAGATTGTCCAAATGCGATTCTAGGTTTAATCTGTGAAATTGTATTGCCACCTATATCCATCAAGTTGTGAAGGTTAATAGCAAGGTTTGCTTTAGGATTCCAAAAGATTTCATTTGGATCTCCATTATTTGATGACTTATCACCTCTAATCCCTAAAGTAACCATGATTTTATCATCCCAGTTAATTTCTTCCTGAAGGAAAGCACCTTTAATTTGGCTTTCTCTCTTTTCTTGAGTTACTGTTTGGTTTTCAGATTGATCTACATTTGTTTGTGAACCGTTGATTCCTATTGCAACTGCTGATAGAGCATTAGAATTTTGATTCAATTGCTGCGCTCCAACTTGAGTTCTAAACATTAAATTCGAACTTGTATTTAAAGTATGTACTAAATAACCTGTCGCATTATTTCTGTTACTGTTACCAAACCCACCTACGATTACTCCTCTGTCTGAAGAAGGGTCTCTGTAGTAAGAAAGTTCTTGAGGAAATAATCCGTTGTTTCTAATGGTGAATTGATCTAAACCTAAAACACCACCTAATTTTAAGGATTGATTTCCAGTTTGTAAAATTGAATACGTACCTGAAACACTACCCATAAATCTGTTGATCTTTTCTTCATTGGTAATCTTGTCGATCGTTTCTAAAACATTTGAACCTACTGCATTATTAGCAGGGAAGTTACCATTTGCATCAGCTGCTAAGTTTTCCCATGGCTTTGTAAAGGCTAAGGCATATCCCACTGTTGTATTTGCATTACTGTTATTAAAAAAGCCTCTATCAGCATCAGCGTTGATGTAAGTAGAACTCAAGTTAACTTCAATTCTTTCAGAAATTTTTTGACTTAAGTTTAACCTTACTGATCCTTTTTTGTAACCAGTGTTTTCTACTAAACCATCTTGGTCTCTCCATGTACCACTAACAAAATATTTTGTTTTAGCTGATCCTCCCATAAATGAAAGCGCTGAAGTACTTTGAATGGCAGCATCATCATTATAAATGATTTCTTCTAATGGGCTGTTACCATTTGCATTAAATTTAGCTGCTTCATCTGGTCCAAATACAGATTCTACCTTTGCGGCATCCCATCCACGATCTCCTAATAATCTGATTGGGGAAGCAACACCAATTGTCTGACTGAAATTTACACTATTGGCTTGATTATAACCACCTTTTTTAGTGTTAATTACTACAACACCACCAGCACCACCGACTCCATAAATAGCCGCTGCAGAAGCTCCTTTTAAGATTTCAATGGACTCAATGTCTTCTGGAATTAAATCTGCAATTCTGTTAGAAGCATCATCCTGGTTAGAAGAAGTATTACCTCCACCTGCTGCCGCAGATACTTGATTGGTATTAAGAGAAAAGGTTGAATTATCAACAAAGATTCCATCTACGATGTAAACAGGTTGTTGATTTAGGTTTACAGAAGTTACACCTCTAAGTCTAATGGAGAATCCACCTCCTGGTGCTCCAGAATTTGCTCTGATGTCTGCTCCTTTAAATTTACCATAAAGAGCTCCATCCATGGTAGATTGAGTCGTAACCCCTGTTAATTCTTTTGAACTAATTGACGCAACTGAATTTGCAAGATTAGATCTTTTAACTGTTGATGCTAAACCAGTTACAACTACTTCGTCTAATGTAGTTGAAGCATCTGCCATTGTTAACATTACTTTGCCATCGGAACTTCCAACTGTCTTTTCTACGTCTTGATAGCCAATGTAACTAAAGACTAAAGTCGAAGGATCATTCGGACAATTAAGTGAATAGGAGCCATCAATATCAGTTATTGTACCGACTGTGGTTCCTTTAACGACAATTGACACCCCGATAAGAGGATCGCCACTTGAATCAGATACTACACCTGAAGAAGTAAATTGGGCTTGTAAACCACATATGCCTAGGAAGACAAATAGGAGTACAGTACCCATTTTGTAAATAGATTGAATCATACTTTCCAATTTTTTGGTTAATAAATTTTTCTTAAAGGATTATAATTCGGTTGGATATAGATATGTTGCTTTGAAAGTAACGTTTACAAAATTAAAAATGCCGCCTCAGCTGACAAAAAGTCTAAAATTGTCGCGGTGAGAAAATATTTTAAGATATAAAGGAGGAAATTTTAAAAAAAACAAAATTATGTTTTGTAAAAAAAAATTCCGGACCAACCATTAGCGGGGAGCTAGCGGTCAGATCCGGATTTACAATCGAGTTTAGCAGAAGTCGTTTAAGGGTAATTAACCCTTAATAATGGACGGTATAAAATTTTAGGATGGCCTCGCCATACCATTTGTGTATCATTCTCTGATTGGAGATAAATAGGTGTCATCTTTTCCTATTGGCTCTAATAAAATCCATTTTATAGATCTCCATGCCACACAAAACCCTTGAGCATATTTTTTAAATCGATTCATTAATAACCATCTAATTAATCAACTGCCAAAAACTATCATTATAGTTTTGATAAGTTCATCATGGGATGATTGCAATTTTAACTGTGTGAATTAGAAAGGCAGGCTATAATAGTTTTCTGCATAGTATGCCTTTCGTTCTTTAGATTTAACGAGGCATTTTTTACATGTTTCCTTGGATTCAAAAAAAGTTACACTTTATTGAATCTTTTTACTGAAAATGTTTTTGATAGGGATAAGTATCTGATTAAAAATATATTATAAATATTTTTAATACAAATCATAAATATATTTATGTGATTTATTTTTTTTAGCGTCTTATTGAAGAAAATTTATCAAAACTTTATGTAATTGAAAAGATCGTATATGATTTTTTTAATTAAACGAATTCTTGATCGTTCCAATTTTTAACACTTTTCTTGATTTCTTTTAGCTCCAACTCTTCTGCTTCGTCGTAATATCGATATTCTCTAATGCCTAATCTTTCTTCCTCCCTTTTGATCTTCTTCATTTCTTCTGCAATCTGTTTGCGCTCCCAAGACTTATTATGCCTACCACCTCTTCCAAAAACATCATAAGCATGGAATGCAACACCCATTCCCCAACCGAAAAAAGGAAAAAGAAACCATGGGGGCCCTTTAGTAACTAAAGCATTCATAAACAATAAAAAAATACTGACGACTATCCATGTAAAAAGATTCCAATAAAATTCTTTTTTGGCTTTTACTCTTTTTTTAGCTTCTTTATAATGGTCTGTATTTTCCATTGGTAAATATTTTATGTTTATACGAGTTCATCATCGTTCCAATTTTGCATTAAGCTTAATGGGAATTTTATTTCAAAGTCTTCTGCATCATCTGCTAAATCATACATAGGACTATTTAGCTGCATTTCACTAATCATTGCTGGAATTTCCTTTTTAAAATGATTCACAAGCGCGAATGCTAACCAAGAATGGACGAGGATCGAAATAAATACAGGATGAAAAGTCATTAAAATAATCAAAACGTGGTTTATAAATTAGCCAAGAATACTTAAACGGTTTACTATAAAACGATTAAGATTCAATTGGATTACATTATTAACAAAATAACCATAATTCAGAATCAAGGCAATTTTTATCGATGAATGATCTGTTTTTTAAGAAATATTCGCCTCAAATAGTACCCAAGTAGGCCACCGAGACCTGCGTAAAGACCACCGATAAGGCTAATCAGGATGAGAAAGACAATTGGATTCAGTCCTCCAATAACATCGCTCATTCTTTCAGTAATCAGATGTTTATTGGAGGTGCTGACAATGAAGCTGTAGATAAACCACAAAAGAAAACCTCCTGTAAAAGAACTAAAGAAAGATTCACTTGCTTTCAGTTGTGTCAATGCAATTAAAAGAGTTGCCAAAGGAATAATACATAAGTAATGGACAAAACAGCTCAGCAATAATCCCACACTGATAATTAAGAGGATGTAAATTGGACTTTTCATTAATTACTTTTGCTTAATGTTATGTTGAATAATTTAGGCACTGTGGTTTTATCTTTTTTTAATCTAATTTCATAATACTTACCTTTTTGCCAGTCATCGATAAAGTTATCATAGTAGGGGGATGCTGGGTTTCCTGATTGACCTCCGGGATAAATGCCTTGGGCTTTCATTTCATCATCTAACTCTACAAGCATTCGCCATGAAGGACCATTGTATTTACTAATGGCATTTGGTGCTTGGCGATAGCCGCCACTTTGACTAAGTTTTTTGCTAAAAGCCGGGATTCTTGCTAAATGTCGGATTTCAGAGTCTTTGTATTTAGCCCAAGTCAAATCTTCTTCCTTTGAGGTTTTAACTTCTTTGATTAGCTCATCAAAACCAAGTCTTATAACATCGCTTGCTTGTTCAAGCTTATCAGTGCGTTGTAGATCAAAAAATGAATGTTGTGGTTCTTTTTCTATCAGCTCAATTGTTTTCCATGTTTCTGGATATAATTGATTTTGGCTTAGATCAAATTCATCCCAAATAAGTCCCACTACCTTCTTCCACCAAATATTATAGTAGCTTGGCGCAAGATCTTCCGGATCGAATCGATAATCCCATTGTCTTAATTCATTAAGTATTTTTAGTTCGCTACTTTTTAATTCGCTTGAATTTATACTCTTTAAGAGTAAGGGTAAACACTCTTGGGCTTCTAAGCTATAATTATCAAACTGCAAGGCTTTCATGTCTTGCATCTTAAACAATTTGTTTTCCGATAGCACATCATGAATGTATCTTCCTCTATAATCATCAAAATTTCCATGGTAATAATAGGGATATGTTAAATCGGTAGAACGCTGGTTCGCAGAACTTAAAAAGCCTTGGTTAGGGTTGATAGATTTTGGATTATGTTCTTTAGGGATTAGCCCCGTCCAATCTTGAGTTTTTAAAGTTCCATCTTGAATAAATCTTCCTTGCTCTGCTTTTAAGTTTGGAAAATAACCAGCAACTGCGAGTGCAATGTCATTTTCTTTGCTGGCGAAGATGATGTTTTGAGCAGGATAATTATGTAGGTCTACCGAATTTATAAATTCATTTAAACCTGTTGATTTATTTAGTCTCATAAATACTAAGGCTTCCAATGGATCATAACTTTTGTGAGCTACCCACTTTAAACTCATCGCATTATCCCCATTTGGATCAAACAGAGCTATAGGACCGAAATTGGTATACTTGACAGTATCAATAATCGTAGCGCTTCCTTTTACTTTTATTTCTTCTACTTCTGTTTGCACCTTCACGCTCTTGCCGTCCAATAGGTAGTGTTCTTTTTGATCATCTGTCCATCTTATTTTATACCAGTCTTGAACATCACGTCCCACATTTGTTATTCCCCAAGC
>CALDYJ010000150.1 GCA_937941095.1 uncultured Saprospiraceae bacterium | reverse complement strand
CATCTTCATCACAAACTCCATCTTCATCAGCATCAGCGAATGTACCTGCACAATTACAATCTTCATCAAAGACATCTTGGGTAGTACAAGGATCATCATCATTACAAGTTGTACCGGCAAGGCTAGCATCACATTCATCACAGGCATCAGGGACACCATCACCATCTGTATCTATAGTGTCATCACCATCTGGACAAATATCGTCTTCATCACAAACTCCATCTTCGTCAGCATCTGCAAAGATACCTTCACAATTACAATCAGCATCAAAGACATCTTGCGTGGTACAAGGATCATTATCATTACAAGTTGTACCCGCTAAGCTAGCATCACATTCATCACAGGCATCAGGAACGCCATCGCCATCCGTGTCAATAGTATCATCACCATCCGGACAAATGTCATCTTCATCACAAACGCCATCTTCATCAGCATCTGCAAAAATACCTGCACAATTACAATCCATATCAAAGACATCTTGCGTGGTACAAGGATCATTATCGTTACAAGTTGTCCCTACTAGACTAGCATCGCATTCGTCACAAGCATCCGGGACTCCATCGCCGTCGGTATCTATGGTATCATCACCATCCGGGCAAATGTCGTCCTCATCACAGACACCATCTTGATCAGCATCCGCAAAGATTCCTGCGCAATTACATGAGGTATTATACACATCCTGTGTTGTACAAGGATCATTGTCATCACAAGATGTTCCAATCAAACTATTGTCAAAATCAGGGCATACATCATCTTCATCACAGACGCCATCATTGTCAGCATCTGCAAAGGTCCCTGCACAGTTACAATTATCATCGTAAAGATCATTTACAGTACATGGGTCATTGTCATTACATGCTGTGTTGATCAAAATATTATCACATTCATCGCATCCATCTGGGATGCCGTCTCCATCATCATCTGCATGGTCATCAAAACCGGGACAAATGTCGTCTTCATCACAAACGTTGTCATTGTCTTCATCTTCAGTACATGTTGAGCAACTTTTAGTATAAAAACCATCTATCCAAATACTTCCAGATCCTCTTTCTTTTACTTTTAAATATTGTGGACCTTCAGTTTTGGTTAAAAAGCATATATCCTGCCCTCTATCCTGGTCTTCTAAACCTGTTTGATTAGTGACTTCAAAATAATCGCCATTTAAATCAAAACTTACTCTACCTGCTACTCTGTCAAAGGAAAGATTAATGCATATTTCAGAATGAATAGGTAGCTCATCAAAACTTATTTCTATAGAATCGGAATCTCCATTTATCCAACCTGTAAATTCGCCGTCAGGCGCACCTTCTGCATTTTCGACATTATTGAAACCTCCTGATTGTACAATGGTACCTGTTCCTTCAAACACTTCACCCGGACACTGGCAAGCTGTAAAATCTTTTTTAGGATCACCATCCGTACAATCGCAGTGCTCTACATAGGAACCGTCCACTTTTAATGCCCCTGTAAGTAGTCTTGAAACTCTGACAGATTGTGGTCCAGCTACAAAACTTGGAAAACAGAAAAGCTGTAATTCATAATCTGTTTTTGTCGTATCTCGGTTATAGTATTTATAAGAACCCAATTCGTTGATTTCGAATTTAACTCCACCTTCAGCAGAATTGAATCCTAATTCGAAACAAATGTTTTGGCCATATTCCATGTATGGGAATTCGAAGTCTACATAATCTTGAAAGCCAATAGCAGAGCCTAGATTTCTATCTGGAAGACCTTCACTATAAGAAATTGATGGTTCATAGATGCCTACATGTTTTACAATCTTAGCTCCAGAATAAGTACTATTGCTTGGGCATAAACAACTTGGTGCTAACGAAGTGCCATTTTGAGTGATGCATTCATCAAAGTCATCTTGATCACCACTTCCTAATACGACGCCATCATCATCGCAATCATTGGCATCATTAGCAATCCAATTAGATGGTTCAGGTAGCCCTATGATACCATCAGCAGTACATGGATTGTTTGGTTCGTAATCATTCAAATCACATACTCCATCAAAATCTGAATCAGGAATTTCTGTACCTCTGCAATCACATGAATTTACATAGACATCATTTTGCGTGCAAGAATCTCCATCATCACATGGTGTTCCAAATAATGCATTGTCAAAGTTTGGACAATCATCGCTGTTATCGCAAACTCCATCGTTGTCACTATCTGGAGATCCAGCCGGACAAGCACAATCTACTGGAGCACCTGCATCAATCCACTCTTGGATCATTATGATTTCTTCGGCATCAATTGCTCCACCTACACGTTCGTTCATTGGTCTATTAAAAGTGTAATTGGAACAAGCAACATAGCCTGCTTCATTTATGATGTTCACTAAAGTATTCCCGCTAAGTATTTCATCACCACATATATTTCCACCTGCACTAATCCCTTCGTATGAGGTCAAATCTAATCCACTATCTCCATCAGTGCCATGGCAATTAGTACAACCATTTTCGTAAAACAAAACTTCCATATCAGGCCATCCAAATAAACCATTGTCACATGGATCATCATCATTGTCAACATAACCTTGAGGTTGCTCACAATTTTGGATACTAGCGTCTGGATCACCAAGACCATCTGCATCTGTGTCTTGATACCATGTGATGATGCCTGGACCATCACAAACTCCACATTCATCTTCTATGCCGTAACAAGCATCTGGATTAATGTCGAATTTAAATTCTGCAATAGAGACACAGTCAGAATCATCGTAGTTATTGATGACAGTGACAAGGACCTTATGTATGAAACCAAAATTGCTTAGATCAGGACCTTCAAAACCATCATAGTCCAAAGCTTCTGTTCCTTTTGGCCAAGTAAATTTATCTGTACCAACTTGTGTCCATGTGTCCCCATCAATAGAAACATCGATGAATACTTCCTTAGCTCCAAGACCACTTTCATCAATTTTATTGGCATTCCAAATGTGAGTAGTAGCTATGGCTTGAGCTTCATCAAATTCAAATAATAACCAGTTTGATGCAGCTCTTGCAGGATTAGGGTTTGGGCTTGTTGAGCAGGATTTCCAGCTTTCAATCCAATAGTTGGAATTGTCTACACATTGGCTATAAAGGCCATTGATGGAACAAAAGATTCCAAGACCTAATGTCAACAAAAGTTTATTTAAAATTGTAGATATTTTTTTCACAATTATCTTTTTATGACTGATTAAATTAGAAATCCTAATGGGGCAGGAGTAGATCCTATGTTCCAGAAGTTTGGTAAATTTGGTAAGATATAAGACAGATCATTTGGAGCCGCACCAAACCACAATGCGAGTTCAGCAAAATATTCATCTGTGGAAGTTGTGGGTATAAATCTGCCACCATCTGTATCCAAAGGAGATCCCAAATAGAGATCAGGGTATTGACCATAGATTTTTTTACCTTTTACTTCTCCGCCCATCACCATGACATTACCACCCCAAGCATGATCAGTACCATCGCCATTGGTAACTAATTTTCTACCAAAATCAGAAATGGTAAAAGTAGTGACTTGATCAGCCATTCCCACTTCTTCCATAGCAGAATAAAAACTATGGAGTGCATTATCTACTTTGCTCATCTGAGCAGCATGATCTTCTAAATTCGTATCATGGTTATCAAAACCTCCTAGTTGGATAAAAAAGGTTTGCTTGCTTACATTTAAATTATTATTAGCGGCAATAATTCTTGCCGTCATCAACATCCTTCTTGAAAATTGATCGCTTTCATCAAATTCAGTGGTAATTGGAATTCCTGAAGCTATAGCAGAATCAAATTCTATAGAATTGCTTTTGGATCCTGCAATGGTATTGGCATAAGCTTTTTCTAAGGTGTTTTGATAATCTTGTTCAAGGATGTCATCTAAGGTTTGTCTTTTTAGCGTATTGTAAAAATTGTTATTGGAGAAGCCATTGATCAAAGTGGATCCATTATCTCTAAAATTAGCACTATAAGATTGGACTATTTTTCCTCTTTGGAACATATTACTTCCATTCAAGGAAATGTTCATTGAAATGTTTTGATTCTCATTTACAGTATGTAAAATGTCGGCCATTCTTCCACCCCAACCGACTGCAGACCTGTCTTGAGGAACGGAAGTCTGCCAATGGGTTCTTTGATCAGAATGAGAAAATAAGCCAAAAGGCAATTGGTTTCTTGTTTTAAAATCCTGTAAGCTTGTAGGCTTTACCAATGCTCCGATATTAGCAATAAAAGCTAATTTTTCTGATTCAAATAGATTCTGAATTTTTGGGAGACTAGGATGTAGACCAAATTGTTTGTTACCAGCATTCAAAGGATTTATTGGTAATAAAGATTCACGTGAGAGCGCGATGTTCGTTCTTGAAGCGGCGTACTCGTCATAAGAGCTTTGATTTCTTGGCACGAGCATATTAAAACTATCATTGCCGCCAGACAATAGTACACAGACTATTGCTTTGTAATCATTAGCATTTGGGTTTAACCAAGATTGATTGGCAGCCGCGGCTGCATTTAATAAACCCATATTGGTAATCCCAGACAATAGGGTAGTTGCTCCAACGTGTGCACAACCCACTCCTAATTGTTTCAAAAATTTTCGTCTACTAGGCGTTCCTTCTGACATAAGATTTCTATTTATGAGCTTATTTTTGAATTAAATAATTTGGACACATCATGATAAAATAAAGGGCATCCTCTAAGGCATTTTGTGCATCGTAACTATTGGAGTTTTCAACGTTTTCTTGGATAGCATTTGCAATGATGTTGTGGGTACCTTGAGACAATTGACCTCTACATAAAATCAAATTTAAACGATCTAGCAATGCATCTATTCCTTCATTATTATAAATGTTAAGTTCATCAGTAAAATCTAATACTGGTTCATCGTTAGCATTTGTTGTCAAGAATCTTCCAGTATCATTTACTAATGTTCTGTTTCTAAAAGGTCTAATCTTAATTGCGTTTTCCATTTCATTTATGTAGGCAATTGCAGTTACACTGTTTAAAATCTGAAACTCTGGAGATACTAACTCTTTTGGGGCTATGATTTCATCTTCCGCATAAAACGGAGAAAAGAAATTAAATACAGAAGGAGAAGAGTAAAAAGATTGACTCGTTTCTTCATACCACTCACTAAAATCATTAAACCAAAACCTATTTGAAGGCGTACTCACATCAAAGGCTTTAAACAAAGAAGTAAATCGTTCTAAAGGTTGGATTAGTTTTCCAGTATTGATGTCATCAATCCATTCACAATCTCTTGCTTCAGGATCTAACAAGATTGCTTTAGTTACCGCCTTGAGGTCACCTCTTACCCCACTTCCATTATTATTGAATACGTTTGAAATTCTATTGACATAGGCAGGACTAGGATTTGACTTTACCAAATGTTGTATTAAACGCTTAGACATAAATGGAGCAACATTAGGATGATTGTAGAGAATATCTAAGGTCTGAACAATATCCTCCATACCTGATTGTCCAGCTGGAATAGTTACTCCTGGTAAAATATTTTTTTCACCTTTTGAATGATACTCTTCAAACATGATCATAGGAGCTCTTCCATTAAAATCATATGTTCTGAAAAAGTTGTCATTTGTGACACCGTCGCCTTTTTCACCTACGCCTAATCCTGTAAAAATTTTAGCCATTTCTGCTATGTGCGAAATGTTATACGTTGGAATGGTATTTCCATTGGCGTCCAATTTGTTTGTGCCGTCTTGATTTAATTCATTCAAGCCTATTGAAAACAATTGCATAACCTCTCTGGCGAAATTTTCGTCTGGATAAGTCTTTTCAATAATGTCGGCTTTTTGATTCATAAAATGACTTAAATAACTACCCATGGTATAACTGAGACTGATGTTGTTTAAGATGTCTTTGTAATTGCCAAAAGCACCCTTGTATAAAAAATCATAATACGCCATGTTGTATTGAGCCTCTCCAGCTAGAGTAGATCCGTGATAGGGTGAGATTACAAATATCTGAGACAAAGCAAAAGCAATTTTTTGTCTCAAAGCATCAGGTTCTTTGATTAAGAATTCATAAAAAACAAAAGACCCATAAATGTCTAGATTATTGTCTTCAGAAATCATTCCTAGTATTTCGCCATAAACCTCATCATATTTTTGAGCAAATGATTTTGGTGGAAGATTAAATTGTTCATCTAACCATGCATCAATTCCGATGTCGATTAATTTTTCCATCTCTTCATAAGAGGCCCCAAGAGTCGCTTGAGATAAAAATCTAGAAGCTCCAACTAAATCAGGTTTGAGTTGAGTACCTGTGATAGCATAGCTGCTTGAGTCGTTTTGTTCTTGACTTGAACTGCTTACTTTTAAACCAATATCATGACCTGCGCCGAGGTAATCGTCATATACTTGAGCATAAGAAAATTGAAACATTGCAAAAAACAAGACTACTGTATAAATCCTTTCCATTCACAAAAATTAATTGATGAATTATTTTGAGCTTATTGAGCTATTAAACTAACGAAAAAAGGTGAAACCAAAGAAAAAAAGTGTTGTTAGATGATCAATTTATGCAAAGCGACTGCAAAATAATATCAAATATGTTGGAAGATGTGACAGATTCTTTTTAACGACTTTTTCAAGAGCTCCAACCAGCCTATTTATATTTATCATTTAAGCCTATTCCATCCAAAATCATAGGTTTAATCTTTTCCAACCTTTTGACTTTCGTTGCCGCTCTTTTTGCTTCTGCGATGTATTCACAGTATTCTCTTTGTTTAGAAGGGGTGAATTTGTCGAAGGCCGCTTGCACTTTTTTGGATTTATTTAAGAGTGCTTGTAATTCTTTAGGAATAATAACCTTTTTACTTAGCGGCTTAGCTTTTTTTATTTCTTTTCCTGCTTTAGTATTGGCAATACTTTCTTTCATGTATTCTTTGATGAGCTTTAAGTCTTTTTTCATTTCTGTTTCAGATTCAAACCTCCATTGCAACATGGCTTTTGTTTTACCAGGTTGAGCATTGATTAATTTCTTGTTTTTATCTTTTAGTAGAGCACCTTGAAAAAACCAAATGCCGAAGTGATTTTTAAAAGCTGCTAATCCTATGACGTTTTTACCATTCAAACTGTAAACTGGATATTGCCATTTTATAGCTTCATCAAGATCGAACGATAAGGCTGCTTTCCGCAAATGTTTTAATGCATTTTTCCATTCTCCAGCATTATCGAGATAAGCTTCAACGGTTTTTTCTTTACTTGCCATTGTAAATTGAGTTTAAAATCAATTTCAAAATACAAAAAGAATTAAAAGTTTTGAAATCGTCGATAATTCATCCAGATTCATCGAACATTATTTGAAAAGCCCAGAAACAGGGCCATATTTGAAGTATACAAAGCAATTGAAAACAATAGGAATCAAAAGAGATCCTGTAAAACACCAAAACCAAATAGCAAGTGAAAGTAATTTAGAACTAAGTTTAGTACTATAACTTTCAGTGGGGCTTCATGCTTTTTCAATCTCCTTTGCGTTTTTGCCTTTTACTCAAGGGCGAGAACCTGAACCAAACCAAATGAGCGTCTAGTTTTACGAGCACAAAAAAGCTCTATTTGTTCTTGAAGCAAATAGAGCTTTTTTATGTCATGATCTAAACTTACCTAACTATTCCATAAAAAATCACCCAGGTTTCAAAATCGGCACTAAAATTTACAAAACGATGCTTATCATGAGCTTTTACAAAAAGTAAATCATTGGCTGTTACTTCAAATTTTTGTTCTTCCATGATAAATTCGCCGCTTCCTTTTGAGACAATGTAAAGTTCATCTCTGTCATGCGGTGTTTGTTTATCAATTTTATTTGGTTTGTAATATTCAATTTCCAATTCACCAAATTCCATAAATTTTAGAAATTCAGAGGGGACATTTTGAAGAGCTTTCTGAGCTTTTTTATGACTAATTAGTGTTGGGACAACAATTTTACGATCAACAGAAATTTCTGCGAGAATTTGATTAAGATGATGTTCTAAATGCACAACATAATCTTCAATCAACCAGGCCATATCTTTGATTTCACCGTAAGCATCGATTTTAATGGATAATTGATCATTGGTAAGTTGCTTAATGCATTTGCAAATCTGTTTATTCAACAATTGCCAAAAAGTTATCAGTTCTTCGAGATCTGTGTTTTGGTAGTTGTTTACCCTTACAAGTGGAGCTTGTTGATAGGATTGAATTTTATAAATTCCATCACTAATTAAAATTTCATTAAACCTTTGCAAATTATAGCGAGCAGAATCTATCAAGTGTCCAAGAATTTCTTTCTTTGACCACTTTTCAGGATTTGGCTTTGAAATTAGTTCTTTTTCTGAAATGAAGTGGATCTCGTTTTTTAGCCTGAAAATGTTTTGGTTTATTTTAATAATATTTGAATTCATTCTCAATGAGATTTAATTTAATTTTTTGTTTTTTCAACCATCAACCATTTGGACTTTTTAAAGCTACGAATTTTCAAATTATGAACCGATTTAATAATGTTTTCAAAAAGAAAAGAATTAGAGATTTTTATTTTTTTAATTAATATTATTAACAAATTGTATTGACTCAAAATTTATTTAACCATATTTGATTCGCAATTCAAGTTCAAATTTCAAAACCAAATTTTTTTACATTGAATTTATCAAATCTAGATTGGGGAATCATTGTTGCTTTTTTTGCCATTACCCTTTTGATAGGGCTTTATGCATCAAAGAAAGCAGGTAAAAGTACCAAAGACTTCTTTTTATCTGGTAGAGATATGCCTTGGTGGTTGCTAGGTGTCTCCATGGTAGCAACCACTTTTTCTGCGGATACACCTAATTTAGTAACAGACATTGTGAGAAAAAATGGGGTAGCAGGCAACTGGGTTTGGTGGGCCTTTTTATTAACAGGAATGGCGACTGTATTCATCTATGCGAAGCTTTGGAGAAGGTCAGGAATCAACACTGATTTAGAGTTTTATGAGCTCAGATACAGTGGCAAAGAAGCTACTTTTTTAAGAGGTTTTCGGTCCATTTATTTAGGGGTGTTTTTTAACGTGATGATCATGGCAAGTGTACTGCTTGCAGGAATTAAAATTGCAGGCATTATGCTGGGCATAAGCCCCATACAAACGGTTTTATTGGTTTCTATTGTTACAGTGGTTTATTCATCAATGGGAGGCTTAAGAGGTGTTATTCTTACAGACTTTTTTCAATTTATCCTTAGTATGATTGGTATGATAGCTGCAGCCGCATACATCATCAATCTCCCTGAGATTGGTTCAGTGCAGCAACTAATTCAACATCCGAATGTGTCGGATAAGATCAATTTTATTCCTGACTTTACGGACATGAACATCGCAATACCGCTGTTTTTCATCCCCATTGCAGTACAATGGTGGTCAGCTTGGTATCCGGGTGCAGAGCCCGGCGGGGGAGGTTATGTTGCTCAAAGAATGTTATCAACCAAAACTGAAAAGGATGCTGTAAAAGCTACACTGTTTTTTAATGCTGCACATTATGCATTGAGACCATGGCCATGGATTCTTATTGCATTGGCTTCACTGATTATGTTTCCAAACTTAAGTGACATTAAAGGAAGTTTTCCAGATATTAGCAATGATATTCTTGCAGATGATTTAGCATTTCCTGCCATGCTTACTTTATTGCCTAAAGGCCTTTTAGGACTTGTGATTGCTGCATTAATTGCAGCTTTGATGTCTACAATTAGCACACACTTAAACTGGGGCTCCTCTTACATTGTCAATGACTTCTACAATAGATTTATTGATCAAAAAGCAGATCAAAAAACTCAAGTTTTGGTAGGAAGGATTTCGACTTTAGTCTTGATGATTCTTTCAGCAATCTTAGCTTTGTATTTAACAAATGCCATGCAAGCCTTCAACATTTTATTACAAATTGGTGCAGGTACAGGATTGTTGTTTTTATTGCGTTGGTTCTGGTGGAGAATTAATGCCTATAGCGAAATTGTAGCTATGGTTGTATCATTTGCAGTTGCCTTGTATTTTGAGCTTATTTATTTAGCACAATTTTCTCCTGGTGAGACTCCAGGATTAGAGCCATGGGAGAGAATGTGTATTGGAGTTTTTATTACCAGCATAGCATGGATTGTTGCTACATTTATGACAAGGCCAACGAATAAGAAAACATTGATTAATTTTTATGAAACCATTCAACCTCACGCTTTAGGCTGGAAACCCATCTTAAAAGAAGCAAATTTGAAGATCGAAAAAAGCACCTCTTTAGCACAAGAAATTATGCAGATGTTTCTTGGGTGCATAATGGTCTACAGTTTCTTATTTGGTACAGGTTACTTTTTATATGGATCTTATCAATTCTTTGCCATTTGTATGGTGCTTGGGATGTTTAGTTTATTTTCATTAGTTAGAATGTGGAAATAGATTTTAGCAAGTTCCAACTAGTAATAGGCTACGACATAGGCATTTAAAGAAATAGCAATGCACAACCAAATTAAATAAGGAAGCAGCAATAAATTAAATGGTTTTGATTCAAATTTTTTACCTTCTTTAAAAAGTAGAAAGACTATAAAGAGAAGGGTAGTAATGACAACTAAAGCAATAAGGGGTAAATGCCATTTGAAGAATATCGGATTCCATAAAATATTAAAGACTAATTGTACTGCGTAAATACCTAATAATTTGCCTGCATTAGCTTTTTCTTTTCTCCAAACTTGTGCCATAAAGATAGAAAAGCAGATCATGATAAATGTCCATGCGGCACCAAATACCCAGCCTGCTGGTTCCCAAGGGGCCCTTTGAAGGTTTTGATACCAATCGCCCATTGCTCCTTCTCCCATTAAAAAACGCCCTAGTGCTAAAGCACCAAAATTTAAAATTAAAAAACCTAATAAGCGTACCCAAAAATTTTTCATAATGATATTTTAACCAGCTTCTAATGATACGTAATTTTTCGTTCTATTATTTCTTTTAAAGTACCGCCTATATAAATACTTTTCGAGGTCCAATTCTTTTGGTCATCATATTCGTACTCATAATTTTCTACACTAGTCTTTTTACCACTGGGTAAGTGATGGTCGATTTGAGTTGGGTGGCCATTTTCATTGTAGGTATAATAAAAATGCCTAAATTCTATGTTTCTACTGTTCTTTAAAACACCACTTGTTCTTCTACCATTTTCATTGACATAGTCTATTTGCTTATTTTCTTTTCCTTCATGAATTTCATTGACGATGTAATTATTTTTATCAAAAACATTTTTTTGGTCTTGTATCAACTCATTCTTCTCATTCAATGTTTGTAAGTTACTTACTTGGCCATCCTTGTGATAAGCTTTAACAAAGGAGTGTGCAGTTTTTTTCCCATTTCTATCGAAGGTGTAAATATTTTCTATCAAGCCAGTTGAACCAAAAGAATAAGTTTTTTTTCTTATAATAGACTTTTTTACGGGGATTTTATTTTCTTCAATGGAAAGATGTGTCGTTTCTTCAATGCTTTTTATTTGGCCATGAAATTCAATTGGAAAATTTTGTGGTTTGGAACAAGAGAAAACTAAGTAAAGCAGAAATAAATAATATAAAGATTTCATCTAAAATTATTTGTAAATATTGTCAAGTTATCAATAGGTGTAAATTAAAAAGAAAAAGTGAAAGAAAGCTATATGCTCTCTTCCACTTTTTTATTTAATTCCTTTTTAAAAAGAATAATTCTTAGTTGAATATATATCTTATTCCAACTCTAGCTCTCCATCTTGATGGAAAATCATTGATGTCATAAGTTTCTTCGCCTAATTGATCTCTTCTGTAAGTGTACTGAGGTGTAGTTCCATCAGCAGCAAATCCTTCAAAGTTTAATAACTCATAGTTGTTAAAATCTCCTGGGATGTCATACATAACTCCCCAATTAGAGTTTATCAAATTAGCAAGATTGAAGATGTCAAAAGATAGTTGAAATTTATGAACGTTGTTTCCAGCATTCAATTTAAAATCTTGCTTAACTGCTAAGTCAATAAAATTAACCCAAGGAGCTCTACCTGCATTCTTTTCAGCATAATCTCCTCTTCTATCAGAAAGATGTGGATCATCAGAAATAAAAGCATCTAAGTTACTCCATTGTTGAGCAGCAGTTACTGTAGTTGTACCATCTTCGTAATCTATTAAATTGATGTCATTGGCATCACTTGGTACATATACAAGTGATCTCCATCTTGAAGTACTACCTCTTTCATTGTTGAAGTTTCTAGCATCACGGTCACCACCTATTACATATGAAAATGGCAATCCACTTTGACCATTGTAAAAAAGAGAAAATTGCGTAGATAAGTTATTCGCCCAATCTAAAGTGTAATCTAAAGAAGTAATAACCTTAGAACCTAAAGCATAATCTGATCTTCCAAATGCAGCAGCATTTCTACCATTCACGTTTACAGCACCTCTCCATTGTGAAGAGTTTTGAGAAGATGTTCCTTCAAATAAAGCATAAGAATCTCCATAAGAATATGCGAAGGTTAAGTTTAGTCCCTTAACCAATTCTTTGTTAACTGAAGCTGTTAAGTTATAAGTGTAACCTTCACTTGTATTAGAAGCTAAATAAACTGCTCCAAAATCATCTTCATCAATTTCACTTCTTTCAAAAATAGGTCTGTTGTCTCCACTACCAGTCATTGTGTTTTCAATATTAGTAGAAGTATTCAAGTTAGTGTACCTAACATTGTTTAAAGTCTTTGTAAAAGAAGCCTCTAAAGAAGTGTTCCAACCTTGTCCAAGTTGGGTATCATATCCCAAGTTTGCTTTTAAAACTTGTGGATATTTAAAATCTTTTGTAAAAATGTTCATATCTCCTGAAGGAGTAGTAGGATTTTCAAAAGTGTATTGATCTTGTACATCTGGTCTGAAAATTACATCACCAGGTATTCCCCATTCTCCTAAGAAAGTAGAAGTGAGACCATTTGTATTATACATAGCACCAGGCCATACAAAAGGGATTCTACTTGTAAATACTCCTACACCACCTCTAAGGCCTGATGTATTATTTATGGCATAGCTAAACCCAACTCTTGGGCTAACCATGATCTGACCATCTGGAGCTACACCAGCTTCAACATTGTCTCCAAATTCTGGATAAGCAGCTAATAATCTAGGCAATACTTCATCATTAAACCTTGGCGCTTCTCCTGGATCTGTTGTAAGTATAGGTACATCGATTCTCAAACCTGCAGTCACGGTTAACTTATCACTGATAGCGATCTCATCTTGTCCATAGATGCCTAATTGCATAGCATTAAATTCAGCAGCAGCAGAAGTTTCATCACCAGCAACATCATCAAGTAATGAATATACTCTAGTATAACCTACAGCTGGATCATTATTAATGAATTCACTTACGCTACCAAATTCATATTCACCATAGTTCCAAGCAAGGAATACGTTTCTAATGTCATAAAATTCGTTGTGCGTACCTATTGTAAAGGTGTGCTTACCATTATAGATTTTGAAGTTATCAGTTAAAGTGAAAATCTTTTGAGATAAGAAGTTTGCTGTAGAAAACTGCTCAGAACCAAAATTAATAGACCCACCAGCATCGTCAAAGATTACTACATAAGGAAATGGATCGCCTAATGGATCACGATCATCTTCGACATTAGTATAGCCTAAGATCAAATTGTTAGACATCTTATTGTTAAAGTTTGAATTCAATTCTAAGGCAGTTGAATTTGTCACAGACGGGAAGAAAACACCATTGTTAGAAAAATTAATTCTACTTGAAGATCCTCCGTTTCTGTTAAATTGTTCTGCTTTCGTGTACTGATGTCTTAGCGTTAATTTGTGGTCATTATTTAGGTTAACGTCTATCTTTCCAAATAATTTAAGACCTTCTAACTCATCTGAAGTGTCACCAAATGTACCTGGATCATAACCATGAGTATTGATTAAGTGATTTCTTAAATCATTTAAATCAGATTCTTGTGCTCTGTTTTCACTAACTCCTGTGTAAGTTCCTACACTAAAAGGAAGAGGACTTTCATCGTTTTGTAATTCTGCATTAGCAAAAAAGAAAACTTTGTCTTTAACAATTGGTCCGCCTAAAGAAAGACCATATGTCTGCTTATTAAATTCAGCAACTTGTTCTCGCTCTGCATCATTGCCTAATCTTTCAATTAATGTATTATTTGTCTTTCCTACTAAGCTTTCATTTTGTGTGAAAAAATAAGCAGTTCCTCCAAATGTATTAGTTCCCGATTTTGTAACAGCATTAATCCCACCTCCTGCAAAACCACCATAAGTGACATCGTAAGGAGAAAGCACAACCTGAAATTGATCAATGATGTCAATACTAAATGGAGCGATTCCTGTTTGGCCTCCATTTGTTCCTGAACTAGCTAGACCAAAAACATCATTGTTGACAGCACCATCTACATAGATGGCATTGTAACGATTATTAACCCCGCCAAAAGAAGTTCCTGAAGTTAGGTTACTCGCTTGTGGCGTTAATCTAGTGAAATCCGAAATGTTTCTGTTTAGTGTAGGCATGCTTTCAATGTCTTCAGTACCAATTTGGGTACTTGTTCCAGAATTTTTACCTACTGAACCTGCTTTAGCAGTAACGACGATTTCATCAAGTGCAACTGCAGCTTCGCCCATAGCAACATTGTTTTTGTACGGCTCACCGAGTCTTAAGTAAACGTTGTCGTAAACAACATCATCTTGTCCAACATAAGAAATGGTAACCTTGTAAGGCCCACCAACTTTCATGTTGTCCATTCTGTAATAGCCATCGTTGTCACTTACCGTCCCGTAAAAGGTACCTGTAGGTGTGTGTGTAGCGGTGACTGTAACTCCAATTAATGATTCTCCATTTTGATCAGTTACTTGACCTTGCATAGCAGAAGTTGTAACTCCTTGTGCAAAAGCAAAAAGACTAATCACCATGAAAAAATTAAAAAGAATAAGTTTTTTCATTTTGTCAGATTTTTATAATGGTTGAGTGAAATATACGCGGGCAAAGGTATATCATTTATGGGAAGAGGAAGTAAATTAAATCCCAAATTTTCCTCTTATTTGAGGAATTCATCACCTTATTTGAGGAAAAAGTGAGAATTTGGACTGAATTTATAATTATTAAGCTTATTTATTGATTTTAAACAAAATCGACAAAGTCGTCATCTAAGTTTGGTTTGATGTTTTTCTTTTGTTTTTCTGACCATTTTAAGAATGATTTATCTTTTATGATGTATTCTTCGAAAAATGCACAATCCAAACAAATATACCTTTCTAATTTAGCAGATCTCCATATGCTTAAATGGAACTTTCCTGAATAAGAATTGCTGCTTCCTTTTTTATATGTAACACTTTTTGATCCGCACTTTGGACAGGTCTTAGTTGCTTTCATGTTTAAACGTATTCGCTTTCTAAATCTCCTCCTCCTTTTTCCAATAATTCATCAATCCACTTGCTACTTTTTGGCGTGAAAACAGCATAATCTTCTACGTAGCCACAAGTAGTACAGAGGTGTCGATTCAACAACAAATATTTTGTGTTCCATTTGTTAAGATACAAGATGGTTGATGGATTCATAGTGTTTCCCTTCTTTATAAAAAAAGATTTACTATTACATTTTGGGCATGTTTTTGTAACTTTCATTCAATTATTTGCCTTTTGATAAAGTTTGATCTAACCACTTGGATTCTTTTTTTGTAAAGTTTGCATTGCTTTCTACAAAACCACAATTCGTACATAAATATCTATTTAAGACTATATACTTAGTATTATAGTTGTTCAAAGAATAGACAGTCGATGTATTCATAGTATTTCCTTTCACCATAATCAAAGAAGTAGAATGGCATTTAGGGCAAGAATGACTTTTTTTCACCTGATTTTATTTTAATTTAAAGTAAAAATAAGAAATGTCCAGCTTTGTCAAATACATTATGATTATTCTTTTTTGCTGGAGCTGCCCACTCATTGCTCAAAAAGAGGTAAAGAAAAGAAACAAGGCTTGGAAAAAGAGCTTGAATAAACCAGTTTTGCTTAAAAGCATCTCTGACTTCTACTTGGAAACATCAATGTTAAACTACCCGCAAGATTCAATTTATAAGACAAGTAAACGAGGAGAAGCAAGCAAAGCATTAAAAAAAGAATGGAGCAAAATTAAAAAGATCAAAAGCGCTAAAACCTTGAAAGGTCAAGGAGGAAATGCCTTAGACATCGGTTACCTTATAACTAAAGCTAAGAAAAGCTATGCTTACATAACTGCATGGAGAAAAACAGAAGATGCTATGAAAATAGAAGTCCAGTTAATCAAGGAGATAGAAAAATCATCCTCAACAATTTTAGAGCACCCAAATAATTTAAGAAGGGTATGGGAAGAATATTCTAATGCTCATCAACCTACTAAACTTTTAAAAATAACTTGTCATCAGGATGTTGTTTATTTTAACAATGGCATCACCTATAATGGCATTGATGAGATGATTCCAAAATATAAATACATGGCTGCACCGAATTGGAAGATCAAACTTATGCCAGGACATTTGATGGCGCTAAGCGATTCTCTGATTTTTGAAATAGGAACTTACATCAGTTCTGGTGAAGGGCAGTATGTTTTAATATGGTCAAAAAAATCAGATGCCTGGAAAATTGAATTTGATTTTAATTTTTAAAAAAAATATAAAAAAAGGTCGATTGCAAATTAATGCAACCGACCTTTTTTACTAACAGGTAAATTTAGTTCTTAGCCTTAGCTATGTATTTTTTTATAAAATCTTCATTCCTTTTGATGTATGGTTTGTAATCCGCAGCTTTTGCAAGATCAAGGGACTTTTGTGAAACTTCTAAAGCTTCTTTAAATTGTCCTAGTTCAGCTAAAATTTCAGCTTCTTTGTATACTTGCCAGAATTTAGGCTCGCCCATCTCATTTGCTTTTCTAACATATTCTAGGGCTTTGTTCATATCTTTTCCTTTCCTGAAATAATAAGAACCAGCTGAATAGTATTCACCTTTTGAAGTACCTGCTAGAGCATTTTCAATTTGCTCCATCACTTGAGTGTCTGTATCTAAATCCATTTGGAAAGAAACTAAATATGTTCCCCACATTAATGAAATTAGTGCTCCATCATCTTCGATGTCTCCAATATCAATTGTGAAGGTCTCGATGTTAACAGGCATTTCTTGAGTTTGTACATCAAACCTGACTACTTCCTTAGCGACATCATACTTTGCTACATTCCCATTAAGTTTTAAATCAGAAGTTAACATTACAGTCCATTTTTCCTTTCCAGGAATAGAATACAAACCATAAGTTCCTTTTTTAACTTCTTTTCCTTCTAATTTCACATCATCTTCAAAAGTGATTTTTGTAGTTGCATTTGCACCTGTTCTCCACATCTGTCCAAATTCTTCGACTTCTACAAAAAGCTCTCTACCTTTGACATTTGGTCTTGAGTATTCAATGATAACTTTTGTTAATCCAACACCTTGCTCAATTTTACAAGACTGACTAGGAGCCGGAGTTTTGATTTGGGCATCGGTACTGAAGACAAATCCCAAAGTACATACTAGTATAAACAGTAAATTTTTCATTTTGAGTTTTAAATTTTAATTATAAATGATTGGCAAATTTATCATAAAAACCTCAAATGATAGGAATTGTTTAGAAAGATATTGTGCCTAGTCACAAAACCATGACCTAATAAAAGGTTCTGCGGCTTTATTTTTAACAGTATACCCTAAATCTTTAGCTCCTCCTTCTCCAAACCAATCGTAAATAAAAACGCCAAAAAACTGTTTTTCTGCTTGCCAAGTATTAATAAATGCTTGATAACATAGGCTTTGTTCTGTTTCGTCAACCTTGTCTGAGAGTCTATAATTCCATGGATTTGTGCTCGTTCCATCTTGAGAAGCATAGCCTAATTCAGTAAATAAGAAAGGTGTTTTTTTGTCATTTTGAAGACGTAAAATTTTGCTTTTAAGTAGATCCCATTCTAGAAGCAAGTCTCCAAAACTAGGCTTATTGGAAGTCCCTAAACTAAAATAAGCTGTAATGCCTAAAAAATCTAGGTGATCAGCAAAATCAACTTCTTCAATAGCATCCCAATTTGCTGAATAAATAATACAGCCATTAAATTCTTCTCTGCAAGTAGTAATGATGTCCAACCAAGCTGCTTTATCCGTTTGCATACTACAAAATTCGGAGCCTATAGATAATATTTCTAGTCCATGATTGTTTGCTATTTTGGCTATTTTTGAAATTAAGCTATTGTAGGAAAAGTACCATGCTTTTTTATCACTTGGACTGATCTTGCCTCTCCAGTCACCTTCTCCTCTGTTTTCTAATAATACAATCGGTAATAAAGCTACCTTAAACCCAAGATCTTTTGACTGCTTTATGGTGTTGTTTAGCTGATCCCAAAAGTATGAATCAGCTTCAGGAACTTTAATTTCATTAGAATGAATGTCTTCTTGATAAAACTTTATGTTTAATTGAATCCAAGCCGCATTTAATGCTTTAATTTCTTTTATTTGATTTATGTAGTTGTATTCGTAATCGTCAGAATGCATACCTAAGGTCATTCCTTTGAGGGGACCTTCTTTAATTAATTCCAAGGCTTTTTTACTTAGCCTCAAGTCATGGCTTTTAAGAGTGTATTTTACTGGACAACTCATGCTGAAAAAGCATGTTACAACAAAAGTGGAGATGATTATTTTTAAGTTATAAATATTCATTAATTTAAAATTAAAAGAAATTTTTCATGCTATGAATAAGAATAGGCATTTTAAAATGGGATTGTCCGTTACCTAACCAATTTATTTAATGAATTTTATTGAAAGTGACATATGTTTTAAATTTGGTGCTGATTGCTTTGTTAAAAAGTTTGATGACCATAAATATTATAATATTTTAAGTGGCTCTGGATTAAAAGGAGTTGATTTTATTTTGATTAATAAAGTTGGAAAAATCCATTTAATAGAAGTAAAAAATTATAAAAGAAGAAAGCAAAGTCCGGTGGAGCCAGATGTTTCAGACATTGTAGCCTCACCATTTCCATTGGCTCAGCATTTTGTAGAAAAAATTAACGATAGTTTAAGATTGATCAGGGTGGTAAATCAATACCATAAAAGAAAATGGTGGGTTAAAGCGCTTTTGCTTTTTGAGAATTTTTTTCCTTCATCGTTTGAAGAAAATCAAGATTGGTATTTTTGGATATTAATTGAAAAGATCATAAACAATAACAAGAATGACCTCATTTGTTGTTTAGTTTTAGATATGGCAGACACTTATCTTGCGCACCCAACTTTCTCGAAGGACTATGTTTATAAAACATTAGAGTCAGAAATTAAAAGCAAGCTGAATGGACTTGCTTTTAATTTAATAAGACCCATTAACAATGTATCCGAAATGTAACTAAGGTCTGTTGATTATAATTTTTTCAGTAGACAACAATCCATCTTTGCTAGAAATTTTAATGTAATAATTACCATTTGATAAATGACTAAAGTCCATTTCTATTTGGTTTTTTCCGAGAGTCAACTCTGAAGAAAATTTACTTATCAGTTGACCTAATGGATTATAGGTTTCTATGTTAACCATTTGTGATTTAGGACTATCAATTAATACATTACTTATGCTTACAGTCGGATTAGGATAAACACTTACCTCTGTATCTTTAAATTCACTTGCCTCTAATCTAGAATTCCATCCATCTTTTATTTCAACTGTATAATCTTCTACTTCACCATAATCAAAAGAAGTACAAGCGTCTGCGTAAGAACCATACTTCATCGTTATTCTCATCCTATAGTTTCCATTTTGAATATGAGAAGGAATCCATAGATTTCCATACACATTCCCAAACCTATTTCTTTTAAAAGCAATTTCATTATATTCAAAAATTCCATTGTCATTATAGTCTATTGAAATAGTCCAGTGTTCTCTATACCAACCGTTTGAAAAGCCGGGTTTTAAGAAAACGCTGTTGTTAATGTTTTTCCTTAAAGGAATGACCTGATCTGTATAGTCGCCATATCCTTGATCATTTCCAGACTTATGATAATGATTGTTTATGCCAATTTTTTTAATCCATTCATAATATGTAGATTCTCCTGCTGCTTCGCAATAAGTAAGAGTCGTTTCACAAGCTTTTGCAAAAAATACATTTGATAGATCATCAGAAGAAGTATTTCTATTGATTACATCTGCTAGTTTTGTATTAGAAATTGCATTCTTTTGTGACCATCTTAATAAAGGATCTCTACTATAATAGAAACGATCACTTTGTCTTATGTTGATGAATTGTAAAGAAAGTATCTTGTGTAAAGTTTGACCTACGGCGGAACCATTCAAGTTATCCTCACACAACATGCCTATCCATGCATCAATGTTATCAACATCACCATAAGCTAAGCTAAGTGCTTCTTGGACTTCAGGATCGCTTGAAATTTGATTTATGTTTGAGTATTTACTCAAACCAAAATTACTTCTAATTGTATTGAAGTCTGGTAATCCATGATCTCTTCCTCTTTGAATGTTTAAACTTGCTAAATCCAATCCGCCTGCACCAGGAGGTCCAAAAAGAAAATTTCTGACGCCATCTACTATTTTAGCATCAACCTTCTCTTGTGTTTGACTTGCTAATCCACGCATTAAATTAGCAAGGTCATTTTCTCTAAAAAAAGATGGTCTAAAAAAAGCATCGCTTAATAGTTTACTTTCTTCTTCACAATCATTCGATACGATAAGGATATCTTCTGACAACATTGTATGACCCAATCTAAAGGCAGCCGTTGCGAATTCATTGAAAATGTCTGGACTTTTATAAGGATTGTACTGTTGATTACCTGTATAAATTCCTAAAGCTGGAAGTAATTCATTGTAGACGATTGATTGAATAATTCCACCTACTATTTTTCTTGCATACTGAAAATTCTTTTCATCGTTTGTTATTCCTTGACTGACTAATTGATCACATATTCTATTATGTTCTCTCATAAAGATAGTATGCATAGCTGTTAATCCTATCTGCTCATTTGCTCTTACATCACCCGACACGAAAATCTTATTATAAGTACCATCGGGGTTCATGTTGCCTTGCATAAAAGGGGCATTGGGATCGATTTCCGAATCATAAGAACCGTCAATTGTATTATACGGTAAAAGGTTCCCATTTGGAGAATTTGATTTTCTTAATTTTCCTTCAACCCCACTTCTAAGCCATTGCATTCTTTCAAGGTCTGATCCATAGATCATAGAAGCATCGATCCATGAAGTTATAGAGTTTATTTGTTGTCTTGGGTTGGATTGATCTGTACCAGTACCTTCTTCAAATGCTACCCTTGTAAAAGGCAAACTTTCTTGACCAGTATTAAATGGATCAAAATAAGGATCACCTGCAGGGATGCTGATTGGTGCAAGTTCATCATTGCCTTCTTCTGTTGCAGTAATGTCGTGATCTAAGAATTGCAAAAAAGTAAAAACCATATTGGAAAGCCCATCTGGATCAGGGATGTTTTCATTTTGTTGGCATACTAGATTACTTATATCACGAGGATTCCCTCTATCAACCATTGACTGCCCATCAATATCATAAGCAGCATTATTATATCTTCTAATAAAAGGAGTGTGAGCCTTTCCCTTATTAACATCATAAAAACTATTATAAGATCCATTCATGGTTCTATACAGATAAGTATTAATGACTTCTCTGTTAGGCTTATCTTCACAAGCTCCTTTAAAAATTAAGCAGCCCAAAGGTGGAATGTTTGGATCAACTTGTTGGTTATATGCCTCTGGTATACAAAAGAATGCACACAATGCACATAGCATTAGATTGATGTAATCTTGCATTTTAAAATTTTTATGACCAATAAAGTTGTAGGAAACTAAAGTGTAAAGATAAAGACATTATAACTTTGAAAGTTAACGCATTTAGGGTATTTTAAAGATGATAGATTTCTACAATAAGTTTCATAAAATGAAGCAGATTTTAAATCAAATAGAACTAAAATCGAATATTTTACCTAAATTTGTTTAAAGCTTGAAACTAAATCTAATATGATAAAATTAGAAGAGTATTTGTATTTCGACTCTTTAAAAAACGAAGACTTAAACAGTATAGATAAGTTATATAAAGAGCACTATACTGTCGTCAATACCTTGGTCACTAGAAATTGGGGCACCCAAAAAGAAGCCGATCAGCTTTACAAGGAGACCTTAGTAAATTTTTTGTGCACCATTAAGAAACCTTCTTTCTCCCCAATAGATTCGGTACAAGTCTATATCCATTCCATTGCCTTCGAAAAATGGCAGCATCACATCTTTCAAACTACTCGAAAAAAGTTTTTAATAGCAATTCCAGAACGCCTTATCGAAATTGAAGATGAAGATTTTTTCGACTTTGAATATTTGGAAGAAAGTGATAAAGCCGCAATTTTGATCAAACAGTTCAGTAGCAGTGATCAAAAAATTCTTCACGATGTATATTTTCAGAAAAAGCCCAACTCAATAATTAAAGAAGAAACGAAGCTTAGCTTGAATGATTTGCACCGTCAAAAACAAAAGTTAGTCAATGATTTATTAAGATCAGTCTACCCAAATAATCAAAACCTTAATGTGGCATTGAACATCAAAGTGGAAAATCAAGCTTTGATAGAAAGGTATTATAGGAATAGCTTTATAGAAGGCGATTTTCTGCTATTTGATAAATTGCAGAAAAGCGATGCTGGATTCTTGTTGAATTTTGATTTTTTCAAAATTATTAGAAATGCGATCACAATAATTTTAAAAGAAAAGGTAGAAGTAAAAATCGAAAATTGTCACACAAAATATTTAGCAGGATAATAAAATTATCCTAACTCTAAAAACATAGGGGAGTGGTCGCTCAATTTGTTTTCTCTAGCCGAGTGAATATAATCGCATGTTTTTACGATAGGAATCAAATCCTCATGAACATAGATGTGGTCATAGCGATAACCATTTCCTTGATGACTGATCCAAGAGTAAGATTCTACGTCTCCATTGATGTGTCGAAAAGCATCGACCATTCCAGCTTTTTCGAATTTTTTAAGCTCATCAGTATACCAAAAACTACTGCCTTTTTGATCAATAAAATTTTTGCCGGTATTAAAATCACCCATGACGATTCCAGGTGTATGCACTAGAACTTCTTTTTCAAGGAGATTAAGTAGTTTATGTTTTTTCTTATGAGGAAGATAAACGCCATATAGGTGGAAGGCATCAAAATCTGTCGCAATAACATCATGTGCAAAATCTAAATCTGTGCCATGAAACAATCTTGAATGGCAAGGAAATTTACTTGCAATTAAAACAGAATTTGTATCTGAAGTGCCTAAAGAAACATATTGGAATAAGTATTTTCTTTCTAAAAGTTTATGCCTTAATAAAATTCCCTGTTTATTGTTTCTAAATTCACTTAACACCAAAACATCCGCTTTTTGGCTAGCAATAAAATTAATGATCCCTAAAACTCTGGATCCTCCACCTTGCTGAATGTTCCAAGCTAAAAACTTAATCATTAAGCGGATTTCTTTTTGGCTTCATCGATGCTTTTCTTTAAAGCAGACATGATGTCAATCACTGGTTTGTCGTCTTCAACATCTATGCTGATAATTTCTTTTCCTGCAACTTTTTGTTCGACCAATTCTTGTAAAGCATCTTTGTACCTATCTGTAAAATCTACGTCTTCAAATTTCATGCTTAAGGAGTCTACCAATTGCATAGCTAATTTTAATTGAGCTTCATCTGCTTCTTGGATATCTTTGATGTCAGGCACACCTTCGATGTCTCTAATTTCGTAATCGTAACGAAGTTTGTACATGATCAAACCTGGCTTATTTGGAGGAACAGTTATTAAGACTACATCTTCTCTATCTCTTAAAATGATTCTTCCGATGCCTGCTTTTTTAGATTTTTTCAGGGTTTCACAAAATAAAGAGAAAGTTCCCTTTGCTACATCGCCTTCTGGTCCAATATAATAAACTGCTTCGTATCTGCTTGGAGATACTTCGTCAAGGTCGACAAAGGCTTCAATGTCGATAGCCCTAGTGCTTTTTAGTTTGATGTTACTAAGTTCATCTTTAGAAATAATAACAAATTGATCAGGTTGGTATTCATACCCTTTTACAATATCATCTTTACCTAAAGTAGAATCACAAGTTTTACAATATTTCTTATAACCTACTGCGCCATTATCCTCGGCATGAATTTGTTTGAATGATATGTTACCTTTTCTCTCAACTGCATTGAAGACTTGAATAGGGATAGTTACTAGAGAAAAACGAATATGACCTTTCCATACTGAGCGCATAATATGTAATGATTTAAATTAATAAATTAAATTTCTTTCCACATTTTTAAGAAAACGGGTTCTCTTAGGGTTTCATTTGAGCTTAAAGAGGCATAACTAACTTCGCAAAGATAAGCAGCTTTTATCCACTTAGTTCTATTTTCTTCTTCTATATTTTCTTTAATTGGTTTTGGAGTGTGCTCAACTTCTTTAAGTTGCTCCCATATTTCTTTTAATTTCTTTGCATCAAAACCAGTGCCTACTTTTCCATAGTATTTCCAGTTGTTATCTTCTTTGCTTGCTAAGTGCAAAGCACCGAATACTTGTTGTCGGTCTCCTTTACCTTCTGTATATCCAATGATGTAACATTCTATCGTTTCTCTAAATTTTATCTTTTTCCAAACATCTGACCTCGATCCTGGAAAGTATTTCCCTTCCTTTTGCTTTGCCATTATTCCTTCTAATTGCATGTTTTTTGCAGCTTCATATAATTGCTTTCCATCTTCAAACGTATCACTTAACCTTACTCTATCTCCTGTTTTTAGAATGGCTTTTAACCAGTCATGTCTTTTATAAAAAGGCATTGACTGCATTTTTTTACCATTTATGTAGAGACAATCAAAAGCATACAAGTATGCTTTTTTTGTTCTACTAAGACTTAAAATTTTGCTCTGCCCCATGCTATGCATTCTTGAGATTATTTCAGAAAATATTGGACGACCTGCATCATCAATACAGACTAACTCAGCATCAATGATAGCATTTTGAACGTGAATAAATTTACCATCAGCAAATTCTGGAAATTGCTTTGTAATGTCTCGTCCACTTCTACTTAAGATCTTTAATTCATTTTTTCTTTTGTAAATTAATACCCTTATACCATCCCATTTTATTTCAAATAAATAATCTTTTTCGTTCTTTGGTATTTGTTTTGTTACATCACTTAGCATTGGTTTAATGCCTTCTTTAAGAACTTTTAATTTAGCACTTTCCTTTCTTTCAATGATCCACTCATTTTTATCTTTTAATTGGTACATACTAAAGTTTGCTTTCAGTTGTTTTCCAATCAATTTGAATTTTAAACTTCCTTTCGACTTTTTTAACCATTCAATGGTTCCTGTTTCAAAAACCCACATTTCACCTCCTCCATATTCTTCCTTTGGTATTGAACCTTCAAAGTCAATGTATTTAGCAGGGTGATCTTCTGTTTGGATGGCGAGTCTTTTGATGCCTTCTTCAATGGGTAGGCCTTTTGGGATAGCCCAAGATTTGAGCACATCATCAACTCCCAGCCTAAGGTCGAAATGTAAATTAGTTGCATCATGCATTTGGATGACAAATTTATCATTCACAGATTCTTTTAATTGATCATCTTTTTTCGCATCCGGTTCATTTGTTTTTTTAAAATCTCTTTTCTTCTCATAATCTTGTAATCGTGCTGCATTTGTGCTTTCAATTTTTGCACTTGCAGTATGTAAATTGGTCGCTTTTAAAAAAAGATCCTCCCAGGCATCACCATGTTCTTTGACGTAAGCCAATGCATCTTCCATGTTATAATCTTGAGCACTTTTAGCTCTTTGGATTAAATCCCAAGGAAGAGGTAAGGAAACTGGTGCTCCAGGTTTACCTCTTAAAGAATATGGTGCTATTGTTGTATTGCCAGGATGATTTCTATAAATGTCTAAAAGTGTTTTGTTTTTTCGTTTGTCTTTATGAACAAATAAGGTGGTGTGCGGATGGGTTTTTATGAATTCTTTCATCATGGATTTGACGGCTTCAAGCATAGTATCATAATCCCATTTAGGATGTATGGCAGTAGTAATGTGTATTCCTTTTCCACCACTCAGTTTTGCAAAAGGAAAATACCCATAAGCTTCTAAAAGGCTTTTTAATTCAAAAGCGAGTGCTTTTACGCTATCAAAATTTAAACTTTCTGGAGGGTCAAGATCTATGATGAAATGGTCAGGTTTGTTGATACTTTTAATCCGACTATTCATGGTATGAATTTCCAGCGCGGCAAGATTTGCCAGCCAAACTAAATGTGGCGTTTTGTTAGCTAATAGGTATTCATTTTCTTCATCCCAAGGAAGATGCGTACTAGGAATCCAATCTTTGGTCCAGGAGGGTTTGTTTTTGGTGTAAAACTTTTTCTTACCTATGCCATCTGGGAACCTGATTAAGGTTAAGGGTCTATCTTTAATGTATTTCAACATGAGCGGAGCTATCTCAAGATAGTATGATATTACCTCCGCTTTTGTTTTAGAAATCTCTGGATAGATAATCTTTTCAAGATTTGTGATCTTTAGCTTTTGACCTTCTATCTCTGTATGTACTTCTTTTTTAGGCATTTTGCTTATTGCAATACGATTTCCATGCCTACAAGGTACAAAGTATGCATTTACTTCACTCTTATCTGTTCTTCAATTTTTGAAGCGCAAGTAAATATACCATAACCATTTTCAATATTGTTATGTACAGTTACAGGCTCAGCAAAAGGGTTACCATCCGCATTGTAAAATTGACCTAGTGATTTTTGGAATAAGTAATTGTCTTTTGAAAGAGAAGTTATTCTAGCTAAGATTACTAATTCCTTTACCCCGTCAAGGTTTAATTGCCACTTATCAATGTTTAGGCGCACTTGATATTCGCCGCCTTCAAAAGCATTGTCAGATAACAAACCATTTCCATCTCTACCTTCTTCGATTAAAGGGTCGTTTGAATAAAGGTAGAGATGATCAATGAATACATCTTCTTCATCAAATTCGTATATTTTGAAAGTGAAAATTTCAAAGCCATAGTAATTTTCTTTGCCTGCTTCATCCGAAATGTTGAAGGACAATACATCAATCCGATCACCGTAGTCGTCTATACCAGCATCAAACTCAAGTTCTAAATTTTTAATTTCTACATCTTTAGGCATTCTCTGACTAGCCGAAGCTTTATCAAAACCTGGTACTTCTACTTCTATTGTAAAAGTTGATTGTTCATTTATCAATGGTTCAATCGCTATTTCATAGTTTTCATTACTAGGATTAAAAACCAAATCTTTAAAAAATTCTCCGTCTTTAAAAAGTTGAACCTTTGCATTGTCAAAATTTGGAAAAACTTCATCCGCATTAATTTCTAAACTTTTAGAAACGAATGTTGAAAGCAAAGTATCTCCTTCTGCAATGTTCATGGAGAAAGCTAATTTTTCTTCGTGATCAGGAATGTCTATTTCTACTACCTGAGTAAAAGAGTTTTCTGAACATGAATGCAAGAAAATACTTAAGACTATAATTATTATGAATTGAATAGTTTTCATCTAAAATTTAAATTTATAAGTCATTGAAGGAATAACTGGAAGAATACTTACTTCTTTAAAAGTTTGGTTTTCATCAATTAGATTTCCGTTGTTATCGTAGACCCTGTCCGTATCGGAAAAGACATAGTATGGATTTTTATGGTAGTAGGCATTGTACACACTGAACACCCAAGAGGATTCCAGTTTTTTAAATTTCCTTTTCTCTTCTCTTTTTTTCCATTCCACGGAAAAATCAAAGCGGTGATAATTCGTCATTCTGAAAGTATTTTTCTCACCTAGTGTTTTAATCTCATTAAAATTATTAATAACACCTCCTCCAAAATCATAGGACCATTTTTCACCTGGGTACTTAAAAATTGGAAGCGTAATAGCATTTCCTGTCCCAAATATCCATGCCCCGGATAAGCTTATGTTTTCTGTTAATTCGTGTAAAACTACTACAGAAAGGTCATGTCTTCTGTCGTATCGAAATGGAAACTCTTTACCTCCATTGATGTCATCAAACTGTCGATTGTTCCAGGCTAAGGTATAGCCTATCCAGCCATTTGTTTTACCAATTTTCTTCTGAAGAAAAAATTCTAAACCATAGGATTCACCTGTACCTTGTGTGACTTTATCTTGCCAATCATTACTTAGGTCTAACAAGAAAGAAGAACCTTCTTTAAATGAAAGAACATTATCCATCTTTTTATAATATGCTTCAACAGAGAATTCATACTTATCTTTAAAAGTAGTAGCTACACCTGCTGCAACTTGCCAAGATTGTTGTGGTTTGATTCTTTCGGTACTAGGTACCCAGAGATCGGTTGGAAGACTTAAAGCTTCACTTGTAAGCAAATTTATGTATTGTGTCATGCTCGCAAAAGAGGCTTTCAAAGCAACTTTGTTCGGTAGTAAATACCGCAAACCAAGTCTAGGTTGTACGGAATAATAAGTTTTATCTTCTACATTAAAGGCCGAAGTATGGACACCAATGTTTGCTTTTAATGGGCCTAAAGTCATCTCATCTTCCAGATATAATGCATACTCCATGGATTTGCTGTCTTGAGATCCAATCAATGTATCCAACTCAAACTCATCCACTTCACTTTTAAGCACTAATGCACCTGGAGAATAACGATGATGGGTTGCACCTCCTCCAAATTTTATGTAATGATTTGGCGAAGGGATAAAATCAAAATCTACCTTTGCAGCTACATCTTCAATTCCAGACCTGTAATTGGCAGAAAAAGTTTCTGTCATATTATCAAAAGTATCTTCAAATGAAGCAAAAATATCAATATCATATTTACTATAAGTAAGTGTAGTGTTGGCGAATAATTTGTTGCTGATTTGATAATTCCAACGAGCGGCTGAAATTAGGTTTCCCCAATCAATCCCTCCTTCAGTTTTAAAGTCATCTTCTTTAATTCTATTTCCAAAAACATCTGCCCCTGAATAGGCGCTGAGATAAAGACGATGTTTATCATTGATTTTGTGATTAATTTTTGCATTCAGGTCGTAAAAGAAAAGTTTTATTTTGAAATCCTGTTCACTTTGTCTGTTAGCTGCAGCAATAAAAGGCGCCATAAAAAGATCAATGTAAGTTCTTCTTGCAGAAACAATAAAAGAAGTTTTGTCTTTTATAATTGGACCTTCTAAGGTTAGTTTTGAAGAAATAGAACCTATGGATCCTTCACCTTGAAATTTTTGATTGTTACCTTCTTTCATATTTATTTCAAGCACCGATGAAAGCCTACCACCATACCTCGCCGGAAAGCCTCCTTTGGTCAACTTCACATTTTTAATAGCATCTGCATTAAAGACAGAAAAAATTCCCAAGACATGAGAGACATTATATACTGGAACCCCATCTAATAGTATTAAATTTTGATCTGGGCTCCCGCCTCTAACATATAGTCCATTTTGTCCTTCACCACCAGATTGCACTCCAGGCAATAATTGTAAGGTCTTTAAAACATCCGTCTCTCCCAAAAGCGCAGGGACCTTTTTAATGGTTTCTATGGGTACATCAATGGTGCTCATTTGTGCATCTTCTTCAATTCGATATATTTTCTCTGCTTCGACGACCACGGTTTCAAGATCAATTGAAGACGAAAATGACACATTAATACTGGTATCTTTAGTTAAGTAAAAATTCAATACCTGTGGTTCATAGCCAATATAACTTGATGTTAAATTTACACTATCCTGATCCAAGGTTAAGCTAAAGAAACCATAAGTATTGGTGGTCGTGCCTGATAAACTTTTAGCATCAAAAATGTTAGCGCCTATAAGCTTTTCACCTGTTTCTGCATCTTCCATATATCCACTAATCGTAAATTTATTGTTTTGTGCAATTATGGATTGGCAATAAAAGGAACTGAAATATAGAATCGCAACGACTTTAAAGATTGTTGGCATTAATTTTTTAGAATTTAATTTATTTAGGACAATACCTTATTACTGTATTAAGGACGTAAGTTTAAACGAAAATGTTAGCAATTACGCACATTAAGAGACTAATTTAACATAATTACCATAGGTGTTGTTGGTGGGTTAAAACACTTTTATTAGCTTTGTATATAATTCGACTCAAGAAGACCTTTTTACAACAATCGTTAACAGTTCAGAAACACTATCTATTATCTCATCGTAAAAATTAATTGAGGATAAAAGCTTCCTCTTTAAACTTAAATTATGAAATCATTCGGACTTAAAAACCCAAATTTCCATATTGAATCATTGGGAATTACTAAACCTAATATCTATTGGAATCTTTCTCCATCTGCTTTGATAGAGAAAACAATTCTAAAAGAGCAAGGGAAAATGACAAATTCTGGTGCGCTTGCTATAGATACTGGAAAGTTTACAGGGAGGTCTCCTAAGGATAGATTTATTGTTATTGACGGAATAACGGAAGATAAGGTTGATTGGGGAACAACAAATTTGGGCATTAGTCCTGAAAATTTTGATAGACTATATAATAAGGTTATTAACTACTTAAATAATTGTGAAGAGCTTTATGTAAGAGATGCTTGGGCTTGTGCGAATACGAATTACAGATTGAGAGTACGTGTGATTAACGAACATCCATGGCAAAATCTTTTTGTCCATAATATGTTCTTGAGACCAGATATCAAAGACATCAATAGTTTTGATCATGATTGGGTAGTATATGCTGCTCCAGGCTGCAAGGCAGATCCTGAAAAAGATGGAACTAGACAAGATAATTTTGCTTGCATAAATTTCACTAAGAAGACGATTATAATAGGTGGAACAGCTTATACAGGAGAAATAAAGAAAGGTATTTTTTCAGCATTAAACTTTTTACTTCCAACAGAACATGGTGTTTTTCCAATGCATTGTTCAGCAAATGTTGGTAAGAAAGGGGATACTGCTTTATTTTTCGGTTTGTCAGGGACAGGTAAAACAACCCTTTCTACAGATCCAGATAGAAAGTTGATTGGTGATGATGAGCACGGTTGGTCTAAAGGTTCTGTATTTAATTTTGAAGGTGGTTGTTATGCCAAGACGATTAACCTTTCAGAAACTAAGGAACCTCAGATTTATAAAGCCATCAAGTTTGGTGCCTTGGTCGAAAACATTGGTTTCAAAGATGAGGACAATAGAATTGTAGATTTTGATTATGACGGTAAAACTCAAAATACCAGAGTTTCTTATCCAATCTACCATATAGATGATATAGTATTTAATTCAAGAGGAGATATTCCTGAAAATATATTCTTTTTGACTTGTGATGCATTTGGTGTTCTTCCTCCTATTTCCAAGCTGACAAAAGAGCAAGCTATGGAATATTTCTTACTAGGTTATACGGCTAAAATTGCAGGAACAGAAGCTGGAATTAATGAACCTCAAGCTACCTTCTCGGCATGTTTTGGTCTGCCTTTTTTACCATTACATCCTACAGAGTATGCTAAATTATTAGGAGAAAAATTAGCCAAAGGAAATAATACCAATAATAAGAAGATTAATGTTTGGTTGATCAACACTGGTTGGTCAGGAGGTGCTTATGGAGCTGGTAGCAGAATGGAACTTGTTTTTACAAGATCAATGGTACAAGCTGCTTTGACCGGAAAGTTAGATGAAGTTGAATTTGTGAAAGATCCTCATTTTGGATTAAGTATTCCGATTTCTTGTCCTGATGTTCCTAATGCTCTTCTTAACCCAAGAGATACTTGGCCAAATGAAAAAGCATATGACGAGAAAGCACAACACCTTAAAGACTTATTTGAAGAAAACTTTAAGAAGTATGAAAGCTTTAAGCCAGCGGCAGCTAATTAATATTTAATAAAAAATAGAAATTGTAAGCGCTTGAATTGTAAAATTCAGGCGCTTTTTCTTTCAATAATGATCCTATTTACATTAGAATGTATTTTATTTAAATCTTTTGATAGGTCACATCTAAGAAGAAAGTTTTACTAGTTTACTTAATAAACATTAATAAATATATAATATTTTCTAATGAGTTTTCATAGACGGGGTTCATTTCAAACTATGGCACGTTCAACTGACATCTCCCGATGAATTGCCAATATAGCCTGGACAGTTTTCAATGACATATTCATTTTGGAACTAGATCTACATGTAGATCTATTCAAACTATCATTACAACCTGAGTTTCTAGTCTCCCACATGTTTTCTTTCCTTCTATTAATTCTGGGAACCAGAACAGACTCGCAATGACGTA
>CALDYJ010000149.1 GCA_937941095.1 uncultured Saprospiraceae bacterium | reverse complement strand
GAATAGTGAAGTTGAGCATTCGAAAAGAAGAGGTCTCTACTTATTTAGCACATTTTAATGCCCACAAACAAAAGATTCGTGCTTTTGAAGGATGTGGTCACATGGAAATGTGGCGAAGCATAAGTGAAGAGCACATTTTTTTTACTTATTCTCTATGGCAAAGTGAGGAAGCACTCAATAATTACAGGCATTCAGACTTGTTTAAAGGAATTTGGTCTAATGTAAAGCCCCTTTTTTCAGCCAAAGCCGAAGCGTGGAGTGTAGATAATTGCGAGTAATACAAACACTGAGTATTGCTGTGTATCCCCGTGAATCGTCGTTTAAGATAATCATATAAAAAAGCTTTGCGAAACTTTGCGCCCTGTGGCGTACCTTAGCGTAAGAAAGAAAAAAAACACATTCCATCAAAAACAAGCAAAGCATACAAGTAGGAAAGTATACCGTTCGAATAGGACCCTTGGATGATCTATATTCCTTCCTAAAAAGTCTCACCTATTCTAGTCTACACATCCTCGTAGATGAAAACACCAAGCAGTATTGCCTTCCTCTCTTGGATCAAAAAGTACTTGCTGCAAATGTTATTGAAATTAAATCTGGAGAAATTAATAAAAACCTTGAAAGCTGTAAACGTATTTGGGAGCAACTCATAAAGGCAGGTGCAGATCGCCATTCCATCTTGATCAATTTGGGAGGCGGAGTCATTGGAGACATGGGTGGCTTTTGTGCAAGCACTTATATGCGAGGCATTCGTTTTATCCAAGTCCCAACAACACTCTTAGCCCAAGTGGACGCTTCAGTAGGTGGGAAATTGGGCATCGATTATTTAAACCTTAAAAACATAATTGGTCAATTTAATGACCCCTTACAAGTATTTGCTGATCCTGTTTTTTTTAAGACTTTGCCGAAAAGGCAATTAAAAAGTGCTTATGCAGAAATCTTTAAACATGCATTAATCAAAGATGCTGAACATTGGAAGCAAGTCTCGAAAATTGATACTCTTGAAGAAACTAATTCTTGGTCTCAGATTATCTACCATTCCATAAATATAAAAAAGGAAGTTGTAGAAGCCGATCCTTTTGAAAAAGGCGAGCGAAAAATTTTAAATTTTGGCCATACCATTGGACATGCTGTGGAATCTTTTTACTTAAACTCTAAGCAAGCCTACCTGCATGGAGAAGCCATTGGCATTGGAATGATCTGTGAAGCCTACCTTTCACATCAAAAAAACGATTTAAGCGAAGCAGCACTTAATGAGATTATCGAATCATTGTTCGATGTTTATGATCTGCGAAAAGTACCGACTAGATACCTTGATGACATTATTGCCCTAATGTCCAAGGATAAAAAAAATAAAGACGGAGCTTTGATGTTTTCTTTGCTTTCGCAAATTGGAACATGTACTTATAATGTCTCTTGTGACCCTAATGAAATCCTATCTTCATTGCAGTACTATAATGATGTATTAAGCCAATAAAAATCACTTATTAAATGGATAGCAAAAAAATTGCCTAGATTTATAAAAAGGACTATTTTGGAATTGAACTAATTTAACCGATAATTTCAAATATTGATTTGAATTAAAAAAATTTACATGAAAACTAAACTAATCTTTGGGCTTGCACTTCTCATTTGTCCTACCTTTCTCTTTAGCCAAATAATTTACGTCAACCAAAAAGCAATAAGTGGTAATAATAATGGTACTTCATGGGAAGATGCTTATTTAGATTTGCAAGATGCCCTTATGGATGCACCGGCTTCGAGTGAAGTTTGGATCGCGGAAGGAATTTACTTTCCTTCTCAAAATGCAGATAAGCGCAGAAGTTTTTCTTTGAACAAAGAAATTCATTTATATGGAGGATTTGAAGGAAATGAAAGCACTTTAGAACAAAGAGACCTAAACTTTAATGAAACAGTTTTGAGTGCTGATTATGATCAAAATGATGAGGTACTTTTACAATCTAATTTTATTTCAATAGCTAACAATAAAGAAAATGCAAATAATGTCTTATTTACAGAAGGAGTAAGTGGAGAGATTAGCCTTGATGGAATTACGATCGAAGGAGGATTTGCAGATGAGGTTTTTGTAAATGGAGGTGGATTTTTAATAAGAGGAGAAGGAAGTCTAGAATTAACAATAAGAAATTGTAAATTTTTAAATAACCAAGGTCGACAAGGAGGAGCGATATTTATGGTAGTTAGGGAAGAATCTTCGATAAGAGCGATTATCGAAAATTGCGAATTCCAAAATAATAGAGCATTTCAAGGTGATTCTGCAAAAGGAGGAGCAGTTTGGATCGTGGGGAATGGTCCGGCAGACACGAAATTTATTAACACAAAATTTATTGAAAACTATTCCGCTGGAAGAGGAGGAGCAGTATCTTCAGATGATCTGGTAAAAGTAAATTATATCGGTTGTCTTTTTGATCAAAATATTGCGGAAAATGGAGGAGCGACTTTTAGTAATAATGGATTTGAAGAATTGAGCTTTACAAATTGTACCTTTTATAAAAACTGGGCAAGTGAAAGAGGAAGTGCAATTGTAAAGTGGGGCGATTTTGGGAATGAAGATGTAACTTTAAACAATTGTATATTCTCAAATAATGAAATAGAGAATGTAAGTATGTTGCATCACACAAATACAATAAAAGGTGGCTTTGCCATCTCCAACTCTTTAATTCAAGAAATAGATTTTAATCAAATTTTGATAACAGCTTTAGGATCTGCTGACCTAGGGGGTAATATATTTGAACAAGAACCAGGTTTCCTTGATGCAGAAAATGGAAATCTAAACATAGGTAATTTCTCAACTGCCTACAATAAAGGAAATAATGATTTTGTGTTAACACTTTTTGATATCAACGGAAAACCTCGGATCGCCGATGGTATAGTAGATTTAGGTTGCTATGAATATAATATGCCTGTTGCTACAAAAACAGTCAGTACTTCAGCAATTTCTGTTGGACCAAATCCATTTTTATCTCAATTGTCTATTAATTTAGATGAAGATAAATTTCAACTTAATAACATAGGCAGTATTGAAATTTATACATTAACTGGCCAATTGATTTTTACTCAAAATGTCCAATTAGAAAAGAGGATTACATTAGAATTGTCTCACTTAAGCGCAGCTTTTTACCTTTTAAAACTTACTACAAAAGATGGGGACTTTATAGAACGGATATTGAAAATCTAAATAAAGCAAAATTTTAGACGAATTTCTGCCACATTAACTATACTTCTTTAGGCATTAACTTAAGCGAAATGTAAATATTCCTATATTTATAATATGGAAGAAAACAATGATCTTACCAAAGAAGAAATTCGAACAAAACGGACACCGACTTATAAGAAGATTGTAAGAGCCTTATGGGTATGTACCATCCTTGGTATTCTTGGTTTAGCTTTTTTATTTTATTCTGTTTCAAAAGGAGATTTACCTTCTTTTGAAGAGCTAGAAAATCCTAGCTATGATTATGCTACCCAAGTATTTGCAGAAGATAATTCTGTGCTTGGAAGGTATTATGTAGAGAACAGAGTTCCTGTCGGCTTTGACGAATTATCACCCAATCTAATTAAAGCACTTGTAGCAACAGAAGATGAACGATACTATGATCATGCTGGGATAGATCTGGAGGCACTAGGTAGAGTAATGGTCAAAACATTTTTTCTAAGAAATAAGTCAGCAGGTGGAGCTAGTACCATCACGCAACAACTCGCCAAACAATTATTTACAGAAAAACCAGGATCTGGCCTCGAAAGAGTCATGCAAAAACTCCAAGAATGGATCATAGCCATCAAACTTGAACGCAAATACACAAAAGAAGAGATCATAGCCATGTACCTCAATAAGTTTAATTTTATCAATGGAGCTTACGGCATTAAAGCAGCTTCAGAAATTTACTTTGGCAAATCACAGGATCAATTAAACATGCAAGAATCGGCAACTTTAGTTGGCATGCTTAAAAATCCATCGCTTTACAATCCTTTAAGAAGACC
>CALDYJ010000148.1 GCA_937941095.1 uncultured Saprospiraceae bacterium | reverse complement strand
AACAATCTTCTCTACTTCGACTTCTTTGATTACTTCGACTGGTACTTCTTTAGTAACTATCTTTTCTACTTCTACTTCTTTGATTACTTCTACCTCTACTTCTTTAATCACTTCCACTTCTTTGATCACTTCCACTTCTTTGATCACTTCTACTGGAACCTCTTTCTCCACAATCTTTTCCACTTCTACCTCCTTGATCACTTCTACTTCTTTGATCACTTCTACCGGAACCTCTTTCGTAACGATCTTTTCTATCTCTTTTATAACTTCTACTTCTTTAGGCTTAGCTGCAAGTTCTCCAGTCAATCTACTAATTTCAGACTGCCATTGAGTTCCTTGTGTTGTTAAGCCAGAAAATCTCATATTAATGGACTTGTGTTCAGCTTCAAGTCCGCTATATTTAGATTTCCATCTTTTAATTTCGTCGTCGTTCACCATTTCTTTAATGACTTCGACTTCTTTTGTAATCAATTTTTCTTCAGGTCGTCTCATCAACCAACCTATAGCTCCCCCTAAAAGAGAGGCCAATGTTCCTAATAAGAATGGTAACAAAAAACACCACATAATTTATCTTTTTATAAATGATATAAATTTATTTATTAATTATAATCTCAACTCTTCTATTTGCTTTTCTACCAGCACTAGAATTATTGTCTTGAACTGGTTTGTCAGAACCATAGCCAGCTACTTGGAGATTATTTGCTTTAAAATTGAAAGTTCTTGTAAGGTAGTCCCTAACAAACTCTGCTCTTTTTTTAGACAGTCTTTTGTTCGAACTTGCATCACCAGTATTGTCAGTATGTCCAGAAACTTCCACTGAAGATCCTTCTACTTGATCAAGGTAGTATTTCATATCTTGAATTTCTTTTCTTTGTTGTGCCGTCAGATTAATTTCAGACTGGTTTGTACCAAAATAAACAGTTACAGGTTTTGCAGTAAGCGTATTTTTAATAGAAGCAATTCTACTAGTTGCTGCTGCTGCACCAACAGCACCAGTTGCTCCAGACATTTTAGTAAATGAAAAATCTACTCCTTTACAGACAGTATCTCCCTCAAAAGAACGACTGCTCATTTGATCAGCGCTTACATCCATTTGATTTGCTGGTACCCCCATTTTCATTAAAGCATTTTTTACAGATTTTGCTCTGGCCATTCCTAGGTTCGTATCTGTTGTATTATTCTTTTCATCATTGTCATAATAGCCTGTAATGACTAACTTTCTTCCTGAGTTATTTTTTAAATGCTTAACCGTATTGTTTATAGCATTTATCAATGACTTGTTTTGTGGTACAATTAAATTTGAGCTAGACTTTTTAAATCTATAATACCTGTCAGAAGTTTCTTTGAAAGTATTTCCATCATTAAATGACCAAGTTCCGCAAGAAGAAACAGCAGCAGGGACTGCAGCAGCAGAGGCCCCTAGGCCACATAATCGGGTTTTGCAGAATAAAGAACCGAAGACCAACCAACCTAAAAGGCTTAATAGGAGTAGGCCAATAAGTGAAGACTTATTCATTTTTTTGTTTTGTTAGTGAATAAATAATAAATGTAGACTGCCTTGATAACCTCAATATGGAATTATAAGATGTTTGGCTTTCTAGAGGTGGCTGCTAAAGTAAAGAAAATTATGAAATTTTAAAAGAAAGCGGCAGTAAAATTGGTATTATTGCTTGCATTGAAGTATTTGAACCTCAATGCTTAAGGAATTTTGGTGAAATATATTCTTGAGTTTACTTTTTTTTAAGCTTACTGAATTGGATTTGAAAAATAGAAAGATTCTAATGGCCCATTATTATTAGCAACCAAAATGTTTACGGAACCATCTTTTGCTTTAGCCATTTTTATGTCTTTTACATCTCCTGGCGCAAAAAATCCTGTCTTGGAAACATTCACGCTTTTAAAAGTAAAATCACCTTCATTTTTCAATAATAAGCCAATCGAGGCATCTGCCCTACTTGTTTCTGCCTCTGTTTCAAACATATTCCCTGCAATAAGGATGTCTAACAGGCCATCACCAGTAAAGTCTTTCGTAATGGAACCATTTATAGAAGATAGTTGAGCCTCTGTAGGAAGTTGTTTGATCTCAAAACTCCCACCCTTATTGACTAAAATTATGGATGCAAACATATTAGCCTCTTTATGTAAGGCTTTTTCTAGCTTTTCACCATATACTTCATTCACATCGGCCTTTCCAAATTCTTCAAAAGAAGGAAATTTATCTAAAATAAACGGCATCTGTTCACTTGAACAATCTCTTCCTCTCACTGGATAAAGCTTGTCCTCTTGGTGAAAAGCTAAAACAATGTCCAAACTTCCTGTATTATCAAAATCTTCACAGTATATATGGAAAGGTTTATCTTCTGTTGCTTTAAATTTATGGTTTAAACCAATATTGCCTACAATATAGTCTTCATCACCGTCAGCATCCAAATCAACTGCTTCTATGCTCGACCACCAACCTGAAGTGACTTCCAAACCTTTCACATTTTTCAAGTTCAATTTTTTCGAATCATTTTCTAACACACTTATAGTCATCCATTCTCCAACAACAATCAAATCTTTGTCACCGTCTTTATCATAATCTGACCAAGTGGCATCCGTTACCATTCCTATTTTGCTTAATTCTGGGGCTATTTTATTTGTAGCGTTTACAAATTTTCCTCCCTGATTAATTAAAAGCATGCTTTCAGGGGCATTAGGGTACTTTTGGGGTAACACTCTTCCTCCAACAAATAAATCGATATCACCATCCTGATCAAAATCTTCAGGGATAATGCAAGAACCAGAAGATTCTATTTTTGGTAAAGCATTTGATTTAGTAAAAATCCCTTTTCCATTGTTTATGTACAATCTGTCTTGGTATTGATTTCCATCGTTTTGGAATTCGTTTGATCCGCTTACAACATATAAATCAAGGTCTTTATCTCCATCAGCATCAAAGAAGTTTGCCCCTAAATCTTCAAATTTTGCATCCAATGCAAAAGCATTACCATTCCCTTTTGTGAATTGCCTCGCATTATTTTGAAGATAAATGGCTCCTGCTTGTCCCTTTGCTCCACCAATATAAAAGTCCTCATTGCCATCCATGTCTATGTCTCCAATGGCTAAGAATGGTCCATTTTGAGACATCTTGTGCGGCAAAAGAATCTCTTTCCCATAATCATCAAAATAAGTTTCTTTGTGTTTAAAATCTATTCCTGCCTTTGAAGATTGTTCAACAAATAAAGGAGTCTCAGCTTTTTCATTCAAATTTAATTGCTTAGCATCCTTGTAAGAAAGGTTCAATACCTTATTCGCTTTCACATTTGTTAGCACTTGAGACTTGCCATCAGGCCATGTGATTGTCACTTCTTCTACAAGCTTTTCTTTGCCAAGCCCAAAATGAATTTTTGCTTCACTGCTTGATTGAAAACCTCTAGTAGGGAATAATTCCTGGTATTGTATGCCTTGCTTTGTTTTAATCTTTACTTTAGATCCAATACCTTGAAAATTATTTTTATTTCCTTTTAAAACTATGTTCAAATTATTTTGCCCTTTTTCTGCAGAGAGGTTTTTATAAATGTAAGGAGGGTCGTTCAAGTTATTTATCACAAGATCTAAATCGCCATCCATATCAAAATCTGCATGTGAAATGGCATTTGAAAATCCTTTAATCCCAAAACCCCATGATTCAGACACATCTTCAAATGAAAAATCAGCCTTATTTTTGTAAACGTAATTCCTAATTTTAGTTGTCGGCACTAAATCGTGCATTTGTTCTAATGTAAGTTTTCCCCCAGTTTTTTCTGCTAATTTATTTCCATTGTGTTGAAAATCTCTATTCTTCATGTCTCTCAAAATTCCGTTGGTCACAAAGATGTCCTTCAAACCATCATCATCTAGATCAAGTAACAAAGTACCCCAGGACCAATCTGTTTTATTAATCCCTGCAATTTGTGCGACATCGCTAAAATGCCCATTCCCCCTGTTAATGTGTAAACAATTACGCATGTATTGGTTGTTCATGCCTATTTTTAAAAGATCCTCAAACCTTCCTCTATCCATTTGCTGCATATTCATCACTGATCTTTCTCTGTCTTTCGGAAGCATTTCAACTTCAAAAATATCTAGGTAACTATCGTTATTTACATCAGCCATATCTACTCCCATTGCAAAAAATGAAACGTGTCCGAATTTTTCTTTTATTTTTTCGGTGAAGGTTCCATCTCCATTATTCTCATAATAGAAATCGTCTACTTCAAAATCATTCGCAATAAAAATATCAGGATAATTGTCTTTATTAACATCACCTATTGCGATGCCTAGTCCGTGTGCCCAATTTGCAATACCGGATTGAACAGATACATCTGTAAATGTATTACCATCATTTCTATAAAGGTGATCCGAGTAATGTTTGAGGTAATTCGGATCAGGATTATTTCTAAACTTTTTTAATTGGCCAAACGGTACCTGTTGTGTACCAGGAAGGTAATTTAAAACATACACATCAAGATCACCATCAAGGTCATAATCAAAAAAAGCAGATTGTATACTTGCTCCTTCATCTGCCAAACCATATTTAGCGGCACTTTCTTCAAATTTCAAATTTCCTTTATTGATGTAAAGTAGATTAGTCCTTTTACTAGCATCTTTTATCGTTGTTCCTCCTCTACTAAAGTAGATGTCCAATTTACCATCTCCATTGACATCCGCAATGTTCGCTCCGCTAGTCCAGCCATCCATTTTGATTAAGCCGGTCTCGTCCCCTAAAGCCTCAAATTTAAAATTTCCTTTATTTATATAAATGGTTGGTTTTTCTGTGTTTCTTGCAATTACCATGTCTGGAAGGCCATCATTGTTGAGATCTCCTATCGCTGTACCCGCTCCAGAGTAAAGCAAATTGTTGTTTAAGAAGTTGTTTTGAGCACTTTCTTTGACCACATTTCTAACACTTACTCCAGTTTGGCTAACTGGCATAAATTCAAACAGCTTTGAATTTGATGTGAAATTGTTCTTGTTTTCCAGGATTGGATTGGATTCATCCTCTTGCGTGCAAGCTTGGAATAAAAATAGAAACGCAAAGAGAAATAAATAGATATTAGAAAAAAAGTTCATTTGTGGTATGTCTTTCAATGGAATTACTCGATTTAATCAGCAATTTAGTAAAAATCAAGCTTTAAAACATCGAGTTTAACAATATTCTAAATACGATAAGAATTAGCATTTGTTAGTCCCTTTTCTATTTAAAAAAGGCTAAAAGATTGGCAATTTTGATGAAACACGTATTTTGTTGGCCAACAAATCATCTTTTTACTACACTTGTTGATAAGATTCCTTATTTTTGCGCGAAATTTGATAACATTTAAAGAAATAATCCGATTAAAACATAACTCTAAATCTTAGACTTTAATGGCAAAAAGAAAAAATACAGAAGAAACCGATGAAATATTGGTTGAAAAGGTTGAGGTAGCAGAAAAAGCAACCAGTGTTATTGAAAATAACCAAAAATTGATCTTTGGAGTACTTTTAGGTTTAGCTGTACTTATAGGTGCCTTTTTCGCCTATAATAATGTGGTAAAAAAGCCAAAAATGAACAAGGCTGCTTATCAATTATCTCAAGCCCAATTCCAATTTGAAAGAGACTCATTCACAGCAGCTTTGTCGAATCCTGGTGGAGGTTTTTTAGGATTCTTAGACATCATTAACCAATATGGTGGTACTCCTGCCGGTAATACAGCTAAGTATTATGCTGGTGTTAGTTATTTGCACCTTGGTGATTTTAATAAAGCAATCGATTTTTTAAATAAATTTAAGCCTGCAGGTGGAATTATGCCTGCCATGAAAAATGGTGCTTTAGGTGATGCTTATTCTGAAATGCAAGACCTTGGCAAGGCAGCATCTTTCTATGAAAAAGCAGCAAAAGCTACTGACAATGAATTTGTTGCAGGAGAGTATTACAAGAAACTTGGGATGCTTCATGAAAATCAAAAAAATTATGCAGCTGCATTAAGCGCCTTCAAAACAATAAAAGAAAAATTCCCTAAGTCTGTTGCAGGCAGGGATGTTGAAAAATTGATAGCTAGAGTTAGCGCTTTAGCCAACTAGATCAAATCATACAAAAAAAAGTCTTAGCTCTTCCGAGCTAAGACTTTTTTTTTGCCATTTCTCAAACTAAATCTTATGTCTTAAAGGAAGTTCCTTAGCATTAAATGTTTATTTGTCATTTCTTGCTTACTTTTGAGCAAATTAAACCTTAAAGAAATGGCGAGCAGTTTAAAAAACCTTTCTTCTTATTCCAATGAAAATATCCCTGATGGCAGTTCTTTTAAAATAGGTGTAATTGTTTCTGAATGGAATGAACACATCACTTCTGCCTTATTTCAAGGAGCCTTTGATACCTTGATAAAACATGGCCTTCAAGAAGATAACATTTATAAAATCCTTGTTCCAGGTGCTTTTGAATTGCCAGTGGCAACGAAGATCCTCCTCAAAAAACACACTTTAAATGCAGTAATTTGTTTAGGCTGTGTCATCAAAGGAGAAACTACTCATAATGAGTACATCAATCAGGCCGTGGCACAGGGCTTAACCACTCTAAGCATTGCTACTGGAGTGCCTTGTGTTTTTGGTTTGCTCACTCCTAATGATGAACAACAAGCTAAAGACAGGGCTGGAGGCAAACATGGCAACAAAGGGGTTGAAGCAGCAATCACAGCCCTAAGAATGGCTGCAACTAAAAACGATCTTAATAAAGATAAACAGAAAATAGGCTTTTAATGAAAATTGACTTTATAGAAACAGGGAATTTTAAGCTGGATGGTGGAGCCATGTTTGGTTTAATCCCTAAGAAAATGTGGGGTAAAATGAACCCCTCTGATGACAACAACATGTGTACTTGGTCCATGAGATCTTTGCTCATTCAAACAGAGGATAGAAAAATTTTAGTTGATGCCGGTTTAGGCGATAAACAAGATGCTAAATTCATGTCCCATTTTGAACCCCATGGAGAAGACAGTCTAGATAAATCTTTAGCTAAAATAAATATCACTAAAGAAGAGATTACGGATGTATTTTTAACTCATTTACACTTTGATCATGTCGGTGGTGCAGTTAATAAAACTGAAGAAGGACATTATTATCCCGCCTTTAAAAATGCTAGGTATTGGACCAATGAAACCCATTTAAAGTGGGCTTTAAATCCAAATGCAAGGGAAAGAGGTAGTTTTCTAAAAGAAAATTTCGTCCCCTTGCAAGGAGCCGGTGTCCTAGACTTCATTGAGCTTAAATCTGAACGATCAATATTCTCATGGCTCCCTGGCATTAACATCCAATGTGTTTATGGGCATACCGAAGCTATGATGTTACTGCATCTTCAGATTGGCAATAAAAAATTAATATACACTGCGGATTTAATTCCCTCTTCCTTCCATGTAGGCATGCCATATGTTATGGCTTACGATTTACGACCATTGGTGACGCTTAAAGAAAAAAAAGCGCTTTATGATGGCATGGATTTTAAAAACACCTTGCTCTTATTTGAACATGACCCATTCAATAGTTCTTGTACCATAAAAACAAATGATCGGGGTAGAATTGTGGTTGATGAATACTTATCCATCGAAGAATTTTTAAATCGATAATTTGATCTTTGAAGTCGATTTAATAAGCCAAAAAGACAAGCTACTTTTTCGAGAAAAAGAAGGCGAAAGACAACTCTTTTGCTTAATAAGAAAGAAGTGGCTAAAAACTACACCAGAAGAGTTAGTCAGACAATTGTTTATCATACATTTGATCGATCAATTGAATTTTAATAAAAATCGCATTAACGTAGAAAAATCTTTACATGTAAACGGTATTTTAAAACGTTTTGATGTCCTTGTTTATAATGAAGCCATGGAGCCAGTAGTGCTAATAGAATGTAAAGCACCTCACATTCCACTAAAACAACATGTATTTGATCAGGTATCGAATTACAACCAGGTAATTAAAGCATCCTATCTGATTATCACCAATGGAAACCAAATAGCTTGCGCTTATATAGATAGAATTAATAATACTTTCAAATACCTCGAAAGTCTTGAAAAAATAGCTTAAAAAACAAGAATAAATAAAAAAGTCTTTCCAGTTCAAAGTCATTCTTTCAGTAAATTTCCCTATTTTTCGTTTCTAACATTACCTGCTTAATTTATGGGAAAAGAAACAATACTACTGTGTGGTGCTAATGGTCAATTAGGCACTGTTTTGAGTCAGGTTTTGGTAGATAAATATGGAAAAGAGAACGTAATCATTTCTGACATTCGTGCTCCAGAAGATAGCAATCTAAGGTTTGAACTACTCGATATTCTAAACAAATCAGCTTTAGAAGAGATCATTAAGAAAAATAGCGTTACACAAGTGTATAATCTTGCTGCCATTCTTTCGGCTTCTGGAGAATCTAAACCTATGCTTTCGTGGGAGGTAAATGTAAAGGGATATCTCAACATTTTAGAAGCTTGTAGAATAAACGATGTGTCCAAAATATTCTATCCAAGTTCTATAGCTGTTTTTGGTTCAGATGCACAAAAACAATTCGTTCCTCAACATGGCCCTTTAAACCCTGAAACTGTTTATGGAATCGGAAAATTGGCGGGAGAACAATGGAGTAACTATTACCACATGAAACATGGGATGGACATTAGATCCATTAGATACCCTGGTGTCATTGGTTATGAATCAATGCCCGGTGGAGGAACAACTGATTATGCTGTAGAAATCTTCCATGAAGCTATAGAAAAACAACACTATTCTTGTTTTCTTAAAAAAGACACCCAGTTACCAATGATTTATATGCGAGATTGCATCAATGCTACCCTTCAAATCATGGATGCTCCAAAGGAAAAAATAAAAGTGAGGACGAGTTATAATTTAGCAGGAATGTCGTTTAGTCCTGAAATGATTGCAGCTGAAATCAAAAAACACATCCCAGCTTTTAAAATGGAATACAATCCTGATTTTAGGCAGCAAATTGCAGATAGCTGGGTAGATTCTATCGATGATCATTTTGCTCAACAAGACTGGGCATGGAAACCTGCATTTGACTTGCAAGCTATGGTAACAGATATGATTAAAAATCTATCCGAAATTAAAATGTCTGATTTAAAAAAAAATAAAGTCGAAACACTAAAAACCGAAACAAATGTTTGAAAAGGTAGGAACAGCAATTAGAACTGAATTAGATCAAATTAAAGAAGCCGGTTTATTCAAAGAAGAGCGAATCATTACAAGCCCTCAATCTGCTGCTATAAAAACAAATGGTGAAGAAGTTTTAAATTTTTGCGCAAATAATTACCTAGGTCTTTCTTCAGATCCTGCTGTCATAAGAGCAGCCAAAGATGCCATAGATACTCATGGTTTTGGAATGTCCTCCGTAAGATTTATTTGTGGAACCCAAGACATTCACAAAGAGTTAGAACAAAAAATAGCTGCTTTTGTAGGCATGGAAGATGCCATTTTATATGCTGCTGCCTTCGATGCCAATGGCGGACTTTTTGAACCTATACTGACCAAAGAAGATGCTATAATTTCTGATGCTTTAAATCATGCTTCCATAATTGATGGGATAAGATTATGTAAAGCGCAAAGATTTAGATTTGCTCATTCTGACATGGCAGAGCTTGAAGAAAAATTAAAAGAAGCCTCGTCTTGTAGAAGAAGACTAATAGCCACTGATGGAGTCTTCTCTATGGATGGAGACATAGCTAAATTAAATCAGATATGCGATTTAGCCGATAAATACGATGCTATGGTGATGGTTGATGATTGCCATGCCAGTGGTTTCATTGGGAAAACAGGAAGAGGAACTGCAGAATACCATAATGTGATGGGGAGAGTAGACATCATTACGGGTACTTTTGGAAAAGCCTTAGGTGGTGCTTCTGGAGGATTTACAGCTGCTAGAAAAGAAATTGTTGAAATTTTAAGACAACGTTCAAGACCTTATTTATTTTCAAATACCCTTGCACCAGCAATCGTTGGAGCAAGCATTAAAGTATTGAATATTTTAGAAGGATCAACTGCGTTAAGAGATAAGTTAGAAGCAAACACTAAGATGTTTAGAGAAGGAATGGAAGCTGCTGGATTTGACATTTTAAAAGGTGATAGCCCTATCGCACCCATCATGCTTTATGATGCACCTTTATCACAAAAGTTTGCAAACAAACTTTTAGAAGAAGGCATATATGTGATTGGATTCTTTTTTCCAGTTGTCCCGCGTGGACAAGCACGCATCAGAGTGCAACTCTCTGCTGGACATGACGAAATTCACATCCAAAAAGCCATTGATGCTTTTACAAAAGTAGGTAAGGAACTAGGTGTGATTTAATTTCCCTTCCCTGCTCTAATTTGTGCAGGAACGTTTAGTATTTCACTCCCATCTAAGGAAGTTTCTACTATGCTGTGTTGAATTTCAATTAGTTGAGATTTTATCTTTTTCAAACAAGCCAAGCGATTTGTTTCTGCTAAGGAAAATTCTCCCTCTAATGCATTCAAATCTTCTTCTTCACGCTCTATTTTATGAAGCATATTGTCAACAGCAAGGTGATAGGAATTTACTTTTTCTTCAGTATTATGCACATCAAAAACAATGCTTGCTGGGAAATAATTAAATCCTTCCTGATCCAAGATTTCAAAACTCTTTCTAATATCAGTAATCTTATTTTCCCATTTTTTACTAGCCAGCATTATCATTTTTCCAAACGCATAAGGAACACATTTATCAAAGTCATCTTGTAGTTTAAAATCCATTCTTCCTCTGAAGCCAAGAATAGTCATTAGCTCATGGCATAGAGCGGAAGCGATGTGAATCGGGGTGAACCATACATTACTTAAACATGAAGTAGAAAGCCAAATGATGGGATTTGAATTTAGCTTAAAATTGGCAATGTCTTTTCTCGAATCACAAGGTAATATGGCGATGACAGGATTCATACCCATTTCTTCAAAAATATTGGAAGCATTTTGCAACTTATCTAAAACTTGATGATTGGATAAGCCATTGGAATATAAAAACCGATGAAATTTTCTGCCTTCTTTGTTCGTCCAATTGAATCGAAGTGCAAGATCCATGAATTGTGGACTCTTGCTAAGTTTATTAAAAAGATCAATACCGGCTTGAACTTTACTTTTTTGCTCTCTGGTAAAGTAGATATCCCTCAACCTACCTATTTTAAACTCAATCATACTTAAGTAATTCTATAAATTGATTATATAGATTTTTTAAGTATTTGTTACAAATTTCAAGCTTAGACCCTTTCCATTAATGGAAAATCTTTTACGACAAATTGTACCGTTTCTTTAATTCTTTGCTCCAATAAAATCACTTTTCCCTTTTTAAGACTTTCTATCAATGGTTTTTGATAATGCCTAATGCTTATTAATTCTAAGTTTTTTTCTCTTCGGGTAGCAAACTTTTCTTGTATAGCAGTACAAAAATCTTCACTCCGATTTTCTTTATCTGTAATGCAAACAGCAAATGAGATAGCTGTATTTTGCATCATATTTACAGTCAATCTGAGTTTGTCTAATTCTTTAAACAATATGGTCATGTGGTGCTCTGCAACAAAGGAGTAGTCTTTTGTTGAAATGTGAACGAGCGTTTGATCTTCTTGAATCGAGACAATGGGTGGATAATGATCTTCTACATCAGCACTAACATAAGTACCTTCTTCTTCTGGGTTTAAAAATGAACGCACATACAGAGGAATGTTTTTATTTTGTAATGGTTTTATCGTTTTAGGATGAATTACTTTGGCACCATAATACGTCATTTCTATAGCTTCTCGATAAGACAATTTGCTCAGCTTAACTACATTATTAAATTTTCTAGGATCACCAGTAAGCACGCCTGGTACATCTTTCCAAATTGACATGTCAAGCGCATCCAATCCATACGAAAATATTGAACCTGTATAATCCGAACCTTCACGCCCTAAAGTTGTGGAATAGTTTTCATTGGTACTGCCGATAAATCCTTGTGTGATGGCAAAATTACTCTCCTTAAAAATCGGTTTCACTTTGAGCTCAATGTTATTCATGGTTTCTTCCCATTGAACTCGAGATTCACGATAAACTTCATCCGTTTTGACAATGTCTCTTGCATCCACCCAATGTGTTGCTAAATCCGCTTTAACAAGCGCGTACCAAAGTATTCTTGAGGAAATAAGTTCTCCTATCCCAACAACTTGATCGTAAATAAAATCGTATTCTTCATGTTCTTCTTCAAGTGCCCATTCGATTTCGACAAACAAATCATTTAAAACATCCAGAATTACTTGATCTTCTCCGAATAAAGTTTGAGTAACACTTAAATGAGCTTCTTTGGTTTCGTTTAATTTATTTTGACATTTTTCCTTATCTTTTCTATGTGCAACAATGTGCTCTAATTTATTCGTCGTTTTTCCCATCGCTGAGACTACAATCAAAATTTTATCATCTTTATGCTGACGTAATATTTCTACAACATTTCCAATTGAATCGGCATCTTTTACAGAAGCACCTCCAAATTTGAATACCCTGATTTGATTTTTCATTAAATAAATTTGATCAAAATTAAGTTAATTTTATATGATTATTTAACTCTATTCTGCCTTCTTTAAGAATACAAGAATTTCTATATTTGCGGAAATTGCGTTTCTAAAACAATAGTTGTATTTTATAGAATAATATAAAAAAGTCCCATTTTATAACAGCTTTCTAAATGTTTAAGCTAAGCTGTTTTAAATCCCATAGATTATGCATATTAAACTCTTCAGATCTTTTACTTGGATTCTCTTATTATTTGTTAACCTTCAGTTTTCTTTTGCCAATAATATTGGCAATGAAATTCCACTTTCTATAGGTCCACCCTTCACTTTTAGTGCTGAATCCTTGATTGTGGATCCTGATAGCACAGTATGTATGGATTTCACTTGCGAAAGTTTTGAAAATGTAGTTGCTTTTCAATTTGGTGTGGAGTATGACCAAACTGTTTTGTCGTTTTTAAATGCATCTTCTACAGTTTTATCCCCAACTGAATTTTTTGCTGAACAACCAGCAACAGCTGAACCTATTGTAACATTGGCTTGGGCGAGCTTATCAGCTACCCCACTAAGTGTTTCTGATAACACGACAATTTTTACTTTATGCTTTCAGGCAATTGGACCACCAAACTCTTGTTCATCAATAAACTTTAGTCCCCCTGCTTCAGGAAGTGATATAACAATTGCAGCGAATGGGATTGAATATGGAGAAGATGATTTCATTTTCAATAATGGGCAAATATGTATTGGTGATGAAGTAATTGAAAACTTAACATTAGAAGCTACTCCTTTTGATGCACATCAAGATGGCTCTATTCTTGGTTCCATATATTTAGAAATTGATGGAGGTTTAAAACCATATACTATAAGTGTAACTGAGTGCAATGCCGGTTTTATGGCTTATGGCCCAATTGTAGTAAACGATCAATCATTGACGATTTCTAATTTATCGCAAGGTATCTATCAAGTAGATGTTTTTGACAGCAGTGTCCCGCAATTAAGTGTAAATCAAAAGGCGTCCATTGGAACTTGTTCCTTGCCTTTGCTTGTAGGTTTTAATACCACACCTATTTCTTGTCCTGGGGAATCGGATGCTACTATTGAATGTATGGCAGAGCAATCTTCGCCTATTCCTATTAATTCATATACATGGTCTAATGGAATAGAAACATTTACAGGCAACCCAATTCAAAATGTTGCTGCTGGTAATTATAATGTTACGATATCCGACGCTATTGGCTGCAGCATAATGGCCAACGTTACTATAGAAAATCCACCTGCCTTTGAGTTTAACTTTGCCATGAATAATTATGAAAACCCTACTTGTAACGGTGATGCGAATGGTTTTATTCATGTTTTTGTAAATGGCGGGACGGCACCATATACATATTCTTTAAGTGATGGATCAGAAATTGTTGGGGAAAATGAACTTCTTTTAGAAAATCTTAATAGTGGAAATTATAAAATAAGTGTTGAAGACAATAATGGGTGTACCCTTGATGAAATAGGATTTACATTAGTAAACCCTGGAATCATCGTTAGTACAATCGAATATGTTGTATGTGAAGGTGAATCTCAAGAAGGGTATTCTCAAGAAGGAACGTACACAGATATTTTACAATCTTCCTTGGGTTGCGATAGCATCAGAACTTTAATATTAAATGTACAAAATGATAGTACAATTTTGAATATTGTCATTTGTGAAGGTGACGAATACGAAGGGAATACCGAATCGGGTAGCTATACTACTATCCTTACTTCATCAATTGGTTGCGACTCTGTGGTGGTTGTGAATTTAGAAGTCTTGCCTGTTGATGATGAAACGATTCAGGTAAATATATGCGAAGGAGAAGAATATGAAGGTTATACTATGAGTGGAACTTATGAAGATTCTTACATCAATCAGTCGGGATGTGATTCGACAATTATTCTCGAACTTACTGTAAATTTAAACGTCACTTTTTCGTTAACAGATACCATCTGCGAAGGTCAAGCTTATGAAGGCTATACTATGACAGGAATTTATGAAGATACTTTTGAAGCAAGTAATGGTTGTGATTCGATTAGAACGCTAAACCTCATGGTTCTACCGATCACTGATCCTTTCTGTATCATGGATAACACTTCCAGCCTGCTAGCTTATGAAGGATTTGATCTTTTTCCTAACCCTGCTTTGGATTTTATAGAAATCAGAGATGAAAAAGGTGATTTAGATCAATTTCAAGTGTTGACAAGCGATGGTTTAATCATAAGACAAGAAGCTTTTAAACACAGCTATACTTTAAATCTCGAAGATCTACCTCAAGGCATCTACTTTATAAAAGGATTTCATACAAGTGGATTAATTACGAGAAAATTTGTCAAATTTTAGATAAATAAAGGAAAAACAGAATAATTCCATTCAGATAGCCTATTGCTAGTTTAGCAATAGGCTATTTTAGTCTATAGAAAGATGGAGCATTATTACTTTTAAAAAGAGTAATTATTATCTTTGGATGAGCCGTTCTACATATCATAGATTAAAATTTTAACATATTGCGAATAATCTTTTTAATCTCGCAATTATATCTTTTTAAAGCCAATTAACCATTTAATGGAACAATCATTATCGAACGCTTTTCTGATTTTATTTGTGGGAATGATCACTGTTTTTGTGGTGCTTCTATTGGTCGTATTAACTGGTAAAATGCTGATAAAACTTGTTGATAATATATCCTACGATAAGCTCGAAGCTTCCCCAACCATAAAGTTTGTCCCAAAATTAAGCGAATATGAAGATAGAGAAGGCATTGACAGAAAAAAAATAGCAGCCATAGTTGCAAGCATAGATGTCATTACCCAAGGTAAAGGATACATCACTAAAGTTGAAAAGCTAAGTTAGTACATACACACATATGGGAAAAGAAATAAAATTTGCACTCGTCTATAGAGACATGTGGCAATCATCAGGAAAATACCTACCAAAGGTAGATCAATTAGTAAAAGTTGCAGGTCCTATCATTGATATGGATTGCTTTGCAAGAGTCGAAACAAATGGAGGCGGCTTTGAACAAATTAATTTGCTCTTTGGAGAGAATCCAAATATAGCGGTAAGAAAATGGACTCAACCGTTTAACGACGCTGGCATCCAAACACAAATGTTAGAAAGAGGCCTTAATGGAATCAGAATGAGTCCTGTCCCTGCGGACATTAGAAAATTAATGTTCAAAGTTAAAAAGAAACAAGGGACAGACATTTCAAGATCATTTGATGGATTAAATAATCCACAAAATCTTGAAAACTCATTCAAATTTGCAAAAGAAGGTGGAATGATTCCCCAAGCTGCCTTGAGTTTGACTTTCTCCCCCTTACATACTGTTAAATATTACATTGAACTTGCCGACAAATACATTGAAAAAGGTGCAGAAGAAATCTGTATTAAGGACATGGCTGGAATTGGAAGACCGGTTTCAATCGGCAAAATCATCAAAGGCATTAAGGATAGACATCCAAAAATTTTAATCCAATACCATGGACACTCAACACCTGGTCTATCTGTTGCATCTTCTCTTGAAGCAGCTAGAAACGGGGCAGACATCATTGATGTAGGCATGGAACCACTATCTTGGGGTACTGGCCATGCAGATTTATTGACGATTCACGCCATGCTAAAAGACGCTGGCTTTAGCATACCTGATGTAAACATGAAAGCTTACATGGAAGTAAGAGCTTTAACTCAAGAATTTATGGATGATTTTGTAGGCCTTTACATTAACCAGCGAAACAGATACATGAATTCTTTATTAATTGGACCAGGTTTACCAGGAGGAATGATGGGAAGCCTCATGGCTGATTTAGAAAAAAACCTATCTAGTCTAAATAAATGGTTGGCTAAAAACAACCAAGAGGCCTTAAGCCAAGACCAACTTTTAATTAAATTATTTGATGAGGTTCAATATGTTTGGCCAAAACTTGGTTATCCTCCCCTTGTGACACCATTTTCGCAATACGTCAAGAATGTTTCTCTAATGAATGTTATGCAAATGGTCAAAGGCCGAGAACGTTGGTCTATGATTGATGAAAACACTTGGGGCATGATTCTCGGAAAATCAGGTAAACTATTAGGTCCATTAGGAGATAAAATTTTGGCTTTAGCCAAAGAACAAAAAAGAACTTTCTTTGAGGGCAAACCTCAAGATCTTTACCCAGATGAACTTGAACTTTTTGCTGCTAAAATGGATGAAAAAGGTTGGAATTATGGTGAAGATGATGAAGAACTTCTAGAATATGCCATGCATCCTCCACAGTATGAAGATTTTAAATCTGGTAAAGCAAAAGAAAGATTCTTAGCTGATCTTGAAAAAAGAAGAGCAGCCAAAAATCAGACTACGCAAACAGCGAAAAGCGTTGCTCCTGTTCCAGTGCCTATTTCAAATACAAATCAAGCTAGCACTTTTCAACCTAAGGAATTAGAAATTGAAGTGAATGGAGAAAAATACAAAGTCAACATTAATTACAATGGAGAGAGCAATACAGGTGCAAACAACGTCAAGGATTCTTCAACGAAAACCACATCAGAAAACAAAGAAACCCTGAATACTCCTATGGCTTCTTATCCACAAGAAGATGGATTACTTGTAGTTACAGCACCTTTGGAAGGTAAATTATACTTGACCAAAGATGCTTCCGAAACACCTGTAAAGGTTGGCGATAAAATTGAAGTTGGTCAAACTGTAGCTTACATTGAATCTATGAAAGTCATCAATTCAGTGAGTTCTGATAAAGCCGGTGTCATTGTTGAAATTACAGGCAGACATGGAGAAGAAATTGAAGAAGATGATGTAATTATAAAGTTGCAATAAAAAACTAGGCATTGGAGATTCTGGAGAAATTATACGAAATGACTGCGATTGGAGAATTGATAAATTCTCCCGGAACTTTATTAATGATTGCAATATCATTTCTTCTTTTATACTTAGGCATTTATAAAAAGTACGAACCCTTATTATTGGTCCCTATTGCCTTTGGCGTTTTACTAGCAAATTTACCAGGAGGTAATATGAATGTCATTCAAGCAACAGCAGAAAATGGCATCGAACATATGACCATATTGGAGATAGCAAAGAATCATGGAATCATGAACATGCTTTACTATACGTTGATAAAAACAGGTTTATTACCGCCACTCATTTTTATGGGTGTAGGAGCCATGACAGATTTTGGACCCATGTTAAGAAATTTGCGCTTAGCATTTTTTGGGGCAGCCGCTCAAATAGGGATTTTCTCAGTATTGATATCTGCTTTTTTATTAGGTTTTAGTCTAAAGCAAGCAGGAGCTTTAGGAATCATAGGTGGTGCTGATGGACCTACTGCTATTTATACTTCAATCATATTAGCACCTGAACTTTTAGGTCCTATAGCCATTGCTGCATACTCATACATGGCTCTTGTACCCGTTATTATTCCTTTGGTCGTTAGATTTACCATCACAAAGAAAGAGCTTAAGATTAATATGAAACAACAAGAAAAGCTCTTTCCTAAAAAGGTAAAAATCAAGAATTTAAAATTAGTTAAGATCATTTTTCCAATTGTACTAGCAACACTAGTCGCCATCTTAGTACCAAGTTCTGTCCCATTGGTTGGAATGCTTTTATTTGGAAATTTGATTAAAGAGATTGGAAATGAAACAAACCGCTTGTTTAAAGCTGCAAGTGAAACTATTATGAATACAGCAACTATCTTTTTGGGATTGACCGTCGGAGCCACGATGACTGCAATTACCTTTTTAAATCAAGAAACCTTGCTTATTGTGGTTGGGGGATTCCTTGCTTTTGCCATTTCAATCATGGGAGGAATCTTTGCTGTAAAAATTTATAATGTATTTTCCAAGAAAAAAATCAATCCACTCATTGGAGCTACTGGTTTAAGTGCGGTCCCTATGGCTTCAAGAGTTGCAAATGAGATTGCCTTGGAACACGATCCTAGAAATCATATTTTACAGTACGCGATGTCTAGTAATATTTCTGGAGTAATAGGATCTGCTGTTGCGGCTGGAGTATTGATTTCTTTTCTTAGCTAGAAATTAAAAGTAAAGCTCTGTGAGAATTTATAAGCCTCTTAATTTTTTAAAATACTCAGGGGTAAATCGCTCATCCACCATATAAAAAAATTGAATCATCAATTCACATTTTTTTTCTAAAGCAGGGTAAGTTTTAATGGTTTCAAAAAATGTGGAATCTCCTAAAAATATATTTTCAGCAATAGAAACGAAATCGTTTCTGATTGTAGTGCTTGCAAATTCATGTAAAAACCCTTGCTCATTTAGAGTAGGCAGATAAGCCTCCCCTACCTTGTGATTTAATAATGCATCCACACTGTCTTGAAATTGATAAGCCTTCCTATTTAAATCTTTCCAAGCTTTTTTTCTGAAATAATTTTGATAGTTAACAAAGAGAATTGATGACATTTCATGGTGAAAAGTACTTTCAATTTGATTGTCGGTAAAACCTTGTATCATACCGCCATTTGACAAATATATTTTATCAAAATCATGAGTTCCGCCATATAGATGTCCGTGAAAGCTCATTACTTTA
>CALDYJ010000147.1 GCA_937941095.1 uncultured Saprospiraceae bacterium | reverse complement strand
AAATTAATAAGATAGTTTTCCATTCTAATAGTTTTTCTAATGACAACATAGCTGTTTTGAAAGGAGCTTTTAATGCTATCTCAAACAGTGAAGAAGTTGCTATTCTTTGGGCGATAAACAACATTGAGCATAAGCAAGCTGAATTAACTAATTATGCGCTAAGGCGTTTAGAGTATTATAAGGATAATGGATATGAACAACAACATAAATGGTTGGAACGATTAGGCAGCATGAAAGCAATGTTAACAAGTGCTGAGAATTATTTTTCAAAGGAAGAATACGGAAGAATGTATGAAATTTTTCAAGAAATAAAAACTAATGACAATTTTACTGATGCTGAGCAAACTGATGCTAAAAAATACAAAACACTTTTGACCATTTTGAAAAGAGCTAATGAATTAGGTGAAAATCTAGCTACTCTTTCAAGTGGCCGTCAAAATGTCTTACATCAATTTGCAGCATCAAATCATTATCATACCAGTACTAAATCAATCAATATTCTTAATACTTTTTATGAAGAAGAATATCAACTAGAAGGTAAAGCAAGCAACATAGACAAGCTAGAATTCCAAACAGTGACCAGTTCAATGAACTTAACTGCAAGCTATTTCGATCTGTTTCCTAACCCAAGTAATGGAATTATAAACATAGATACAGATCTAAAAGAACAAGCTTCTTTTGAAATATATGACACCAAAGGTGTTCTATTAAGAACTTACCAATTAGAATCTGGAAAGCAAAGTTTTAATTTTGATACTAAGTTACCTACAGGAGTTTATTTTTGTAAACTAATGAGCGAGAATAAAAATCTAATTAAAGTGAATAAACTTATACTAAAATAAGAGTTTGTGATTCCCTTCGCTTCGGCGTTGGGAATCCTTTTTTATTTAAACAATCATCAATCTCTATATACCATTATCTTAAAAGCTTTACTTTTATTGCTGATTGTATCTGTGATTTTTAAAACGTGAATACCTGCAGATATATTCCTAGACAGTGCTATCTCATTCTCATTCTTTAATATCAGCTCATTATTCAATTGCCAGAATTTACCATCAGAAGAATACAGTTTAAGGTCTACAGTCAATGGTAAACTTGAATATATAAATAAGGGGTCCGTTGTTCTTTGGTTTTGTTTAACCCGTAAGAGGTCTAAACCTCCTACTGATTGAGTTTCATTTTCGATTGCTTCGTTTGTATTTCTTTTTTCTTTTTTCCATTCAAATCTGACACAATATCCATATTGATTTATTTCTGCAAAAGCTAATTCGTTTGACAAGCTCTCTTTATACCAGGAGTATTTTGTGTTGATCTCTTTTCCTTCAATTATTTCATTTTTAAAATAAGTTGTACTCTTCACTCGAAAGACATTACCATAAGTACCATCTGGTGTAATGAGTGTGCCTATCGCATCAAAAGAAAAAATTATTCTAATAGAATCTAGGCCCGGTTGTGTTAATTCGGTATACCTGAAAGAATTATTTTCAACATAAAACTCCTTTCCATAACTTAAAGGAAAAATAAAATCATCAATTAGACTTGGAAAAAATATAGGATCATCTTTTGCTGAATTGACCTTACCTATGTAAGACAATCTATTTGATTCTTCAGTATTATAAATAACCCCATAATTGGATCTTTTATCAATCCAACCAATATTACCATAATCTCTTATATCATATGTAGGAGTCGCTGGTGTAGGATCCATTTCAGAAGCAGCAATGAAATCGATTCTGTATTCATTCCTAGATCTTATTAAACCAAAATTCCATAATTGATTTTCACCTTCAGGACCAACATCAATTCTAGATAAATCCTCGGCTCGGGCAACCATAACTTCTCTAAATTGCCCAATTTCATATTTCCAATCATTGCCAATGGTTTGAGCACTTAAAGAATACGATGCTAAGTTGAGCGCTAATAAAGTCAGCAATGTTTTCATAAGGGATAATTTGTATGTTAAACATTGATACTCAATTATGGTTCATAAACTCCTATTTTGCTAGCATAAATCCTTCAAAGTTTTAACGCTATCTAGCAAACTAAACAGGAAGCCTTTGCGTATAAATCTTAACAAATTATTGCCCATGCCTTCTTCCATTGATAGTTTTACATTTTTAATGATTATTGGCCTTGCCATTATAATGACATGGGTCCTTGCTTGGTTATTCTATTCATCCAGTCGGGTTAAAAAAAATGTTTTCCAAAAAATTCAAGGTGATTTAGCTTTAGAAAAAAGTACTAATCAAATACAAGCTCAAAAATTAAAGGATCTTGACATGAGACTCCAATTTTTGAATGAGCATTATGAAAAAGAAAAAGAAATCAATAGTCAGCAGCAAACTGCTCTCAACAAAAACCAAGATCAAATAATCAGTCTTAATAAAGACCTTGCTACTTTAAGCGCAGACAATAGATCGCTCTATGACAAGTTAGATGAGCAAATGAAAGTTTTTAAAGAGATGAAATCTAATTCTCAATTAGAATTTAAAAACTTAGCCAACCAGTTACTCGATGAAAAGTCAAAGAAATTTGAAGAGGAACAAAAGAAAGGATTAAATGAAATATTAAGTCCTTTGAAGGAAAAAATAAAAACCTTCGAAGAAAAAATTGAAAGCAGTGACAAAGAATCCATCGCCAGGCATTCCTCTTTAAAAGAACAAATTTCTGGCTTGCGAGATCTTAATGAAAAAATGTCAACTGAAGCTAATAACTTAACAAAAGCTTTAAAGCAAGATTCCAAAATTCAAGGAAGTTGGGGCGAATTGATTTTAGAATCTATATTAGATAAATCTGGTTTACAAAAAAACAGAGAATATTTTATACAAAGCTCATTGCGAAACAGCGATGGAAATTTACAAAGACCAGATGTTGTCATTGACCTTCCAGACAATAAAAAAATCATCATTGATTCTAAGGTCTCCTTAAAAGCTTATGAGCGTTTTATCAATGCGGATAATGATAATGAAATGATGCAAGCTGCAAAGGACAACAGCAATTCCATAAAAAAACACATTGATGGCTTGTCCGTAAAAAACTATCAGGATTTATATGAAATTGGAAGCCCAGACTTTGTACTTATGTTCGTACCAATAGAGACTGCATTTGGGAGTGCTTTAAAACAAAATGCAGATCTTTATGGCTACGCCTTCGAAAAAAATATCGTGATTGTAACGCCTTCAACTTTACTTGCTACCTTAAAAACTGTGGATAGTTTATGGAGAAATGAAAAGCAACAACGCAATGCCATCGAGATTGCAAGCGAAGCAGGAAAAATGTATGATAAATTTGCAGCCTTTTTAATTGACATGGAAGCTATTGGCAAACGAATCCAGCAGACACAATCTGCATTTGACGAAGGCATGAAAAAACTAAAAACTGGAACTGGAAATCTCGTAACAAGAGCAGAAAAAGTGAAGAATTTGGGTGCAAAGGCTCATAAACATTTGCCTCAATAAATAACTCCAAAGAAAAACCATTCTATAAGCCTACATCAATAAATACTGCGACTAACTGTATTCCGTGATATATGATTAATCATTGTTTAAGGTGATCAGATAAGGGGAGCTCATCATTATCTTTGTTTATTGGATTTTTCTGTATATTCAGTAGATAAGAATAATATTCTTAGCCAAACCCTATCGAATTAAATGAATGATTAATATGAGATCTTTGATCTTTGTTAGCCTACTTGTTTTTTGCTGCTTTCCATGGAAACTTAGTTCTACTCCTTTAATTGATAGTCTTAAAATAAAGATAAATACTGCTTCAAATGATTCCATCAAAGTCGAAAGACTATGGGATTTGAGTACGGAGTATTTTTACACCTACGCAGACAGTTTAGCTAAAGCCGAAAATTACATTAATGAAGCCGTTCAATTAAGCCAAGGAATCCCTGACACTGCCTTATTTATAAATTGTCTTAATGCTCGTTCAAAGATATATAGAGAAAGTAAGCGAAAACAATTGGCGCTTGAAGATTTGAAACTTGCAGAAAATTTAGCACTAGCGATTGGAAATGAATTTAGGGCTCTTTGCATGTTAGACAATTATGCTAGCATTAAGAGTGTTTTTGGCGATTTTGATGAAGCTCTTGAAATTCGATTTAAAGTATTGGAAGGATTTAGAAGATTAAATAAGCCCAAATCTGCCAAAATCACGCTTTCTGGGATTGGATACATTTACCTAGAAAAAAAGCAGTTCTCGAAAGCAAAAAAATATTATCACCAAGTCTTGTCAATGAATCCTGAAGACAAATGGGCAATGGGAAATCTAGGCATCGTGTATAAGAATCTTCACATGTTAGATTCTGCTTTACACTATTATAAAAAAATAGAAGGCATAGAGAAAGAAGGTTCAAGATTTTCTATAAGAAACAAGATAAACATAGCAGCTCTTCTATCTTCCCAAAATAAATACGCTGAAGCATTAAACTATTCTAATGAGGTTTTAAAATTTTACGGTGATGATTCACTAGAAAAAGAATACAATATCTATTTATCTGGCAATGCCATTATTCTTACTAAAATGGGTAAGATCAAAGAAGCATTTGAAATCATCAAAAACATCAAGCTGGAAAGCTTAGACAAATTATCCTTGCAAGATCAAAAAGAACTTGCCAATAACATAAGCGTCATTGCTGAAAGAAACGGAAATTTTGAACATGCTTTAAAATTTCATCAGAGATTTCATATCGCAAATGATAGTCTTAATTCTGTGGACAGAGCCCTAAATTTTAAAGACATCGAAGAGAAGTATCAAAACGAAAAAAAAGAAAAACTGATCATAGAACAAAATTATGCTTTGCAAGCGAGTAAGCATAAACAACGTTTATACTTATTTGGTTTTAGTTATCTAATCTTAGGTTTGGCAACAGGGTTTTACTTCATTCATTTAGAACATAAAAATAAACGAAGATTACAGAAGCAGGAGTTGGAACTAAAACAAGCAGAAATAAATGTGTTGAAGCAAGAGAATCAACTGATAGCTATGGAGTCAATTTTGGAAGGTCAAGAAGAAGAGCGCAAGCGGATTGCTCAAGATTTGCACGACAATATCGGGACTTTGATGACTACCATTAAAATGAAAATGCTTGCCTTACAGAAAAAAGAACAAAACTTCAAGGATTCAAACATTGCAATACAATTAGATGACATCATAGATAAGGCATCAACGGAGATCAGAAGAATTAGTCATAACATGACTCCGGTTGCATTTGAATTGACAGGACTTGAAGGAGCTATTGAAGATCTAACTCACCACTTGAAGAATAAAGGATATGAAATTGATGAGGAGTTACATGATCTTGATCAAATAAGAGACAAACAACGTGCATTAATGCTGTATAGAATATTTCAAGAAATCACACAAAACATAGAAAAGCATTCAGGCGGGGCTTTTATTAAATTAGAATCCTGGAAGGATGAAAAAACTTTAAAGGTCATTATTAAAGATAATGGTAAAGGCATGAGTGAGAAAGCATGGCATGCTGACCATTTAAAGAGCATGGGCTTAAGTGGCATAAAATCAAGAATTAAATATTTGGACGGTACGATTCAAATGACCAATAAATCAGGTACAGAGTTTAATATAGAAATCCCAATAAAATGATAAAAGTATACATAGTAGACGATCATAAAATTTTAATTGACGCCATCCAAAACCACTTGGAAGCTGAGCAAGACATAGAATGCGTTGGTTTTGCTACTTCTGGTGATGAGGCTTTAAATGACATTCCTAAGTCAGTTCCTGATGTTGTATTAATGGACATTTCTCTTCCTAATACTAATGGGATTGAGTTAACGAAAAAGCTAATCAAAACAGATCCAGACTTAAAAATAATTGCCCTGTCGTCTCATTTGGAGATAAGCATCGTGAAGAAAATTTTAAAATGTGGAGCTTTAGGTTACGTCTCAAAATCTACCAACATTGCTCAATTAGATACCGCTATTCGTAAAGTCTATGGCGGAGAAAAATTTCTAGATGATAAGATTTCAGAAATTTACATGAACTCTTTAATGGGCGAACAAAGTAGAAAGAGCAATTTGTCTTTTATCCCTAATTTAACTAAAAGAGAAAAAGAAGTATTGTCTCTTATCAGTGAAGAATATACTACTCAAGAGATCTCAGAAAAATTGTACATCAGCATCAATACGGTGGAAACTCATCGAAAAAATTTGATGCAAAAATTTCAAGTTAGAAATTCTGTTGGATTGGTTAAGAAAGCCATCGAACTTAAATTAATTGAGTTTTAGTTGATGGTTGATGGTTGAATTTAAGTAAAAAGCGTTTTTGATTTGAATTCTTGGAATCCAATATTTAAGTATGAAAGAAATTCGGTGCACTATAGACCAGGGACTAAAGACCACATTAGATCTTTAAACAGAGATGAATATAAATTTTTGAAACTAGTCTAATTAAATACCTTACTAAGCTCCTTCTAAGGCTGCTGCTCCACCAACAATTTCTGAAAGCTCTTTTGTAATCGCTTCTTGTCTAGCTTTGTTGTAAGTAATTTTTAATTCTTTTTTCAGGTCTTCTGCATTTTCTGTTGCTTTATCCATGGCAGTCATTCTAGCGCCATGTTCAGAAGCATGTGTATCAAGCAACGTTTTTTGGAACTGATTCTGAAGGATAGAAGGAATCAGTGATTCTAATAACTTTTGTTTGTCTGGTTCAAAGATGTAATCAGGCTTTGCCATTTTTTTACCTTTGGCAGACGCTAATTCTGATTCTGATACTTTTTTAGGTGCTACAGGAATGTAAGGTTCGATGGTTGGAAATTGAACAGCCGCATTTTTAAATCTTCCGTAGGAGATTTCGATGGCATCATATTTTCCAGCACTAAAGCCGTCCATTATTTCATTGGCAACAGGTGCAATGTTATTGAAGCTCAAATCTTCAAAAAGATTTACATGATCAGTGATCACATTGTATTCATCAGTTCTCTTTTTAAAAAAATCAAAGCCTTTTTTACCAACACAGAGAATGCTTACTTTTTTTGCTGCTTTTTGTGCTGCATATTTTTCTTCAATTCTTGCTAAAGCTGCTTTGATTACATTGGCATTAAATGCCCCACACAATCCTCTTGAAGAAGTAACCACAACAATCAATACATTCTTAATCTCTCTATTAATCCCAAAAGAAGTAACAGCATCACCTGCTTCCATGCCTGACATGATGTTACTCAACATATCATTCATCTTTTCAGAATAAGGTCTCATCTGTTGAATCGCTTGTTGAGCTCTACGTAATTTAGCTGCAGAAACCATTTTCATGGCTTTAGTGATCTGCTGTGTAGAAGATACTGACTTGATTCTTTCTCTTACTTCTTTAAGGTTTGCACCCATTTTTTTTGAGTCTTTTGTCTTTAGTCGTAAGTCTTTAGACTTTTTAAACCGACTTAAGAATAAACGATTAATATTATGGTTAAGTCCTTCGTCATTAGTGCTTGAAAAGACTAAAGACGAAGGACTATCGACTACATATTATGCTTTGTACTGGCTACTTAATTCAGCAGCTAAATCGGTAATGTACTTAGTTGCTTCGTCAGTCAATTTTCCAGACTTGAAAGTGCTTAAAGTTTCTGGGCTTCTCTTTTCAAGAGTAGTTAAGAAATTTTCTTCAAACTCTTTCACTTTATTTACAGGAACATCCTTAAGTAGTCCTTTAGAGCCTAAGTAAATTATTGCTACTTGCTTTTCTACTGTTAATGGAGAATACTGAGCTTGTTTTAATACTTCAACATTTCTTTTTCCTTTTTCAAGGATAGCCATTGTCACTGCATCTAAGTCAGATCCAAATTTTGAAAATGCCTCAAGTTCTCTATACTGTGCTTGGTCTAATTTTAATGTACCAGATACTTTCTTCATTGATTTAATCTGAGCATTACCTCCTACCCTTGATACTGAGATACCCACGTTAATTGCTGGTCTTACACCTGCATTAAATAGGTTTGATTCTAAGAATATCTGACCATCTGTAATTGATATTACGTTGGTTGGGATATAAGCAGAAACGTCACCTGCTTGAGTTTCAATGATAGGTAGTGCAGTTAATGATCCTCCACCTTTTACTAAACCAGCATTTTTTAATGACTCCGGCAGATCGTTCATTTGATTAGCGATCTTATCATTATTAATAACTTTTGCTGCACGCTCTAATAATCTAGAGTGAAGGTAGAATACATCACCAGGATAAGCTTCACGTCCTGGAGGTCTTCTTAATAAAAGAGAAACTTCTCTATAAGCTACTGCCTGCTTAGACAAATCATCGTAGATGATTAGTGCTGGTCTTCCTGTATCTCTAAAGAATTCTCCAATACATGCTCCAGAGAAAGGTGCATAAAACTGAAGTGGTGCAGGATCAGAAGCTGAAGCTGATACAATTACTGTATAAGCCATCGCTCCGTTTTCTTCTAAGGTTTTTGCCACATTGGCTACTGTAGAAGCTTTTTGACCAGAAGCTACATAAATACAAAATACAGGTTCTCCTTTATCGTAAAACTCTTTTTGATTAATTATGGTATCGATAGCGATAGCCGTTTTACCAGTTTGTCTATCACCAATAATTAGCTCTCTTTGTCCTCTACCTATTGGGATCATTGCATCGATTGCTTTGATACCGGTTTGTAAAGGTTCAGCAACAGGTTCTCTGTAGATTACCCCAGGTGCTTTTCTTTCCAAAGGCATTTGGTAAGTAGCTCCTGCAATTGGTCCTTTTCCGTCAATAGGTTGGCCTAAGGCATTTACAACACGCCCTACATAACCTTCACCAACATTGATCGAGGCGATGTTTCCAGTTCTTCTTACAGTTGAACCTTCTTTGATACCATCACCAGGTCCCATTAATACAACACCTACGTTATCTTCTTCTAAGTTAAGTACGATTGCTTCAACGCCTGTTTCGAAAGTTACCAATTCTCCAGCTTGTGCTGCAGTTAGTCCGTATACACGAGCGATACCGTCACCTACTTGAAGTACGGTTCCTACTTCTTCCAATTCAGATTCTGTTTTAAATCCAGAAAGCTGCTGCTTAAGTATTGCGGAAATTTCTCCTGGTTTTACATCAGCCATGTGCTAATTATTTTATGATTTAAAAATTTTATTAGTATTGAAGTTTGTAAGTATTCCCTACAAATTCTTGTTTAAGTTTATCTAATTTTCCAGCTACAGAAGCGTCATAAAGTTTGTCTCCAATTTCTATGATAAAACCTCCGATTAAGTCTGGATCTATTTTAGTCACTAATTCTACTGAATCATCAGTAATTTTAGAAGCTAATAATTTGGCTTTGATTTTAGCCACAGCCGCTTCAGAAAGTTGATGAGCAGAAGTAATGACAGCTGTAGAAATCCTTTTATGTGCTTTGTATTGCTTTTCAAACTCAGCAGCAATTTCAGGAAGGTATCTTTCTCTTCCTTTGCCAACGATGATGTTCATAAAGCCCATTGACATTTTGTCGAATTTGTCATTAAAAAGGACATTGATGATTTCTTTCTTCTTACTTGTATTGATGATAGGACTCTTTAACATAAGGTAAAGGTCTCTACTTTGTACAGCCTCTTTAAGGTAATTCATGTCTTCAAGTACTCTATCCATTTGATTCTGCTCAATGGCAAGATCTAATAATGACTTAGCGTATCTTGAAGCTATTCTGGTTACAGACATTTTAATTTAAATTAAGTTCGTCCATTAATTTGCCAACTAAAGCGTCTTGCTTGGCACTTTCACTAAGATCAGATCTTAAAACTTTTTCGGCAATGGTTACTGCCATCTGACCTGTCATGTTTTTAACTTCTGTTATTGCAGCTTTCTTTTGGTTATCAATTTCCAATTTAGCTGAAGTTAAAATCTTATTAGCTTCAGTCTTAGCATTATCTCTAGCTTCTTTAATGATCCCATCTTTCGTTTCTTTTGCTTCACGCAAAATAGCAGATCTTTCTTCTCTTGCTTGTGCAAGAATCTTATCATTTTCCGCTTGAAGGTTAGCCATTTCTTCTTTGGCTTTTTCAGCTTGATCAAGTGCATCCTGGATATCAGTTTGTCTTTTTTTCAAAGCATCCTTGATTGGACCGAAAGCAAATTTTCCTACAATGAACCAAAATAAAAGGAAGATGATTGATGTCCATAAGAACAATCCAACATCTGGTTTAATTGGCGAAAAATCTAAAGCTTCTAATAAAATCATTTATCTAAAATTTAATATTTTTAATAGAGGATCGGTTTTTAGCCAAGCGCTAAACCCCGATCCTTTTTTTTTAACTTTCTTATTGTCCTACGAAGAAGGCAAGAAGAATTGCGATAAGAGCGGCACCCTCTACAAGGGCAGCCATTAGAATCATGTTTGCTCTGATGTCACCTACTGCTTCTGGCTGACGAGCGATCGCCTCCATTGCTTTGGCACCAACATTACCAATTCCGATTCCGGCTCCTATTACTGCTAATCCAGCTCCAATTGCTGCGTACATAATGTATATGGTTTAAGTTAAAAAATATTTTTATTTAGTGTGCGTGATGTTCTTCTGTTGCTGCCCCAATGTAAGAAGCTGTTAATATTGCAAACACGAATGCTTGAATAAAAGCAACTAACAATTCAATCGCCATCATGAATAAGGTTAATAAAGTTGAAGCAATGGTTGTTCCCCAAGCTGCTCCAACATTTGCACCGTTTTTACCAAAGATGAAAATCAATCCAACAAAAATCACGATTACCATGTGTCCTGCTGTAATGTTACCAAACAAACGTAACATCAAAGTAATAGGCTTTATAAATATCCCTAAGAATTCCACAGGTGTAACAATAGTTTTTACCCATGCTGGTATTCCAGGCATCCAAAATATGTGTTTCCAGTAATCTCCGTTTCCACTGAAGTTAACTACGAAAAATGCAATGATTGCTAAAACAGCAGTTACCGCTAGATTTCCTGTAACGTTTGAGCCACCAAAGAATGGTACTTGTCCGAAGAGATTTAAGCCGAGTATAAAAAAGAAAAGAGACATGATGAATGGCGTATATTTTTCCCATTTGTGCCCAAGGAAAGGTTTACAAACCTCATCTTGAATAAATAGGAACATCGTTTCCATAAATCCTTGTGCTCCACTTGGTGCTTTGTTAGGATTGTTTCTATATTTTTTAGCAATGGCAAAGAAAAGCCAGCCAAGTAAAAAACAAATCAATAACATAGAAAAAACATTCTTAGTTATTGAAAAGTCATAGAAGGAAGTTAAGCCTCCTCCAAATAGACCGAAATCTAAAGTACTTTTATTTTCACAAGCTAATTGTTTGCCATCGTGGCATAAGTGCACAACAGCTATTTCTTTACCCTTAGCATTTTTCTTTCCTAATGCTTTTACATTGTGGTGTCCTATGTCAACTAATCCAGTTGGAAAGTTAGGATTTTCTATTTTTCTTAATGTTCCTTCGTACAAGACAAATCCATTGTAAGCATTTGTTCCATTTCCATGGTAATCAGCATTAAATTTTCCTGAAGAGAAAAAATCTAGTCCTTTACCTTTTACATAAGTAATGCATGGTAGCGGAAAATGCCATGGTCCTATGCTATAAATGTTTTGATCAGAAATGTGGTGGAATGCGACGGCTCCTGGGTTAAATTCAGATTTATCAAAAACAAAGCCGCAAGCATTTGTATGAGCATCATGAGAATGTCCACCTTTTGCATGATTATGTCCTGAGTGATCACCTTTTGCATGATTATGACCAGAATGATCTCCCTTTGCATGGTTGTGCCCAGAGTGGTCTTCCTTCGCATGATTATGCCCAGAGTGATCGCCTTTTGCATGATTATGACCGGAATGATCACCTTCCGTTTTGCTATGACTTGCATGGTTGTGTCCAGAATGGTCTTGTTTGTTATTGTTCTGAGCGAACAATAGGCATGTTGAGACCATGAATACCATCAGAAAAAAGGAAAATTTACGCTTCAATGCTGTCGTTTTTATAAGTTTTAAAAACTCCTTCGATTTTGCTGCAAATGTAGGTGTTTTAATAGTCTTTTAAAAGCGCTTGAGCTCTTTTTTTAGGCTGAAAATCAAGGAGTTCAAAAGGGCTATTGAAGATCAAAAGTTCGGATTTCATAAAAAGCTTTCCCGATCAAATACTATATGCTATAAAGAATGCTTTCGGAACTATATTCCCCTTATTGTTAATTTGGCAGACTTATATTTTGTCTAGGTGCTTATACCTTGGATGTCAAAAAAAATGCGCAAAGAAAATTTTTCCAATTAAAATTCTCTTTGCGCATTTTATTGAGCGATATAATAAGAGCGAATCCTATCTAGCGAAAGAAATCGCACGTTTTTCTCTAATAACAGTCACTTTAATTTGTCCAGGATACTGCATTTCGTCTTGTATCTTCTGAGAAATCATGAAAGACAAATCATCAGCATACTCATCGGTAACTTTCTCAGATTCCACTATTACCCTCAGTTCTCTTCCTGCTTGCATTGCGAACGCTTTCTGCACACCATCATGTGCCATAGCTATGTCTTCAAGCTCTCCAATTCTCTTCAGGTAAGATTCTAAGATCTCTCTTCTTGCACCAGGTCTCGCACCAGATATCGCATCACAAGCTTGCACCAATGGCGAAATGATGTTATTCATTTCTATTTCATCGTGGTGAGCACCGACTGCATTACATACTGCTGCATGCTCTTTATACTTCTCACATATTTGCATCCCTAAGATTGCGTGAGACAATTCACTATCTTCTTCTGCTACTTTACCTATATCGTGTAGCAGTCCACCTCTTTTAGCTAATTTAATTTGCTTAGGATTTAATCCAATTTCTGCAGCCATTGTTGCACAAAGGTTTGCTGTCTCTATGGAGTGCTTCAATAGGTTCTGACCATAAGAAGATCTGAACCTCATTCTACCGACCATCTTTACTAAGTATGGATCAAGACCATGTATGTCTAGATCAATTACTGTTCTTTCTCCAATCTCTATAATTTGTTCAGTCAATTGTTTTTTGACCTTTGCTACCACTTCTTCAATTCTAGCAGGATGAATTCTTCCATCTGCTACTAATTTTTTAAGTGAGAGTCTACAGATCTCTCTTCTGATAGGATCAAAACTAGAAATCACAATTGCTTCTGGCGTATCGTCTACTACGATCTCTGCTCCAGTAGCTGCTTCTAGAGCTCGAATGTTACGTCCTTCTCTACCGATGATCTGTCCTTTGATGTCATCAGACTCCAAATTAAATACAGATACAGTATTTTCTATGGTGTATTCTGCACACATTCTTTGAATGGACTGAATCACTATTTTTTTAGCTTCTTTATTTGCGGTAAGCTTTGCTTGAGTGATGGAGTCTTTGATCAGAGACATGGCATCAGTTTCAGCCTTAGCTTTTACAGCATGTAAAATTTGTTCTTTTGCTTCTCCTTCTGTAAGATTAGCTACTTTTTCCAGGGCCTTGATGTGCTCGTCTTCTTTAGCTTCTAATTCTTTTTTCTTTTTACCAATGATGTTCATCTGTTTGTCAAGATTCTGCTTGATCATTTTGACTTCTGCTTCTTGGTTTTCGATGTTCTCAATCCTACTTTTAAGGCTTTGAGATTTTTGACTGAGGTCTTTTTCTAAGCTTTTAACTTCCATCTCTCTTTCTTTCCACTCGACTTTAGCTTTAGATTTTTCTTCGTGAAATTGAGATTTGAGTTTATTAAACTTTTCTTTGGCTTCGCCAATTTTCTTTTGTTTAATGCTTTCATTTTTAGCTTCAGCTTTGCTGACAATTTTATCAGCTTGAGATCTAGCTTCGTCTAACTTTCTTTGAGAGTTGAGCTTGGCTTCTTTGAGGGTAAGGTCTGCGGTCTTATTTGCTTCAGATACTTTATTTTTAAATGCTGCTTGTATGATGAAGTATCCTATTCCTGATCCAACTACTAGTCCTAACACTGCTCCGATACCGATTGATATTAAATCCATAATTATCGATTATTATAATGAGTAAACTATTTTCTAATAAATAGAAAGCTAGGTAAAATGTAGGAAGGTCTTAAATCAGAGAGCAGCATCTAATAATTGGTCTATTTCGTCCAATTTGGCTTGAAAGGCTGAAGTATCGTCTTGCTCTTGTCCATGAGAATCTTGAAGATCTACTGCATAAGTGAGTAGGACCATGGATAATATTTCTTCTTTGGGTTTCCCTTTGAATTTTAACTGATACTGATTGATTCTACTGTTGAGCTCTTTTACGGCGTCAAGGATAGAAGTTTCTTTGTTTTCCTCTACTTTCAGTGGAAAAGGTCTTCCATCAACGATTACTTTAATTTTTTTAAGCTCTTTATTGTCCATTGATTTTAAATCAAAATGAGAATCAAATATGCTATACCTCTTTTACCATTTCAATACATTTATCAATTTCTTTAATGTATTGAGCTACTTCCTTTTTCAATTGTTTGTATTCTTCCAATTCACCAGGACTTCCTTTTTTTGAGGAAATCTTGTTTTCTATCAACACTTTTCCAGTTTTGTTTCCTTTAGCTTTAAGTTGATTAACTTGTTTTTTGAGAACAATGTTCTCTGACTCTAATCTTTCTATTTTCAAGGCCAGTTGTCTGGCTTTAATTTTTATTGCTCCTAATTTATCATTTAAATGTTCCATAGGCTACTTAATGTATTAACGCCTGATTACAGCATTTAATTCTTTCTCGTATTTGTCAATTAAGGAGTTCATAATTTTTTCAACCTCTTTATCCTTCATCGTCCTTTCAGGGTTTTCAAAATTGAAACTTACCGCGTAAGACTTCTTCCCTTTTCCTAATTGATCTTCATTGCTATAAACATCAAACAAATTTATTCCTTTGAGAAATTTCTTTTCTGTTTTCTTCGCCAATGCCTCAATCTGGCTAAAATTTACTTTGTCGTCAATCACTAATGCCAGGTCTCTTCTAGTACCTGGATATTTGTTGATTGCTGCAAATTTAACTTTTTGTTTCTGAATTGTCCTAAATATATCGTTCATATAAAGATTTCCGAAGAAAACTTCATTCTTTATGTCCATTTTCTTGCTAATACTGGTCTTTAATTTTCCAAATTCAGCAATTTTTAATGGACCTCTAAAGAATTTCAAGCCATAAACAAAAGACTCATTAGACAATTGCTCTTCTTGATAAGCTTTTATGCCTAAATAATCCAGCAACTTCTTTATATACGATTTTAAAGTATAGAAGGATACTTCATTTTTTCCTTTATTTAGCCAGCTTTCACTCATTTTTGAGCCTGTCATGCATAAACTAAATAGTTGTTCCTCTTGCATCTCTCCATTATTACGAACATAGGTTTTGCCATATTCAAAGAGTCTTAGGTCTTGATTTTGGCGGTTTTGGTTATAAGCCACCGCTTCTAAGGCACTAAAAATCATGTCTGGACGCATGACATCAAAATCCCTGTTTGAGGTATTGTTTACAAAAATCAATTCTGATTTATCTCTTGGAAGGATGTTTTCATAATAAGAAGACCTTGATAAGGAGACCGCCATCATTTCGTTAAATCCACTGGCCACTAAAATTGAGGAAAGTTCTTCCTTGACTTTTAAAGGCATCAAAGCCTTTGAGGTAGAAATTGAAGTATGGATCTTAGTAGGAATGGGAATCTTATTGAGACCATATATTCTGATGACTTCTTCTATCACATCCGCTTCCCTGATTACGTCAAATTTATCTGTAGGAACTGCTACCACGAAAGATTCGCCATTGTCATTTTTAACTGGCATATTCAGTGCAGCAAGGATATCCATCAATTCACCTTTATCTATGCTAATGCCCATCATTCTGTTGATGTGCTCATACTTCACTTCAATTTCTTTTGGTGCAATGAAATTAGGATAGAAATCTGTTAATGAAGAATTGATTTTTGCACCAGCATATTCTTGCATCAACAAGGCTGCTCTTTTAAGTGCAAAAAGGGTATTGTTAGGATCTGATCCTTTTTCAAAAACTTTAGCTGCATCAGTTCTCAAGATGTGTTTTGTACTCGTCTGCCTGATTCCAACTGGTTCAAAATGTGCAGACTCCAAGTATATGTTTTTGGTTTTTTCTGTTACCCCAGAATTTAGGCCGCCATATATACCAGCGATACACATGCCTTTAGACTCTCCATCACAGATCATCAGATCCTCTGCTCTCAGTTTGATTTCTTTTTCATCAAGCGCTATGAAGACAGTGTCCTTCGGTAATTTTTTAACGATGATCTTATTGCCTTCGATTTTATCTTGATCATAAGCATGAAGCGGTTGTCCTAATTCATGAAGGATAAAATTGGTGATGTCTACTATAACATTAATGGATTTCACCCCAATGCTTTGTAGTTTCTTTTTCATCCAATCTGGTGCTTGTCCTATGTTGGTATCGCTCAAACTTAGCCCAGAGAATCTTGGGCAAGCTTTCTCATCTTCTACTACGACATCTATAATAGTGTTTTCATTTGCGGAAGCAAAAGAAGAAACATCAGGAATTTTCACCAAGCCATCACCTACTTTATGATTGATCTTTAAGGCTGCTGCCAAATCTTTTGCTACACCCAAATGTGAGGTAGCGTCAGATCTGTTTGGCGTTAAGCCTATGTCGTATATAAAATCCTTTTCTACCTTATAATAGTCTTTGCCTAAGCTTCCGATGGCTGTATCTTCTGGCAGGACGATTATCCCGCTATGGTCATTGCCGATGCCGAGTTCATCTTCTGCGCATATCATCCCTTGAGATTCCTCGCCTCTAATTTTGCCTTTTTTGATTTTCCATGGCTCAGCATCTGCAGGATAAAGGGTGGTACCTATGGTTGCGATCATGACCTTCTGTCCTTGTGCTACATTTGGAGCTCCACATACGATCTGTAATAGCTCCTCATTTCCAATATTGACTTTAGTCAAGGAAAGTTTATCTGCATTGGGATGTTTATCACATTCGACCACGTGTCCTACTACGATGCCTTCGAGGCCACCTTTGATGCTTTCAGTTTCTTCCATGCCTTCTACTTCGAGGCCTATGTCTGTCAGAATTTCTCCTATTTGTTCAGGGCTTAGATCTCCTGTGTTTAGGTAGTCTTTCAGCCAATTAAGGGATATCTTCATAATTTTCTTTTAGAAGATGCAAGTTAGGTTTTTTTCAGGATTACTAGATTTGTTTTTTTTGCCTTTAAGCAAATGGTATAGACTAGTCCACAAAAATACTGAAGCTCTCAGTTGGAGTGCTTGCGCAACCGACATAATATTCAAGCTGTATTTCTGCTTGACCTTGAGAAGGATTAATTAGCTGTATCAAAAGGTCAGCATCATTATCTACCTTTACAAATGTTTGTGAATTACTAGCATTATCATAAGGCATTACTGTCCATCCATATCCCATCATTGGATTTGGAATGTTCCAAGCATTACCCTTTAACACAAGCTTAAAATCACTTTCTGCAAATACGAGCATGGAGTAATCTCCTGGAGCTAATGTTGCGCCCGCTAACTCTAATATGTTTTCTCCAAAATTACCAGGGAGAAACATGGGTCCTTCTGACAGTTCACTTTCAATTTGTTCATTAAATGAAAAGCTTGGATTACTGTCTCCATTTTGATAGACATTAATAATCAATTCACTTGATTGACTTGGATCACAAGGTGGTGTCAAAATTAATTTAAAATCAGCTTCTTCACTGGTACTTCTTAATCTTAAAGTATTGCCATTCATGGAAAGTATTTCCCAGCCGATGCCTTCTTCTGGATTAGGAATACTCCAGACATAACCTATAAATTCTACTTCAACATTTTGGCCACTTGGTATTAAAGCTTTTACTGAAACAGGATAGCTGTTTCCATCCATTGGATTATCTACACTGGCAAATCCTGCTAAAACATTCCCTCCAAAGTCACCAAATTCTGGATAGTTAATAGCCGCAGAAACATCAGAGATTTTTAAATTTTTTGTCCAGGTAGCATTATCAGATTCGTTTTCATAAACCTTTATGATCACTACATCAGATACTGGTCCATTTGGTAATGGATTTACTAGTGTAATCTTAAAATCAATGTCTCCGGTTCTATTGGAAGTAAACTCTCTTTGATAGCCAATCGGATCCCAATCTCCAACATCCCAACCTGTATTGCTTTGTCCTATTTCCATCACCCAATTATTTCCTTTGACTTTTACTCTTAAGCTACTTCCGTCTTTTAAATTAGCAGCCATAGAATAACTTCCTTTTGGTAAGGATGTATGCGTATCACTTAAGATGTTAGCACCATGTTTTCCCATTTCTGGATAAAGGATTGAAGCATTTGATTCGCAAGGACTATTCTGGATGAATTGATTTACAAATTTTTCAAAATTTGCAATAGAACCATTTACTCCTTGAGTAGTTAACCAAGCCTCCATATTAGCTCTGATTTCAGAAAGTCTCAATATGCTAGCATTACTTTTTAATAGAACACAAATATTTTCATCGTTTAAAACGCCATCCGTTTCGATATCAGCTGAAATGCTTGATATCAATGCAGAAAGATCTGCTACAGAGCCATATCCTTGTAAGATTGCAGAAACCGCTAATAAGATGGCGTTGTTTTCTCCAGCTTGTGTAATGTCCAAAAGTTCAGCCTCTTCAATGTTTGAATTATTGATTTCAAAAACATTTAAAACTTCAGCAATGGCTTGACTTTTTGCTTCGCTAAAATCAGCACCATTTGCAATCAAGAACTCAACCCTTTTTTTCTCTAGTGAGGTCAAGATGTTTATGTTGATGTTTAGTTTTTCTGTTAGGTTTGAAATGGCATTGAGTGTCAGCGGAGCCGCAGAGTTTTCATTAATGACTTCATTAAAATAAAAACCATTCGCCCTCATTTCTACATATGGAGAAGCCAGTTCTATTCCATCGATTTGGAAAGATCCTAAATTGTCGACTATTTCCTCAGCAAATGAAAGTCCGGTTGGACCAAAATCATTATTGAGTTCGAAGATCGTGATCGATGAACCAATCAAGTATGGACCTTTTTGAGATTTGCCGTCAAGGCTGGAAACTTGAAAGTTTAAATCCTCAGGTCCAGGATCGCCTATATTATCGTCTGAATTACATGAAAAAAGGACAAATAGGCTGAAAATCAATAATGGGCTTATGTATTTCATGGAATCGATTTTAATTTAGGTATCAAGAATTATACCGCCAAAGCTAGCCAAGTTTGAGAACAATCAGGTTTACTTGTAGCGTTTTTAACTTCATAAAACTCTTATAGATGTATCCACGTGGTTTTATAAGCAATTAAAATAATAGAATGAAATAGGTCTTTAACAAAAAGGTTGAATTTACTGGTTGGTCCAGGGATCGAAATTCCCTTAGGAAGCATGACCAATGCAGAATTTTACTTAAAAGAAAGTTGGTTCAGAATAAAATTAGACTTAGGTGTTAGTGCTGAATCCTAGTAAGAAGAAAAAAAGAAAACGTTAATAAAAAAAGGCTTACTAAAGAGATTTAGTAAGCCTTTTTTTTTTAGCGTCGAAAAATTATTCTTCTATGTGTAATTCTTCCACTTGAAGAATATCTTTTTCATCGCCTCCATTATGAAAGAATGCAATAGCATTTACATTAGAAGCTACCCAATCATCAGGTAAAGTATAAGAGTATGATAAGTTTTCTACCGTGCCAATGGTCGTACCATTACTTAAAGGATCTCCATCAAATGCTGTTATAGCATCTCTTAAAACATGCTTATGATTGTAATCAGAAATTTTCCCTTCTGGAGTTTCTTGGTAATCCTGGATGTTGTTTTCTAGGATATAAATAGTGAGCCTAGGATTATCTAAACTTAAAGTTTCTAGATATTCTAAATCCACATCAAATTCAACTTCTCTTGAACTTGAATCATAATCAGCATTGAAATCTAATTTAGCAACAGCTTTTTGCGTCAATTCTTGATCAATCAGACCAGCCCATTTTGTTCTTCCCAATTGAAGTCCAGTTTCCCCATCAAAAAGTTTCCTATTAATTACAGCCGTTGGAAAACCAATTGGATCTCCTAATAAAGAGAGAACATTGCTGCCATCTTCCGTCTTTAGATCATAAAGACTTTCATTATAAGGAATTGCGAAAAATCCTGCATGAATAGAAACTGCTACTAATCTATCGCCATGGATGTCCAATAATTGTTCTATTGCTTCACTTCCTGCCGGACAGTTGACGCATCTCACACCAGTAAATTCTTCAATCAAAACTTTTCTGACTACTTCAGTAGGATCAGGAGGTGTAGGGCCTCCCCCACCTGTACCCACATCTGGAGGTATTTCATCACAAGTGAACAAACAAAGTGTAGCAAAAAAGGTGAAAATTATATTTTTCATAATAAAAATTATTTTTAATCTATCTTATTCTAGGATTTCCTTTTCAAGGACTTGAAGGATTTCTTGATTTCCTCCCCCATCATTTACAAAAGCAATCACGTTTACTTCACTTTCATTCCATTCTTGTGGAAGGGTAAAACTTAGTTGTTCTGAAAACAATGTGCCTCTGGTCGTTTCGACATTTAAGACATCCCCGTCAATGGCGGTTAAGGCCTTTCTTAAAACGTGTTTATGATTATAGTCTGGTACCAAAATCTCTCCATCTAATTGATAATCTACAATATTATTTTCTACCAAATAGACAGAAAATCTCGGGCTTACTAAATCAACATTACTTAAAAACTCTCCATCTAAGTTTACTTCAAGTTTTCTGCTATTAGTATTGTAAACTAAGTCTAGTGTCAAATCTATAGCTGCCTCTTCAGCCAATTCTAATTCACTAAAGCCAGCCCATTTTTCTTTACCAACAGGTCTTACGTTTTCACCTTCGAAAATTATTCTGTTTAAAGAAGCTGAAGGAAAGGTAGAAACTCCTGAAATAAAATTCAATAAGTCATCGCTATCCTGAGTTCGAAAATCAAATTCACTTTCAGGGTAAGGAACTGCAAAGAAGCCAGTATGAACTGAAACTGAAACTACTCGATCACCATGAATGTCTTTTATTGCTTCGATTGCTCTAGATCCAGCAGGACAAGCCTTACATTTTACTCCTGTAAATTTCTCAATCAAGACATTTTTGAAGATTTTATTCTCGTTTGGATCTGGATTATTTCCTCCGCCAAGATTAGGAGGAAGTTCGGTGCAAGAAGACCAAAGTCCAAAAAACAATACGAAAGCGAAGCAAATATTTTTCATAGGTTATAATTTTAAAAAGTAGAGTTCACGGACATCTTTACTCCAGAAAAGGCAGGTTCTATTCTACATATCCCTCCACTACAAACTACTCCTTCTACCTGCTTTACATAAGATAAAGAAAATCTATTTGACTTGTTCGTGTAAAAGACATCCACTCTTGGATAATGAATACTAGCCTTTTCCCCCGTCTCATCTATTGGAGAATTTTTTCCAGGACTTAGGTTATACATGTCAGATAAAGTAAAAGTCCATTTTGGAGCAATACTAAACTCAAGTAAAGCAAAAATCCAATCACCATAATCTGTTTTTTGAAGTTCTGTATTTTGGGTAACTTCGTTGACAGTCATAAATTGCCCTTCAATACGAATGGCTTTTTTTCTATCAAATTTATAAAGAAATTCAGCGTAAGGAGCTATGGTTTCTACCAAAGGAACTCCTGGCTTTGACTCGAATACTTCTTGGTTATAATTTTGCAACTGCACCCCAGCAATTAATTGCCAAGTTCTAGGTTTTTTGAGTGTTACTTCAGTGAACACTTCTTGGTACAAGAGTAAGTCATCTAGATTGGTAATTCTTGAAAAATTAGCATTTAAAAAGACTTTTTTATTGACCTTATAACTTGCATCAATTTGAAAAGCTTGTTCTCCAATAAATTGTGTAGCGGCATTATACCTCGAAAGTAATCTAAAAGTATTCACTCTAGTAAGAGGTGGCAAAAAATTTACTAAACCTCTATTCAAATCTTCTTGAGGTCTGGTTCTAAATTCAAAATTTTCTGTTCTTTTTCCTTCGAGGGTCAAACCTAAACCTTTATTTGCATAGCTTAATGAAGTGTAGAAAACAGTTCCTTCATCTTGTAAGAATCTATCTCCTTCAAAGTTTCTAAAAGCATCTGCGGTTTTATACGCAGCTTCAAAATACCAATTTATTTTTCCTACAGATAGATTATTGAAAAAGGTCATTGCATAATTATTGTATTTAGGTACAAATTTTTCTCCGTCTGCATAAGTTCTCAGTTCCGAAACTAAAAGATTCATGGACCCATCATCTAATGTTCTGTTTACAACTCCTATTCCAGGTGCAAGTTTTAATTTACCTTCTTCACCTAAAGAAATAAATCCTTCAATGCCCGCACCTTTGATTACTGATTGATAGAGGTCAAACCTGTTTTTTTGTTTGCCTACAAAACCTTTGATTTCCCAATTCTCTGTTAAGTTATAAGTTAAGCTTCCACCAAACAAGGCATTGTCAATCCCAAGGTATCTTTCTTCAAAGGCTCTATAAATTATTCCAGAACCAATTTGGTCATATAAATAGCCTATGCTTATGCCTAAATTATAGATGTCTTTAGATACATACCATCTACCTAGGCCTTGCCCATTGAAAGAAGATTGAGGATTAATCAAGTTAGAATTATGGTAAAAATCAAATCTTCCGCCTACTTCAAAACCTTTATAATTGTATTTCAATTGCAACCAACTTTCACCGCCAAATAACTGATGGTCATACTGAGGTGTATTGGCAGCTCCAATAAGTGTATCTCTGTTGAAGAAATTTCCATTCATCTCAAGATTACCGGATACTTGAGCTTCATCTTGTGCTAAGGAAAGGTTAAAAAATAAGGGTATAAAAAGGATTATAAGGTAAATCTTAGATTTTCTCATAAGGTATAAATATCACTTTTGTAGTTGTTCCTAAATTAGGCAGTTAAAGATAAGTTAAATAAGTTTAAGGGAAAGGTTTGACATTACAATTTCATTTAAATTGAAGTAGTTTTACAGCATAAAGTACGCTAATTTACATTTACACTTAAATTAAATATATTTAGAAAATGAGATCATTATTAATAGTTGCATTAGCTTTTTTTACCATAACTCTTTCGGGGCAAGATGTACTCCCAGATGTTAGCATCAAAACCTTAGATGGTGAATCAGTAAATCTTCAAGACTATGGATCAAACGACAAGATTACTATAATCAGTTTTTGGGCAACGTGGTGTAGTCCATGTAAGAAAGAATTAGATGCTATAGCTGATATGTATGAAGGATGGCAAGAAGATTATGATGTAGAATTATTAGCGATCACTATTGATACTCAAAGAGCTTTAGCAAAAGTTCCTGGGATGGTAGAATCAAAAGGATGGGAATACACGATACTTTCTGATGCTAATCAAGAATTACAGAAAGCTTTAAATTTCCAGACTGTTCCTTACACACTTGTTGTAGATAAAGCAGGAAATGTCGTTTATAAGCATTCTGGTTATTTACCAGGTGATGAATATGAATTAGAAGATAAATTGAAAGAAATCGCAGAGAAATAATTTTTCATGCGGTCGTTTGTCGTGCGTTTTTTGTCGTTCGATGTATATAAAAAAGGCATTCGTTATAAGACGGATGCCTTTTTTGGTTGATTAAAATCATTTAAGGAGATATTTGCCGAAAGGCAAAAAAAAGATCCTGCTAAAAAGCAAAATCTTTCTGAAGCGAATGGCTAAGCAAAAGGCTAATAGCCAAATAAAAAAATCGACCTATAAGCCGGATTCTGTCGAGTCCTATCATTTATCTAGACTTGACGTTACCATCAAGTTCAATCTGCCTACCCTTTAAGACTGTTTGAATAAACAAACAACAGAGCAAGCAACTCTGCCTCCAAAAGGAGATCAAAATATACATGGCATTTCAACCCGCAAGGTTTATCCATTCTTAAGGTTACCCTATAAGATCGTGTGCTCTTACCACACGTTTTCACCTTTACTCTGACAAGTCAGAGAAGTATAGCTTTCTGTGACACTAGCTGTCTTCAAAGATTTTGGCCTAAGAAGCCCATCAGTTAGATGGTGCGGTGCTTTGCGTTGTCCGGACTTTCCTCGGATTACTCCGCGATAGAACAGTCGATTCGTTGGCAAAGGTAATTCTTTTAGTCTTATGATGCTACTCATAAAAATCCATGAAAACATAGAAGTTGATGTCTAGCTTATCTAATAAATTTAACGAAAGAAGAAGAAAAGCTGTTAACCCTCATACTAAGCGCACTTTTTATAAGTCAATCCATTCAAGCACAAGTAGCAGGTCAAGTAGATAATAAGCTACTTGGCACATCTTTCAAAATCCCTGCAAGTTGGCAAGGAGTTGAAAATGATTATGGGACCAGTGCAGCTTCAGGAATCCAACTTGAGCAGCAGAGATGGAAAATCCTTCTTAAATGGTAGCCATTAAACAAACCTTATTTTCTTCCCTTCCGTTTAAAAGTGACACCTTAAAAGGCATTGATTTTAAGAATTAAGCACAGAATGCTTAATTTGGATTAAAATTTGAGCCTATGTGAATAGGTAATAAATATCCATGGTGATTACACTTTATGACTAGAAAACAGATCATTTTTGCTTTGCTTTCCTTTTTTTTCCTACTCATCGCATATGTTTACGATAAAAAAAACATTGATGATGATGGTTTGGAAAAGTATGCCATCTCTCTAGAAGATCACCTCAAACAGACTGAAAAGAAAATAACTATTCTTTTAGAAGATACTCCTTTCCTGGTTCATTTGCTTAAGGAATTTTCAACTAATCAAACTTCTGATGATGAACTAAAAAAAATGCTTGGCCTGACGAACCAAAAATTCACATTGGTTGGTCTTAAGGATAAAGAAATCTCTTTTTGGTCAAATAACTTATGTCCTTTTGAACATTTTGATTTCAACAACCAATCAGATGAACCATTATTTAAACGTCTGGGTAATGCAAATTACATCATAGAAAAAAGAAGTACAGCAGCTCCCACTTTAGAAGCGTATGAATTCTGGAGTTTTATTCCAGTAAAATATGATTACGCACTCAACAGTACTCATTTAAAAAACAAGTATAGTTGTGAGCAGTTCATTCCACAAGAAGTAGCCCTCAGCTCTACAGCAGGAAGCACTCCAATCAAATACAAGGAAAATGAATCAATCGCATGGTTGACAGAGGGAGCTATGCCTTTGAGGTCGAATAACATTAGATGGTTGCTAACTTTTTATTTTTTGGGTTTTCTATTTTTTGCTATGCTTGTAAATTCGTATGCAAAATTTATCACCAAAAAGTACAATTTAGCCATTGGCTCTGCTTTTTTAATTAGTATCGTTTTATTCTTGACAATTGCTAGTGCCTTAACAAATTTTACAGAACGTTTTTCTGAACTTTCATTATTCAATAAAGATTTTGTCAATTTAAATTTAAGTGGTTCATTAGGAGACTTTTTAATCAATTTGATTTTGATGTTATGGATCATATTATTCTTCCATAGAAACATTGACAAATATCGATTCTCCCACATTTCTAAGCCTATTAAACATTTATTGGCCTTTTTAAATGCCTCAGTCATATCCTTGAGCATGGTCAATATTGCAAATGTAAATAGAGGATTGATTCTAGATTCAAACATTGAGCTTGATTTCGACAATATATTAAACATTAACAACGAAGGCTTGCTTGCCATACTCGGTGTCGTACTGCTTTCATTAGGTCTGTTTTTATTCAGTCATTTGCTCATGCTTATTATTATGAGGATGGATCTTCCGAAGATGAATCGTCAAGTAATTTATGGAGCAGCTACGCTGGTAGCTATTCCTATGCTAAGTGTTTTTTCATTAGAGATTGACGTTATTAGGTTTTTGCTGTTTATTATATCCTATATGGTTTTGTTTGACATCTTCGTCTACAACAAACTAAATAATTTAGCATGGCTGGTAATATGGGTTGTAATCATGGCTATCTTTTCATCTTCTATGATCTATAACTTCAACAAAACAAAAGACATCGCTCTTAGAAAAGAATATGCAAAAACTCTCTCCGTCAACGATGACTTCATCGCAGAAAAAAACATCAAGATACTAGACAAAAACTTAAGTACTTATATCAAATCAAATAAAGACTATAGCATCGATGAGGTTGAAGAAGAGTTAAAATATTTATTTACAAGCAATACTTATTTATTTAACAACTACACTTACACTAGTCAAATATTAGATACGCTCTTTGAAGTCGAAAATAAGTTATACAAAAGCAATAATAATAAAGGTGGTTTAGATTACAGCTTAGCTTTTCCATACGAAGAAAATAAACAAAGCTACTTTCTCACCATTCTCAAACAAGACAGAGAGCAATCTAAGGTTTATAATGAATTGATGAAGTCACAACCGTATAAAGGACTTCGAAACATTGATGCTTATGATTATGCTATTTATAAAAACTACAACCTGGTATTTAAGTCTTCTAAAATTTATGAAGAGAACATCACAGCGGATGAATTAAAAGTTGGAGAAAACTCATATGCTGAATTAAATGAAAACATGAGATCTGAGATCATTTATCATTCAAGTAATGGCGATGCAGTTTTCATTTCTAAAAAAGTAGATGGCTGGATTAAACCAATATCTCTATTCTCCTATTTGTTTGCACTTTTAATAGTGTTGATTCTTTTTATGGGATTCTTAAACCTCTTGACATCTTTTTTACCAAAAAGTTTAAGCTTCGATGTTATAAGAAAACCTTCATTAAAAAACAGGATACAATTATCGGTTATCTCAATCATTATATTGTCTTTTATTATTATTGGTTTAGTAACTGTTATCTTTTTTAGAAATTCGCACGTGCAATATCATGAGCAGAGGCTTCAAAGAAAGACCAATTCAGTCATTAGAGACATCAATCATGAGCTAGATTTGAATGTCAAACATGATAGTTTAAATCAAGGTCAAGAAAAATTAGTTGCTGATCTTGACCTTAAAGCTATTTCAAAAATACACCGTCTAGACATTAATTTGTTCAACAAGAAAGGAGAGCTTGTTAAAAGTTCAGAAACCGATTTTTTTGACAACAAGATCATCTCAAGCCAAATGAGTCCATCGGCATATATGGCTTTGCACCATATGGGGCGTGAAAATTTTGTTCAAGAAAACGAAATGCTTGGGAACTTGTCTTATAAGACAGCCTATCTCCCAATGAGGTATCAAGGAGAAAGTTTGGCTTACTTGGGGCTTCCCTATTATTCTGAAAACAGTAGGACTCAATCTGATGCGAGTACATTTATGGGTACTCTACTTAATGTTTATGTCTTTCTTTTATTGATTGCCGGTATGATTGCTATTGCTATGGCAAATTCCATTACGAAGCCACTTTCAGTAATAGGACAAAAACTAAATAACTTTAGATTGGGAGGAAGAAATGAAGCGCTCGAATGGAAATCAAAAGATGAAATTGGAACGCTGATTTCCGAATACAATAAAATGGTAGCAAAGATTGGAGAAAGTGCCGAAATATTGGCAAAATCAGAAAGAGAAGGAGCCTGGAGAGAAATGGCAAAACAAGTAGCTCATGAAATAAAAAACCCTTTGACTCCTATGAAGCTAAGTATTCAGTATTTGATGCATGCTGTTAAAAACGGTGCAGAAAATGTTGATGAACTGATGGAGAGGGTTTCTAATACACTCATCCAACAAATCGACAATTTAGCAAATATAGCTACAGAATTTTCAAACTTTGCCAAAATGCCAAGTGCTGAAAATGAAAAGCTTGTCATCAATACTTTGGTAGAAACTGTATTCAATTTATTTACAGAAATTCGAGAGGTTGATTTAGTCATGGACAAACCCGCAAACGATCTCTGGGTTTATGCAGATAAAAACCACTTGGTAAGTGTATTTAATAACATCATCAAAAATGCAATCCAAGCCATTCCCGAGGGAAAAGAAGGCAAAGTAAATGTTCATCTATATGAAAGTGAAGGAAAAGCTATTGTAAAGATAAGTGACAATGGTAAAGGAATCTCTGATGAAGAGAAAGAAAAAGTTTTTGTTCCAAACTTTACTACTAAATCTTCAGGTACAGGTCTAGGACTTGCCATTTCGAAAAAAATAATTGAATCTGTTGATGGCAACATTCGTTTTGAAACAGAGTATGGTATTGGGACCGATTTTTATGTTAGCCTTCCTATCGTTGAGAAAAAGATCCCTGTCTTAATTGGAAAATAATTAGTAATAATTTAAGGTCTTATCAAACAAGCTTTGGTTTTTTGTGTTAGCTTAACAAATTAAATCTCAAAGCTTGAAATTAGCAATCATAGGTTCGGGAATTGCAGGAATAGCCTGTTCCATTAGAATGGCCATAAAAGGTCATCAAGTTCATGTCTATGAAAGTAATTCATACCCAGGAGGAAAGCTTTCAGAATTTTACATAGAAAAATATCGCTTTGATGCTGGCCCTTCACTTTTTACCATGCCACAGTATGTTGAGGATTTATTTTCTTTAGCTGGCAAAAGTACTAGTGATTATTTTGAATATGAAAGGTTATCTACTATTTGCGAATATTTTTGGGAGGATGGAACAACACTAACTGCTTATGCAGAAAAAAAAATGCTAGCAGCTGAAATCAAACGTGCCTTCGGAATTGATGGAGATGTCATTTATAAAATACTTAAAGATAGCCAAAAAAAATATGACTTATGTGGAAAGATTTTTTTAGAAAATTCATTACATAAAATAAATACATGGACAAATCTTGAAGCCTTAAAAGGATTGATGGCTGGACCGAGATTAGACCTTTTCACTAATATGAATTCCGTCAATACAAAACTGGCTAAACACCCAAAACTTATTCAACTTTTAAATAGGTATGCCACTTATAATGGTTCCAACCCTTATCAAACGCCAGGGATCATGAGTGTGATTCCACATTTCGAATACAACATTGGGGCTTTTGTCCCAAAGCAAGGCATGTTTTCAATCACGAGTTCATTGGTTCAACTTGCGAAAGATCTTGGAGTCAATTTTTACTTTAATAAAAAAGTTGAGCAGATAAGCATAAAAGAAAAAAGTGTTTGCGGATTGATTGTCGACAAAACTAACATCCCTTACGAAGCAATCATTTCTAATATGGATGTTTTCAATACTTATAAAAAATTAATTCCGGGTATAAAAGCCCCGAAAAGAATTCTATCTCAAAAAAAATCTTCTTCTGCCTTAATTTTCTACTGGGGAATCAAAAAGACTTTTCCACAACTGGATGTGCATAACATCCTATTTTCAAACAATTACGAAAAAGAATTTCAATCTATTGAAGAAGGAGGCGTTTATGAAGATCCGACGGTATACATTAACATCTCTAAAAAATATAAACAAGATGACGCACCAGCAAATTGTGAAAACTGGTTTGTAATGATCAATGTTCCAAACAATCAAAGCCAATCTTGGGACGAAATGATAAAAGTGATTCGAAGAAATACCATTGAAAAAATAAATAGGATCTTAAAAACGGACATCGAAAAGTTCATCACTTGTGAAGAGACTTTAGATCCACGGAGCATAGAATTGAAAACTTCATCGCATCTAGGAGCTTTGTATGGAAACAGTTCGGACAGTAAATGGGCGGCATTTATGCGACATTCTAATTTTAGTCAGCAGTTAAATAATTTATACTTTTGCGGAGGTTCTGTACATCCGGGTGGTGGTATTCCACTATGCCTTTTATCGGCGAAAATTGTAGACGATAATTTTAAAATCCTTTAATGGCAAAATTTAATACAAGTAAAAAAGAGCTTTTTGCCATAGGCATATTAGTGATCTTATATGTGGTCGGAATAATTGGAATAGCTTTCTTTAATCAAGCTAAATTTTTACCATTGACTCCCGTAAATTTAATGATAAGCGTCTTTATAATTTTTATTTTTCAAGACAAGACAGCTACCAAAATGTGGCATTTTATGTTAACTGTATTTTCCATTGGTTTTTTAATTGAAGTAGTTGGTATAAATACAGGCTTACCATTTGGATCTTATAGTTATGGAAATACATTAGGGCCTAAGATAGCAGGAACTCCTCCTATCATTGGGATAAATTGGTTAATGCTTATTTATTGTGTGGGTTGTTTTGTTAACTTTTATGTGAGAGAAAAAAACATTGTCTTAAAATCAGCAATAGGAAGTGGGATATTGTTGTTATTAGATTACTTAATTGAACCAGTGGCAGTGAAGTTAGACTTTTGGACTTGGGCTTCAGATGTTATCCCCATCCAAAACTACATATCCTGGTACATTATAGCCTTTGCCTTATTGCTGATATTTTTTAAATTTATTAAACAAAGAACGAACATTGTAGCTATAGTCTTGTTAGCTTTACAATTCATCTTTTTTGGGGTATTGAGTTTTTTATTATGAACATAATTTTATACATATTTATCACTTTAGCTTCAGTAGCCTTTATGGAGTTTGTGGCGTGGTTTGCCCATAAATTCATTATGCACGGTTTCTTATGGAACTGGCATGAAGATCATCATAAGCCCCATCACGAAAAAGAAGGTTTTTTTGAGAAAAATGATCTCTTTTTTTTAGTTTTTGCCATTCCATCAGCTTTATGTTACATCATCGGATTAAGTTATCCAAAGTGGTTTTTATTAACATTCATAGGAATTGGGATATCCATTTATGGTTTAATTTATTTTTTGATCCACGATGTATATATCCACAGAAGATTTAAGTGGTTTAGGCAATTAGATGGAAACTATTCGAGAGGAATACTTAGAGCTCATGGCTCTCATCATGCGAAGCAAACAAAAGAGGATTGCGAATCTTTTGGTTTACTTATTGTAAATCCTAAATACTTTAAAAAAAGGACGCTCAAGAAATCAAATCATTGATTATCTTAGTCATAAAAAATTGACAAAGCTTTCACTAAAAAACAACGAAGAAGAATCATTATTAGCAGATTATGCTAATATGGACGATTATCTTGATGATTTGATCCCTGAAATCAAACATTGGAGTGAAGACTTAAATGAAGAAGAATATTATACAGGAGATTTTCCATGGAAAGAGATAAAAGATGAGGATGACTTCGGAGAATCTATTTTACACTTCTTCAAAGATGCTAATGAATATTTTTACTCCATAAATGGAAATTTGGAAAAAGGAGTTTGGAAAGCATTAGAATCCAATAAAATAATTCTTGAAAAACACGTTGGTGAATTTGTACAGATGGAATTATATGATCTGGAATTTTTAAACGGAGAGTACATGATTTTACAAAAACCTGGAGATCAAAGGTCTCTTGGTAAAAGCCGATATTTGGTTTTGGGAAGAGAGCATATCATCAAAGGATTAAACTGGAGAGAAGCTATGGTTGGATTAAGTCAAAATCATACTAAGGGAATTTCTTCAATTTTTATCTTCGCCATTTTTTTTGCTATCATTCTCATCCTTTATTTTTCTTGGAGATAAAAATCAGAATCTTGGCATATCTTCTTTAGTGAGGACTTTATAATCATGAGTAGGTGGAAGCCTTTCAAAAAGACTTAATAAATCCGCAGGAGGAATACATACCTTTCTTGTTTTTAGATCCAACCAGCAAAAAGTACATAAGCAAGATACACATTTTTCATTTTTACTGTTTTCTACAGTCTGCAGAAATTTGTAAAATCTTTTATCTTGTGTCATTCCTTTCAACTCTAAGCTCACTTTAATTTTATCATCAGGATTTACTTCTTTCAGATAAAAGTATTCTTCATGTAAGACCACGGGACCTATATCAAGCTCCTGTAACTTTTGTTGATTAAAGCCGTGCTCTGTCATATAGGCTAGTCTTGTTTCAACGACATAAATTGCATATGCAACACTAGTCACGTGTCTGTTAGCATCGATGTCAGTCCATCTAATTTCAAATGATTTAGTATAACTCATTTATAAAACTTACAAATTTTAATTTATAATACCATGTAAACCTAAAAATAAACAATCCAATTCTTTACTTCGTACAAAAGATAAATACTAATTTGTGGGAATAAACAATAATTGTTCTTAGTATGAAAGCGATAATACCAGTAGCAGGAGCAGGAACAAGGTTGAGGCCTTTAACCTATACCCAACCAAAACCATTGATTCCAGTAGCTGGAAAACCCATTATAGAATTGATTGTAGATCAACTCATGGAAGTCGGAATTGAAGAGTTTGTTTTTGTGATTGGTTACTTAGGTGAAAAGATACAGCTTCATATAGAGAATAAGTATCCAATGTTAAAAAAGGAATTTGTTGTCCAGCAAAGTCGCCAAGGTCTTGGGCATGCAATTTATGTTGCCAAAGAAAGCATTAAAGATTGCGATGAAATTTTAATATTCTTGGGTGATACCATTCTGGATCTTGATTTTGAAAAGTTCTTAAATGCTGAATATTCCATACTAGGTGTTAAAACTGTTAACAACCCACGAGATTTTGGAGTTGTAGATTTGGGAGAAGATGGTTTCGTAAAACGTGTCATGGAGAAACCTAAAATTCCAAAGTCGAATTTAGCAATGGTTGGTTTATATAAATTAAAGGAAGTAAATGAATTACTAGATGCCATCGAATTAAACATCAAAAACGATAAGAGAACTCATGGCGAAATTCAACTTACCGATGGTATTATGGACATCATTAGCACAGGAACAAAAATAAAAACCATAAAAGTGAACAATTGGTTTGATTGTGGTAAAAAAGAAATATTACTTGAAACCAATTCCAAGCTTTTAGATGAAGAAGGCTATGGCTCAGGAAACATACCCGTTTTTGACAACACCATTATTATCAATCCAGTGGCTATAGGAAAAGATTGTTCGATACAAAACTCTATCATTGGACCACATGTAACCATAGGAGACAATGTGATGATCAATCATTCCATTGTAAAAAATTCAATCATTGGTAACTATGCATCTATCGAAGATGTCTTATTGAAAGAATCAATTGTCGGAAATGATGCTGCCATCAAAGGACACAGTCAAAGTTTAAATATTGGAGACAATACAGAAATTGATTTTAGTCGTTAATTAGAAAGTTCGGATTAAAAATTATCGATTATTCGAAATTCCAGGATTAAAGTAAGCTAATATCGTTTTCAGAAATATGAATGGCCTTCAAATCTGTGGTTCTATGGCCTATATCAACTGTTCCGTTTTCTAGCTTCAAAACTCCTCTGGGACAGACAGCTGAGCAAATACCACAACCAACACAGGAAGCTCGAACTATGTTTTGACCTTTTTGGGCGTAGGCTCTTACGTCAATTCCCATTTCGCAATAGGTGGAACAATTTCCACAAGAGATGCATTGGCCTCCATTTGTCGTAATTCTAAAACGAGATTTAAATCTTTGCACAATCCCCATAAGAGCAGTGAGGGGGCAACCATATCTGCACCACATTCTATTTCCCATCAAAGGATAAAATCCTGTTCCAACAATTCCTGAAAACATTGCTCCGATCATAAAGCCGTACCAACTTTTTACACTGTAAGCATTCAGAAAAAGAATTTGATCATTTCCGGTAAGGTATTGGTACAAGACAACTCCTGTCATTAATATGGCAAAGACCGCTACGCCATGGATGACATATCTTTCAATCTTCCATGCTCTCAAACTTTTATCAGATAATTGACGATAAGGGTCACCTAAAGTTTCGGCTAATCCACCACAACCACATACCCATGAACAGTACCATCGCTTACCAAAAAAATAAGTTAAAAGAGGGACTATTATTAAAGCGAAAACGATCCCCCAAATCAACATCATTGTTCCGATGTTACTTGTGAAACCGGCCAGCGCAACTTCGGATCCTTGTCCTACTAATTTATTCAGCTCATCTTTGGTGAAAAAGTCATAATCCAAAGGCCATGCATTTTTAAAATCCATGTATGGTTGATTCAATCGAAGCATTATCTCGGGCAATAAAAAAGCAAAACAGAGTTGAAAAAAGATTACGGATAAAGTTCTGAGCAATTGATATTTATTATGCCTATATTTTATCAACATTCTTATCCCCATAACCACCATAACAACACAATATAAAAAGCCATAGACAAACCATTCGCTTGCAGGATATCCACTGAGAGACTGACTTACTGGATCTAGCATTTTCATCCAATTAGTAATGTAGTATGGAAAAAAGTAAAGCAAAATATAGAAACAAATTAAGTAAGCCCCAGTAATCATCCCAATCCAAGCAATAGGAGAAACAGAAGCAGAGCGAGCTTTGCTTCCATTGTGATTCTTTTCGCTTCTAATAACAAAGAAGGCTATTAGCCCTAAGCTTACAAGTAACGAAAGAATTAATAACATAGATTGCCCTAAGGCATAAAGAATAATTGTTAAAACTACTGCTCCAAGTAAAAAATACCTAGTATAAAGATTTAAACCTCGAGTTGCGCTGCTGTGGTATATTCCATTGTTTTTAATCCCCGGCAGCAATTTCAAATCTGGAAGAAAAGATAGTAGCGCTCCAAAGGCGGCAAGGATAATACTTAACCACAATGCTAATTTACTTCTGCCGTAAAGAGGTCCTTGTGTAGAGGCTTTTGTCAAGGCAGTTAGGTAATTTTTTTCTTGCCAGGGTTCAATCTTTTCGCCATTGTCTCTTGCTTGACTCATCAAAGCTTGAAGCTGACTTACGAATTCAAAGTTACTTGAAGATTTAAGGGATTGAGCTCCTAAACTTTTGATCAAAGCAGCTTGATGAGATTCAGACGGAACATAACTTTTAATTAAGCTTGGATTTAATTCATGCTGGCTGGAAAACATAGAAAAGGTAAAAACAAGCAAACCTAAAATGAATATAACTAGTCCTATAACTTTTAATCCTTTCATATTATTTCTTTAGGAAAGAAAACACATCTGCCCATTTTCTTTTCTTTATTAAAGTAATGCTTTTTTGAAATTTTGAATTGTATTTCGCAACCAATTCTCCTTCATATTGTGTGAAGAATTCTGGATCAAAGTTGGCAAGACTTAAATTAGCTAGGACTGTTTCAATGGGAGTTTTTTCTGCTATCCACTTTTCGCAAACTTCATGTCTAAACCTTATCCCCATCAAATTAAATCCTATGGTCGCTTGATTGGTTTTATTAAATACTATTCTAATGCTTTTATCTCCATCTTCATGTTCCCAATAAATAGAAAGATGATTTTCTGGAGCTTTGGCTGATACAGTTCCATAAACTTGGTATTCGATGTCAAAAAATTTAGCTGAATTAAACCAAATCCCTGGATCGTAGGCTATTTTCTTATTACAGACATTATAGGCTACTGTTTCCCCCATCATTCTACCTGTATACCAAACTGCTTCAATTGGTCTTCTTCCAGGTTGAGCTTCTGTTATTTGGGCGCAATCACCTATTGCATAGACGTCTTTAATATTTGTTTCTAAGAATTTATTTACGAGAATACCCTTTTGAATTTCTAATTGAGTTTCTTTGAGAAAATTAATATTAGGATGGACTCCTGCCGTTAAACCAACAAATCCACAGTCGATTCTTTCTTCCTTATTTGTGATTGCAGCGCAAGCTACACCATTCCCATCGTCTACAATTTCTTTTAATTCTGTAGAAAGTCTTAAATCAATGTGATTTGCTTTGATGTGCCTATTGATCATTTCAGATTCTTCTTTTGGCAAAACCGCATCCCAATAAGAGTTTTCTCTTACCAAGAAAGTAACTGGGATATTTCTTGAGTGAAACATTTCTGCCATTTCGATGCCAATCAATCCCCCACCTACGATAACGGCCTGTTTTAAATCCTTACTGTATTGCTCCATTTTTTCAAGATCTTGGAAGCTGTACATTCCTCCTACACCTTTTAAGTCTTGTCCTGGCCAACCAAATTTATTTGGAGTAGATCCTAATGCTAAAATTAATTTGTCGTATTGAAGAGATTCTCCTTGCTCGAAATGCAATTGATTTTTAGAAAAATCAATTTTCTCGACATGTGCTTTTTTAAGGTCAATTCTATTTTTTTTCCAAAACCATGGTTCATAAGGTTGAGTATCAACGAATCTCATGTGCCCCATATAAATGTACATTAAGGCTGTACGAGAAAAAAAATAAGTTGTCTCGGAAGAAATGAGTGTGATTTTGTAATCACTCAACTTTCGGATGTTCCTTGCAGCTGTAACACCACTTATACCATTGCCTATAATTACAACATGCATTTTGGTTTTTTTCTAAATATAGAAAAACAATTTTACATGAAGCTTCAAATCTTGTCCTCGTTAAGACAATGAGATAATGAATAAAAATAAAAGACCGCATTTGAAATGAATCAAACACGGTCTTAAATACTTTTTATAAATACAAATTACTTCGCAATTTGAACTTGCTTAGTAACTAATTTATCATCAATAGAAATATGAATAAAGTAAGTTCCATTATCCAAGTTATTTGAATAAAAAGGAAGGATTACATCACCTTGAAGTGAACCGTATTCTTTTCTTGAAACTACTTGTCCAATAGTATTGAAAACAGAAACTGATACTTCGCTAGAAGTTTCGAGATTCAATCTGATGTTAGTCATGTCATTAAAAGGATTTGGAAATACCTTTGCAAGATCATGATCAAATTGAGCATCTCTAACACTAGTTGTTGTAGCTGCATCAACAGTAACTTCAGTACCATTAACGATAACACCATTAGGAGCAATAAGCATAACAATGATGTGCATGTTTTCCATATTGTATTCAGCAGGAACAGTGATTTCATCAAAATCAAAGAATGCTTGATCGCCTTCAGAAAGGTTTTCTAAACCAGCATCAGCAACTCCGCCATAACCAGCTAAAAGTGCTCTACCTACATGGTCATATACCATTTGAGCAGCAGGAACTGGATTTGGAAGGTTTTCGTAACCACCCATTGGTCCTTGTCCACCACCAGAGTAAGCATTAATTTGATCATAACCTGAACCTGTACCTGTAACGCCATCTTCTGTTAATACACCTACCCATTTAAAGCCAGTAGTAGTACTCATGTTCATGTCAGCATAACCTGTAACATTTAGTGCTCTTGTAGACTCATCCCAATCAGCAGATACACCAAGAACTACATTAGGCGCATTACCTACCTTAGCGATTGTTGGTTGTTCAAGTTCAGAAGGATCCATTACATTGGTTCTATCAACAACAACTGAAGGGAAGCCAGGGAAGTTTGGAAAACCAGTAAGACCTGAATCATATGCTGCTAAAGCCATAGGATCATTATTATGAACGGCTACTCCAATAAAATTATCACCAAAACAAGTATTCATTCTATCTAACCACACAGCACCTCTTGGGCACCAAGTACACCACGTACCTGTAGCTTCTTCAACGACAATAGCTTGATCTTTCATTACTGGAACTCCAGTAAGTTCAAACATCACTTCATTATTATCTACGCTTTCATCATCCATTCCATTTGGATTACTAACAGTAAAAGTTACCATTGAAGCTCCTTCTGTCATAGAAATTGGTGTTTCATGCTCAAAAGACCAGTTATCTCTAAACCCTACATCCAAACCATCGATAGTTACTGTCTCTGAAGTTGTCCCATTTGTCCATGTAAGGTCAAATGAATTAATGTTGTTCAAACCATCATTGATTATTGTACCTGACACGAAAACATCAGTTCCAACAGCAGCTGCCCCACAATTAGTAGACACAGAAGTTAATCTAACATCATTTAAAACGTTATACTCTTCAATGACAATGTCATCTACACAAGCACCGTAATTCCATACAGCACCATCACTGTATTCAAAAGCAAAATACATCATCTCACCATTAAAAAGATCTAGTCTAACAATTTCTTCTGTCCACATACCAGCAATACCAGCTACATCTAAAAGCTCGAAATAGTTTGTTCCTTCGTAAGAGAAATAAACTTTAAAAGTTTCATCTCCACCATAATCTCCATTAATAAAGTAAGAATTAAATTTCAAAACAGGATTAACACCGTCTGTTAAATCAACAGGTCCGAAAACAGCTCTTGATCCTTCAATTGCAGGTGCATTTCCACCTAATGCATCATCATTTACACCTATAAATGTAGAGTGATCACCAGGATTAAAATATTGTGAAGCAAAGTCATCGTTAGTCCCTAAAACCCATTCTGCGTCTAGGGTTAAGGTATTTCCAGATTCAAAATCTTCAGAATAATAAACTTGTGCATTCAAACCACCATATACAGTAAGAATTGCTAAAAAGGTAAAAAATCTTTTCATAAATCTGATATTAAGTAAGTTAAGTTAATAGAACAGTGTTTTTCAAAAGTCATACGCATTTTGAAAATTAGACTGCTAATATAAGTTTAAATTGCTTAGATGCTGACATTTTGAACCAATTTAAAGGTTTTATCAGCTTCATGACATTACGGATAATACTTTAAAAACAGTTTTTGTCGTTTTGAATGGTTATTTCAGCAATTAGGCAGGATATTCTACATAATTTCTTGGAGTTTCAAACAAACGTATGGTTACATCCAATTCATCGGGCAGTTTTGCACTAAGTATTTGCCATATCACATAGCAAATGTTTTCAGCTGTAGGGTTTAAGGTTTTAAACTCTTTGACGTCAAGGTTTAAATTTTTGTGATCAAAGCGATCTTCTATTTCTATTTTAATGAGATCCTTTAAATCCTTCAGGTCTATTAACATTCCTGTGATAGGATCAACTTCTCCTGTTACTTTTACTTCAAGTTCATAGTTGTGGCCATGAAAATTAGAGCTGTTACAAAGGCCAAAGACTTCAACATTCTTTTCCTCAGGCCAAGAATGGACGTGCAATCGATGTGCTGCATTAAAATGGGCTCTTCTAAAGATAGATATTCTCATAATTCAGAAACTTAAAAGTAAGTGATCAGTTTAATTAATTATAGCTGTACTAATGAAAGATATTGCTATTAAACAGTGCAAAATAGATAGGGTTTTAATAAAAAAGTCAAAATTTAGTTTTTTTCTATTATTAAGCTCTTCTAAACTTTGAATTATGTAAATTTGAACAATTACAAAGAGGAATTGCTCAGAAAAGAGGCGTGATAGGGTAAAAAATAATCAAATAATAATAGCTTTCTATATCCATTTTGGATTATAACTGATAAAAATGGCCTTACTAACAAGTTTAAAAGAATTAAATTTTTAAGGCAGTAGCCAAGTTCTTCGTTTTTAAGACTATTTACCCTAACATTTCTTCATTTCTAATGTTGAATTCCTTGATTTAAGTAATTACTTAAGCATGGAGAAAATAATATCTCAGATCAATTTAGATGCGAATATTTCAAAAGTTCTTTCTTCTGAAAGGATACCTCATGCTATGTTAATTACAGGGAAAGCTGGAATTGGTAAATTAATTCAAGCAATTAAAATAGCTCAGAACTTAGTTTGCAAAAATATTCAAAATTTCAAGGCATGCGGTACATGTCCATCTTGTAAAAAAACAATGAAATTTATCCATCCTGATGTTCACTTTACTTTTCCCACATTTGGCAAAGATGGAATATCAGATAATTTTATAACTGAATGGAGATCATTATTAGAAAGCAACCCTTTCTATGATTTAAGTACCTGGTTAAAGCATGTTGGCGCAGAACAAAAACAAGGAAACATTCCTAAAGCAGAATGCTTGAATATTCTCAAGAAAATCAATCTTCAAGCTTTTGAAGGAGGAAACAAAGTTTCAATTATCTGGCTGCCAGAATTTTTAGGTGGTGAAGGAAATAGACTATTAAAACTCATTGAGGAGCCGCCACAGAATAGTTACTTTATTTTGGTAAGCAATAATTTAGAAAACATATTAGGCACCATTATTTCTAGGTGTCAAGTCATCAATGTTAAATCTCCAGAACTCCCTGTAGTAAAAAATTTACTAGTTAACCATTATGGTGCGCAAGAAAACGATGTCGAGTCGATGCTTGCAATTGCTGAAGGCGACATCAATTATGCCATCTCATTGGCGCAAACTAAAATTGACGAAAACTTTCAACACCTCCAAAAGATGTTGAGAGTAAGTTACAAAGGGGATGCAGATGAGTTAATACAAACTGGAGATTTTTTAAGTCAATTTCCTAAACAACAATTAAAAGGGTACTTAGAGTATGTATTACACTTCATCAGGCAATGCATGTTATTAAAACACCTCCCTTCCGATAAAATCAAATTGAAAAAAGAAGAATTACAATTTGCTCAAAAATTTCATCTGAACTTAGATGCCACTGCAACTTCGTTCTTATCAAAAAGATTGAGTGAAATAATATATTATATAGAACGTAATGCAAATACAAAATTATTGATGACGAATCTTTGCATAAAGTTACATGCAATTATGGAGTCCAATAAAATGGCTGTGCATTAATTTTTTAACAATCAAGAATTGATCAAAAATATCAATTCTTTAAAAATAATAAAATGGGATGTTCAAGTTGTTCATCAAACAAAAGTGGTGTTCCAAACGGCTGTCAGAGTAAAGGCTCTTGCTTAACTGGAGGATGTAACAAACGAAATACTTTTGACTGGCTTTCGAAATTAGATTTAACTGATTATGACGACTTTGAATACGTTGAAGTCAGTTTTAGAAACGGTTCTAGAAAAGCTTTTTTCAAAAACAAGAAAGAAACGCGTACGATAACTGGAGACATTGTCATGGTTGAAGCTGAAAGTGGCTACGACATAGGCAGTATATCCTTATCTGGTGAACTGGTGAGATTACAGATGAAAAAGAAAAGAGTCAACGAAGACAATGTCTTAAAATCTGTGATTCGAATGGCTAATGATAGAGACTTAGAAAAACTAACTGAAGCCAGAGCAAATGAACATAAGACAATGGTTCGAGCAAGAAAAATCGCAAGAGATTTAAGTTTGGACATGAAGATTGGAGATGTAGAATTTCAGGCTGATAAAAGAAAAGCTACTTTTTTTTACACTGCAGAAGGTAGAGTTGATTTTAGAGAACTGATTAGACATTTTGCAAAAGAATTTAAGGTTAAAATAGAAATGAGACAAATTGGAGCTAGACAAGAGTCTGCTCGAATTGGCGGTGTTGGTTCTTGTGGAAGAGAACTTTGTTGTTCCACTTGGCTTGCTGATTTCAAAACTGTGTCTACTACTGCAGCACGGTATCAAAACTTAGCCATTAATCAAGCGAAACTTTCAGGTCAGTGTGGGCGATTAAAATGTTGTTTAAATTTCGAGCTTGACACCTATATGGAAGCTTTGGAAGAATTTCCAGAAAAAGCTGACACTTTATTTACAGAAAAAGGTAAAGCCAAATTAGTCAAGACTGATATTTTCAAAGGATTGATGTTTTATGTATATACTTCTGAAGGTGGAAGAAGCAAATTTTATCCTTTGAAACTAAAACGTGTAAAAGAGATTCTTAGGCTAAACGCAAAAAACGAAAAACCTGCTGGTTTAGAAGATTACAAAGCACTGGAGGCCCAAGAAATTGAAATAGATTTTGAATCGGTCAATGAAGTCATTGAGTTACCGATGGAGAAAAGGAAGAAGAAAAAAAGAAGGCCAAACAAAAACAGAAATAAAAAGAAACCTTTTACAAAAGATAAGAAGTCGTCAACGCAGAAACCGAAAGAAGGAAAAGGCAATAACAGTACTGATAAAGCTAAAGTGCACAGCAAGCCAAAACCTAAAAAAGGGAAACCTAATAAGAATAAGAACGCCAATAGCAATTCAAATAGGACCAAACCTAAGGAAGGCGATAATACCAATGCGAATAAGCCAAAAGACAGCGGAAATAATAATAACAACAATTCAAATAAACCAAAGGAGGGTGACCAAAGTCCAAAGAAAAAACCGACTAAAAAAAGATGGTTTAATAAGAAAAAGAAGAAAGATTGATTGATGGTCGTCCACCTACGCCAAGGCTTCGGCGGACAAGGTACACCAAGGCTTCGGCGGACAAGGTACTCCAAGGCTTCGGCGGACAAGGTACACCAAGGCTTCGGCGGACAAGGTACACCAAAGCTTCGGCGGACAAGGTACACCAAGGCTTCGGCGGACAAGGTACACCAAGGCTTCGGCGGACAAGGTACA
>CALDYJ010000146.1 GCA_937941095.1 uncultured Saprospiraceae bacterium | reverse complement strand
GGGGCAGATGGATGTTGAGGTAGAAGAAATTATGAGCAAAGAAGAACTTTGCTCATAATTTAAAGCGAGCATAATTATCCTTCAAAATAGCAAAGGGCTGGTTTTTTACCAGCCTTTTGTATCGAAGGTATACGTGAAATTGATTTCATGCGATGGGCCAAAGATTTGAATGTCTCTGTAAAATGATCCAAAACCGTAGCCAATTTTTAAGTTGGAATAGTCCCATCCAATGTTATCTCCCAGTAAGAAACCAATTTCGTAGTGCATGTTTCCATTTAATGCAACTCCACCACCAAACCAAAAATAATTGGACAATTGATACCTTAAGCCAAAATCTATGTGCAAGGGAACATTAGGAACATACTTTACCCAAACTGATGGCTCCAAAAAAGAATCTTCGTTCAAGTATTTGTAAAATCCAAGTAAACCAAAAAAGTGTTGGGTTCTTTTCAAACTTAAGTTGTCATCAGATTCTCTATAGTCTAGGTTTAATCCAAAGACTTGAGGAACTGAAAAGCCAGCATAAAAACTATCGTATTTAAAAACACCAGAATCAAATCTTTTATGCATAAAAATCCCGAAGCCAACATCTGGATACACTTGGCCCAATTGTGCTTGAAAGACTACTTCGTCAGTATAATTTTGTAACCTGATGTTAGAAGTTTTGACTCGGTAATGCACTGCTCCTACGGTTAGGCCAACCGAAAATAAACCCCAATACGGATCATCAGCATATAGTACTCCAAGCCTTCCATAAAGTCCAGTATGACTAATGGGATCTGTATCATCATGAAGCAAATAACCACCTGTGACCAAGCCAAAGTTGTATCCTGAACCACGCATGATGTATTCACCCCTTAAAAATCCAGTTGTTGGTGTGGTAAAATTTTCTACGCCCGACCATTGTTGTCTAAAACTTGCACCAAAGGACAAGTCATATTCATAGACATAATAATCACTGTTGATAGTAGCAGGATTAATAAAGCCATGAAATTCTCTGTATTGAGTAAACAGGGGTAATTGTTGTGAAAACAAATCTTGCATTGTTATCAAGACTAAAACAACTAGTATAAAATTTTTATAAATATTTTTCATTGCTATTATTTTGATCCTTTTAATACCATAATTCTTCCTGAATAAACTTCTCTTTCTTCCAGATTTCGTTTAAAAATATAATAGTAGGTGGCCTCTGGTACATCACCGCCATTCTTCCCAGTTCCTTCCCATCGATAAGTTCCTTGCCCAGTGATGTCTTCATTGACAATCACATCTCCCCATCTGTTTACAATGATTAATTGATTGTCTGCACTTTCTCTCGTGTCGTCTGCAATGAAATCTATGCCGTCATTTTTACCATCACCATTTGGAGTGATGACTTCCACAATGTCTTCTTCACCATTGCCACTGGTATTTCTCATTTTTATTTTAAATTCAAAACTTTCTTCACATCCTCTTGAATCGCTTACAGTGACTCTCACTTCTTGACTAGAATAAAATGCTCCTGCAAATTGTGCACAGGTATCACAGAAGCCTCCACTTTGTGTTGATAACCATGGATAGAATTCTTTTCCTTCGATGATTTCCCAATAGTAGGTCAAGGGTCCTGATGAGTTATTGACTGCTACATCGATAAATATACTATCTAAAGGTCTTGAAAATACATCTGGTATTGGTTCTATGCTTAAACCTATGACCTCTTCTAGTTCATAACTTGCTTCACGAACACAATCATTGGCATCAATCACTTCGATTTGATAAGTGCCTACATTTAAGTTTTCAAAACTACTGTTGTTGCCATTGCTCATGCCGTCTATGTAATATTCAAAAGGAGATGTCCCATCCAAAACATTAATGGTTATGCTACCTAGATTTGAACCTTCACATCCTAGATTTTCTGCAAGACCTTCCAGGCTCATTTTATATTCGATGACATCGACTTGGTCTGAATTTTTGCAGCCATTGCTGTTGTCCACTATTTCTAATAAATAAGTTCCTGCTGCATCAATACTTATTTCAGTTGTGTTTAGGCCAGTAAGGATATTTCCATCAATGGTACTCCAGGTATAACTGAGATCGTTTGAACTAGAAGAGCCACTACCTTCTAAAATGACGGGTCCTTCTATGCAGCCTATGCTTTCTTCGGGGCCTGCTTCTACTTGAGGAATTTCTAGGTTTTCTTCTATGTTAATTTGCGTTTGATCAGTACATCCATTTTGTAAATCAGTGACGATTAAAAAATAATTTCCCGAATTGCTAACCTCTGTTTCTGTGTCGGTGCTGAATTCATTTCCACTAGCATCTTGCCAACTGATAGAAAGCCCGTTATTTGCTGGAACCGAATTAGCTGCAGAAAGTAAGACCGAACTTTGTACACAGTTGATGATGGCTTCTAGTGCTCCTATGATTTCTAAATCAGCACTCGGTGATGTGGTATCTTCAATGACTTCGATGCTTTCTATTTTTGTGCAGCCATTTCCGGTGGCTGTTGCTGATAGGGTGTATAGTCCTGGACTCGTAATTTCAGGTTCCTCTACCGTTGAGCTGAAGCCGTTTGGCCCTGTCCAGTTATAGTCTATAGGTACATCTGTTTGTACAAAGATAGTCCCCAA
>CALDYJ010000145.1 GCA_937941095.1 uncultured Saprospiraceae bacterium | reverse complement strand
AGAAGGAGTATGTGTTGTTGAAGATTACATCGATGTAAGCAATCCTGAGCCAGAAGCTAGTTTTTATACTGTCGTAAAAGGTGACAGTCTTTCTTTAATTGCCAAAAGTCAATACGGAGATCCTATGAAGTATCCTTTGATTTTTGAAGCAAATAAACCGATGTTGGAACATCCTGATAAAATTTATCCAGGACAAAAATTAAGAATACCTGCTTTGGTCGCTTAAATAAAAAAGCCGCAATCAAAATGATTGCGGCTTTTTTATCTCTATCTAAAGTGGTATTAAAACTTAAAACCTAGAGAAGCGATGACCCTGTTTTGGTTTTCTGAAAAAGCAATGTCTTCTCCAAATAAAGATATGTGATCTCCAAATTTATGAAAGTTACCTTCATATCTTAAATCAACTGTAAACTTCCAAAGATCGATTCCTACACCTCCTTGCCAGCCCATGGTAAATTTTTCATAAGCAGATTCATAAAACTCTTCTTCCAATAAGTCAGAGGATGAGCTTATAAATAAATGACCTACTGGGCCCGCCATCAATCTTGCTGGTCCCAATTTAAAGCCAAACATTAAAGGAATATCTAGATTATTATATCGTTCATTGCCTATTGAATTCAATACATTGTTATTACCAAAATCTTTCAAACTATAGTCGACATTATCGGAATTGAATAAAACTTCTGGTTGGATAATAAAATTAGCAGCTTTGATTCTAAGGAATGCTCCAAAATGATAGCCATATTGAGCTTCTCTGACGGACAAATTGAATACCTCCATGGTTTCAGCATTAGTTACTGACAAAGAAGATCCTTCTATATTACTAAGTGTATTAATTCCAGTCCTAAGTCCAAACTTAACTTGACCAAAACAAAAATTAACACTTAAAAGTATTCCGAATAAAAAAATTAATTTTCTCATCTGCTATTAAATTTGGTTGTAGATATAACAACAAATTATAAACTATGATTGTACCAGTTTTGGGCTTAACGAATAATTAAATAAAAAAGAGGGTATTTAATATTTTATTAATATTTCTGCTAAGGCAATTCTCCGAAAAGTTCGTCAAGATACAAATCTCTGGTGTTTAAATTGTAATTATCTCTACAACCGTTCAATCCACTTCGCATAATACTTAAACACATGCCTTGCTGATTTATAGATTCATCATGATCTCGCATTAAAATACAATGCCCTAATTCATGAAATACAATAAATTCTCTGAATAATGGACTTAGGTCATTCCAAATGCTCTGATCCAGTCTTATAGTTCTAGGGGCATTACCGCCATAAGTGCAAGAACCTGCAACATGATCCTCTTGAATTTCGACTATTATACCTATTAGATCAAAGCTTGTCAGGTTAATGTTCATTCCTCTGGCAGCAGCTTCAGTTTCAAATGACTCCCAATAGGTCCAGAGTCTTGAATCAACGCCTTCGTAAGAATTTTCAATGGGCTTGTTTGTTTCGGGGCTAAAATCATCACTTTGACAGGAAAAGAAGCCAAAGAGAGTTATAAAGGAAGTGAATACTAGGAGAATGCGCATAGTCATATTTTTAAAAGATTAAAAATGAGTAAACTATGCCTTCGATATGAGTGTTTTAATTGATTTCATTATTAACGTGTAGTCTTTAATAAATATTATTGCAAACTTAGTTGTAAACAAGTGAGAGCGGAATTTTGGAAAGGAATTGCTAGCTTTACAACTAGAAACCATAATCAAAGATAATGATCATCCATACAGCTGACTACTCAGCAAGTTATCCAAACGTTAGAAAATGCCCTCAAAACGAGGTTCCAGAATATGCATTTATTGGAAGGTCTAATGTAGGTAAGTCTTCATTGATAAATAGTCTGACAGGTAGAAAGAAACTGGCGCTTACTTCAGGTACTCCAGGTAAGACACAAATGTTAAATTATTTCATCATCAACAAGGAATGGTACTTAGTAGATCTACCCGGATATGGCTATGCCAAATTGTCTAAGACAAAAAGGGCTGAGTTTAGAAAGATGATAGAGAACTATCTTCAAAAGAGAATTAATCTACAATGTACATTCATCCTCATTGATGCTAACATCGAGCCTCAAGAAATAGATTTAGCTTTTGTAAACTGGCTAGGTGAAAGTAGATTACCTTTTGCCATTGCCTATACAAAAATTGACAAAAGTAAAAATCCTGAAGTAGAACAAAACATATTGACCTTCCAAAGTAAACTATTAGAACATTGGGAAACATTGCCTTTTGAATTTCGGACATCAGCGGATAAAAACATAGGGCAAGAGGAAATTTTAAACTATATTGAAGAGATTAATGAGAAATATTTTAGCTGGTTGAATAGAGAAGCCAAGTCTTCTAAAAAAAATAAATAACACGAAAAATTATTCAAAATATCATGTTTACGAACCTGTCTTACCTGAGATAGAAGATTGGCCAATCTATAAACTATCTCAGGATAGAGAAAGTTTTGTAAAAGAAATAGATCAGTTCATTTATAATAGGCTGTCTAACAGTGACTATGAGTCTTTGTATAACATGATCGCTAAGACAGTTTATCAAGAACGCATTCGAATAAAAGAAGAGCCTTGGAAAGTTGATCCTCCCAACGATCTTAACTTTTGGAATAAGATCAGAAAAAATCTTTTAGAAGTTAAAAAAGAAGAAGAAACAGAACAATCCAAAGCCATTCTTCAGCAATCACTTGCAAAAATTATAAATAGGTACACAGAAGAAATAGTTGGGACATTTAACAAAAAGACATTTTTATTTGCAAGAAGATTTCTCACTTTCTTTTTTAATAAATTGTTGAATACGGCGATCTGGTTTAGAAAGATCAAATTTTATAAATCGAATAAATTTAAAATTCATAATCGACTTAACGTCGTCGGTGAGGTGGATGCGATGAGAGAACTAATGAAAAAAGGGACCGTTGTAGTAGTACCAACTCACTTTAGCAACATTGACTCAGTCTTTATTGGTTATGCTATGGATGCCATACTAGGAATTCCTTCGTTCTCTTTTGGAGCTGGTTTGAATTTATACAACAGCGGCATAGCAGCCTATTACATGAACAGGCTAGGAGCTTACCGAGTAGATAGAAGAAAGAAAAATCCCATCTACTTAGAATCCTTGAAAAGTATGGCGAATTTATCCATGCAAAGAGGTGTAAACAATATTTTTTTTCCTGGTGGTACAAGATCAAGATCTGGAGCAATAGAAGAGCGACTGAAAAGAGGATTGATAGGCTCAGTTGTAGAAGCCCAAAGAAATATTCTGCAAAAAAATAAAGAAGATAAGATTTTTATTTTTCCTGTTGTACTCGGCTATCACTTTGTTTTAGAGGCTAAATACATGATAGAACAGCATCTAAAAAAAGAAGGCAAAGAACATTATTTAAAATCAAAAGATCAATCTTATAGCTTGAGAGTAATTGCCAAATTTGTCTGGAATTTTTTCTCAAAGACCTCTGACATCACATTAAGCATAGGAAAACCTCTGGATGTAATTGGAAACTTCATTGACAGGGAAGGGAAGAGTTTAGATAAAAACGGAGATTACATTAACTTAAGTGATTACTTCAAAAGTCATGGACACATCACGCATGATTTACAAAGAGATTCCGAATACACACGAATATTATCTAATAAGATTGCAGAAAGATTTAAGGCAGAAAACTTTGTGCTAAGCAGCCACCTTATTGCCTATGCCGGCTTTCAAATGCTCAAGTTAAAAAATCCAAATTTAGATCTTTATAGCTTATTGAGACTTCCTCCGGAGGACTTTAGTTTTTCTACTGAAATTATGCATAAGGTTTTGAACCAATTAAAACCTGAACTCTTCCGCTTAGAAAAAGAATCGAAAATAAAACTATCGAAAGAAATCAAATGGGAGAATCAAGCACTTCTTGAACATGGCATCACTAAGATCGGAGCATTTCACCCTCAACAACCCTTAATGATTGATAAGAATTACAAATTGATTATTAGTCAAGATTTTCAACTCTTGTATTATTATCACAACAAATTAAGTGGTTATAATTTGGAGCGATATATTTCTATTTAATGGTCATTTGTTGTGAGCTTTTGGCTCGTCTTTTTCGCTATTGCCACGGTGGATGGATTGGATAAAACAGAAAAAGGTTGAATGGAAGTTTCCATTCAACCTTTTTCTATTTCTATTATTTTTATTTACTGGTGATACGTTGTGTTATGAACTAGTGTAGTACCACACTTTCCGCATGCTACGGCTGATCCAGCGCCTCCAGCACAACCTTTCGTACAGGTATAATGCCAGACACCTTTTGCATTTTGAGCAGGTTCCGCAGGTGGAGGAGTAGCATTAATAGTCTGTCCATTAGTTGGAGGGCTTGTGCTTATGGTAGCACCTCCAGGTAAAGGATTTCCATCAGCACCTTGTAAGGTCACTTTAGGTTGATCAGACGGAGCATTTGCTTGAGCATGAAATGCTGTATTATGAGCCATGTTAGCACTACAAACTGGACACAAACCAGCAGCATCTCCAAAGCCACCGTCCATTTTTTCACAAATGTAATGATGAACTATGCCATCTGGGCCAGCAGGAATATCGACTTGACCAGGCGCAGGTGGGGCTTGAATGTTTGGGTCTGGTGGAGTTATAGTTGTTGTTGCTGAAGGTGCAAGCGCATCAGTAGCACTATCAGCTCCAGTACTAGCCGAATCATTATTACAAGAAAATGCTAAAACAGCAGTAAATATTAGCAAGAATAAATTTTTCATTAGTTGAATTTTTATGGTAATGATATTAGACCAAAAGTAAACAATTTTGAAGGTATTGAATGGCTTAAAACGTAAAAGTCTCCCTATATGTTGATAAACAGTGATCTTTTAACAAAAGAATGGGCTATTTAATGTTTTAAAGACGATGATTTTCAGGATCCTCGGCACAGAACTTGAGGGCTTATTATTGTCAAGCCACTAAATAATTAAGTCCACAGACGTTTCTTTTTAAATATAATTTAGGAGTACCAATTGTTATTTAAATTTTAAACCGTTCTTGAGCATCATTTGTTAAGTTTGTAGTCAAAATATAGGAAGTGAATTTTATAGTATATGATTTGGAAGCAACTTGTTGGAATGGATACAAGCCGAATGACACACAAGAGATTATTGAAATTGGAGCTTTTTGCATTAACAACTTTGGTGAAATCGTAAAGGAGTTTTCTGCCTTTGTAAAACCTTTTGTTAACCCAAGCTTATCGGCATATTGTACAGAGCTAACTACTATACAACAAGTAGATGTGAATAGAGCGAAACCATTTTCTGTTGTAGTGGAAGATTTTATCGATTGGATTAATATTTATGAGGAAGACTACATACTCTGTTCGTGGGGTAAGTTTGACAAAAAAATGCTGATCAATGACTGTAGGCTACATGAACAAGAAACTGATTGGCTAAAAAATCATATTGACTTAAAAGATCAATATCGAAGTTTGAAAAACCTTAAAAAAGCCATAGGTTTAAAATGGGCTTTGGGAAAAGAAGAATTCGATTTTGAAGGGACACCACATCGAGCAATCGATGATGCGTATAATACAGCAAAGATATTTGTTCGTTACATTGATGATTGGTCCTATTAAAATAAATTGATTAAAAAGCTATAAAGAAACTTTAGAAAGAAATGGAAAAGTTTAAACGGTTTTTAATGACAACTTTATTGGGGGGACTCTTAGTGGTCTTACCAATCGGTTTATTCATTTTTTTAATCCAAGTTCTTTGGAACTTCGTCTCAAAGCTTATACAACCTATTGTCAAATTATTAAAGTTCCAAAACATAACCAATGATACTATTATTGGCCTAATAGCTTTTGCCATTGTCATCGCAGGATGCTTTTTTGTAGGCCTATTTGTAAGAACAAGGTTTGGTAAAGGGATTTGGCGATACTTTGAAAGAAATCTTTTGGAGCTACTCCCTTTTTACAAAACAATCAAAGATACGGTTGGGACCTTATTTTCTTCAAGAGGCAAATCCTTTAAGAAAGTAGTTCTAGTTGATGTCATGAATACACAAATGACGGGTTTTGTGACAGACGAACATAAAAATGGACTTTACACTGTATTTGTCCCAACGGCGCCTAATCCTACCAATGGATTTATATTTCATTTACCTCAAAATAAACTACAATTTCTTGATATTAGCCCAGAAGACGCTATGAGATCTGTGATAGGTGTTGGAACTGGTTCAGGCATTTTATTTGGAGAGAAGCTGAAATATGAAGAAGAATAACCAAAAGATACCCTGAAGAGGGTATGAACCTAAGCGTCAAAAGATGTATTTTTACTTGCAATCAACTTATTGATTCTCAAACAAATAAACACAATCAACAAAAGGAAACCAAAATAAGGTCATAGACATGTCCATGTCATTGATTTTATAATCATCCCGTATTACTCGATTTTCATTGAACGTTTTGATCTATTCAATTTATTAGAAAAATGAAAAGTCTGAGCCATGAGAAATATTTTCCTTCTATTTGCTTTTTGCAACCTTGCAATGATTGCTACTGCTTTTGCTGCAAATGAGCATTACGCTGAAGTTTCAACGACAGCAATTTGCAAAAACATCATCATCCAATTGGATGCAAACGGTCAAGCGAGCATCTTGCCCTCTGATATCGACAATGGCAGCACAAGCTGTTCCGGTCCTCCTCAATTAAGTTTAAATTTCAATTCATTCACTTGCATTCATGTTGGAATAAACTTTATGGTATTAACTGTAACAGACGACCAGGGCAATAGTGACAGTTGTACAGCTACGGTAACTGTTGAAGATAACACTAATCCAATTGCAATGTGTGGAGACACTACGCTTTATCTAGATGCCAGTGGTGTAGCCTCAATTACGGCAGCCGAAATAGACAATGGTTCATTTGATCCTTGTGGTACTGGTTCTTTGAGCATTGATGTACCAAATTTTGACTGCAGTGATATTGGAATAAATACGGTTACATTGACGGTGACAGATATGAATGGTAACAGCAATACCTGCACTTCTCAAGTAACGGTACAGGATACATTAAACCCAATAGCTAGCTGTAAAGCGGCTACTATATTCTTAGATGTCAATGGAGTTGCTAATCTTTTACCTGCTGACGTAAACAATGGATCTTCTGATCCGTGTGGTGTCCAAGGATTAAGTTTAGATAAAAATTTATTTGATTGTGATGATCTAGGAACGAATACCGTCACCTTGACGGTTACAGACGACCAAGGGAATTCTGCTACATGCATGAGTACAATAACAGTGATGGACCTTCTCATGCCAGATGCCGAATGTAAAGATACTATTCTAGCACTTGACAACAATGGTTTGGCGACGCTAACCGGAATTGAGTTGGACGATGGCTCAACAGATCCTTGTGGCATAGATACAATTACCATGGTCCAAACTAGTTTTGACTGTACTTATTTGGGTCCAAATGTTGTTGTTCTGACGGTAACTGATGATCAAGGCAATACAAGTACATGTTCTTCTGTAGTTAATGTCGTAGATGTTACCGTACCGGCTGTAGCTTGTAATAACATCAGTATTAATTTAGACATGCTAGGTAATGCAAATATAACAGCAGCAATGCTAGACAATGGTTCAACTGATGAATGTGGTATTGCAGGAATGGCTTTGAGCCAAAGTAGTTTTAATTGCACGCATATCGGTGCAAATGATGTAGACTTAATCGTAACTGACAATGCTGGAAATACAGCGATTTGTACGGCTGTTGTTACAGTTAATGACGTCATCGGCCCAACTGTCATCTGTCAAAACTTTACGGTTCAGTTAGATGCTCTAGGTCAAGCTGTAATCTTACCATCTGACATTGACAATGGCTCAAAAGACACTTGTGGAATAGCAAATCTTGACCTCAACATAACTAGTTTTGATTGTACTGATGTTGGTACAAATGCCGTAACATTGACTGTAACAGACAATGGAGGCAATACAGCTTCGTGTACTGCCGTGGTGACAGTAGTGTCCAACTTTACGCCGACGGCGACGTGCACAAATCATACGGTTTATTTAGATGCTGCTGGAAATGCAAGTGTGAATGTATCATCAATTGATTTAGTGTCTCCAAACTCCTGTGATTTTATGTCAATGAGTTTAGATGTAACTACTTTCGATTGTGCTGATGAAGGGCCGAATGTCGTTACATTAACGGTAACAGACAATAGTTTGAACACGAGTACTTGTACAGCTTTAGTTACTGTGAGAGATACTATGCCTCCACTTGCAATAAGTCAAGATCTAACAGTAGATCTTGATCCCACAGGAAATGTAAGCATTACACCAGCACAAGTTGATAATGGCTCATCTGATGTTTGTGGAATTTTCTCTATGAGTTTGAATGAAACAAGTTTTGCTTGTTCTGAAATTGGTCCAAACACTGTTATTTTAAGTGTCATAGATAACAATGGAAATCTAGACACCAGCCATGCTACCATATTTGTAAGAGACCTGCTTAATCCAATCGCTACTTGTCAAAACATGACTATTCCAGTAGATGCAAATGGACAAGCACAGATAAGTGCAAGCGATATTAATCTAAATTCTAGTGATGATTGTGGCATAAATACCATGAGCATTAATAAAACAGATTTTGATTGTACTAATCTAGGTACGAATACAGTAACTTTGACAGTAACAGATTTTAGTGGCAATACTTCGACTTGCTCATCAATTGTTACCATTCAAGAAAACTTAACACCTCTCGCAATTTGTAAAAACATCAGTGTTCAGCTTGATGGAAACGGAGTAGCAAATATTACGGAAGCAGACATAGATGATGGTTCTTTTGGGATGTGCAGCGGAACAACTTTAAGTATCAATAGAAGCACATTCAGCTGTGCCGATATAGGAGATAATTTTGTGTTATTGACCATTACGAACCCTAATGGCATGACTGACAATTGCGTTGCTGTCGTTACTGTTGAAGACAATTTTAATCCTCAAGCGATTTGTAAAAACATTACGGTTAACCTTGACAATGGTGGCTTTGCTAACATCACAGCTGCTTCGATAAATAACAATTCAACTGATAATTGTGGCATTGCAAATATGAGTATTGATAAAACAAGTTTTGATTGTGATGAAGTCGGTGATCATCAGGTAACTTTGATGGTAACGGATATCCATGGTAATTCAGCAAGCTGTACGTCAATAGTAACAATAGAAGACAACACAGCTCCGACAGTTTTCTGTAGCTTATACAGAACAAGTTTGAATGCCAATGGCCAAGCTAATGTTCAGGCCAGTGATGTAATTAGTTTTATTTCTGATGCATGTGGTATTGATACAACAGTGATCAATAAAACAAATTTTGACTGTAACGACGTAGGACCTAACACCATCACTTTAACGGTCACAGACGTCAATGGAAATACAAACAGTTGCCAAGCTAATGTAATCATTGAGGATAATTTAGCACCTTCGGCATCTTGTCAAAATTTAAACATCACATTGGATGCGAATGGACAAGCCAGCATACTTGCTTCGGATTTAGATGGTGGTTCGACTGATGATTGTGCGATCGCTAGCATGATATTGAGTAAATACAATTTTACTAATTCAGACATTGGCCAAAATGCAGTTACTTTAACAGTAATGGATATGGACAATAATGCTTCATCTTGCACAGCTACTGTAACCGTATCGCCAAATACTAATCAAAGTACCCCAAGTATACAAGCTAATGTATTGACCGCAAATAATGATGTTGTTGCAGACGTAGACATAGAATTGAATGGGGTAGTGGTACCTTCTTCAACAAACATCTATGCTAATCTTACACCAGGTAATACTTACACTGTAAAACCATTAAAAGATGTTAGGGATCTTAATGGGATATCAACTTTTGATTTAGTGATAATATCACAGCACATTGTCATGATATCAACCATCCAGGATCCATACCTAAGAATAGCAGCGGATGTGAATGGAGATGGAAGGATAACGACTTTTGATCTTGTTCAGCTCAGGAGTCTTATATTGTATGAAACCTTGGAATTACCTTCAAATACCTCTTGGAGATTTATTGACAAAAACTACGTATTTCCAAACCCATTGCCTCAAATGATGCCTGCATATCCAGAAGAGGTAACTTTTACGGCCATTGCAAATGGAATAAACTATGCTGACTTTGTAGCCATTAAAATAGGGGACATGAATAATTCGGCTAATCCTGACTCCTTAAATACAGATGAAGATAGAGCTGGTTTGGAGCCGCTAAGTTTCTCTTTTTACAATCAAATCATAAAAAATGGTGAGCAATATAAGGTAGCTGTTTATGCAAGTAATTATAAAGATATTCTTGCTTACCAATGTGCGCTTCAATTCAATACATCTTCCATTGATTTTTTAAAGCTGTCGCCTGGGAAGATTAACCTTAGTGAAGAGCATTATGGAAAAGCTTTATTAGAGGAGGGCATTCTTACTATCTCTTATCACGAAGTGGAAACTGAAAATTACGATGCTGAAGATGCACTATTTTACTTTGAATTTACTGCGCTTAAAAATGGTAAACTTGAAGAACTTATAAAATTGACCAATAGATATACAAAAGCAGAAGCTTATAATCAAGCTGGTGAAGTAATTCCTGTTTCATTTAGGGCAATTAATCAGCATTCAAATTCCGTAGAGCCAGCTGAAGAGAGCGAATTTTTATTGTTCCAAAATAAACCAAATCCTTTTAAAAATAGCACTCAAATAGGATTCAATCTACCTAAAGCTCAACACGCAAGTTTGAAAATTTTTGACATTAATGGAAAGCTTATTCAGGAATACAAAGGAATGTTTAAAGCTGGTTATAATGAAATAAGCATTTCAGCTTCAATCTTAAATGCCAAAGGATTGTATTATTATCAGTTGGACAGTGAGGAGAAATCTTCAGTGAAGAGAATGATCCTTTTGAATTAAAAATTACTTCTCGCTTAAAATGAACCCAACCTTAAAGACATTTTCAATTTTAAGGTTGGGATCCTTTCTCAGAAGTTTTCTTAATTTAGAAATAAAAACGTCAAAACTTCTACCTAAAAAATAATCTTTTTTGCCATAGATTTGTTCAACAGCTTCCTCTCTTTTTAAAATCTTATTTTTATTTAGGCAAAGCAACTTAAGTACTTCGTTTTCTTTTTGCGTTAGACGCTGGACATTCCCTTCGTAGACCAACTCTTGTCTCTCGTAATCAAATTCATATTTGCCTAAGTTGAATCGAGTAGGGCAAGAATGATGAACAGGTTTAAGACGGCGCAAGATGACATTTATCTTTGCTAATAATTCTTCTTCATCAAAAGGTTTACAAATGTAATCTTCTGCACCAAGGTCATAGCCTTTCAACTTATCTTGCTTCATACTTCTGGCGGTCAGAAATAGAAAGGGCATGGTGTTGTTTTTTTCTTTGAGTTGATTTGCGATGGTGTATCCATCTACCTTTGGTAGCATAACATCTATGATCGCAAGATCATAATCTTTATGTAGCGCTTCTTTGAGTCCATCCTCTCCATCTTTACACAACTTTACTTCCTTGCCTTCGCCTTGAAGAAAATCAGCTAGGAGGATGCCCAAATTTGGGTCATCTTCAATTAAAAGAATTTTGTTCATCAGTTTATATAATTGTTAGGAAGACTAATTATAAATTGACTTCCTTTTGCTAGTTCACTATTAACTTTAATTTTTCCTTTATGTAAAGCCAAGGCAGTTCTCACATATGCTAAACCTATACCGAAGCCTTTAGTTTCTCTGACATCTCCTGTATTCACCCTTTGGAATTTTTCAAAAATGTGGTTTTGGTCCACTTTGTCAATTCCTATGCCGTTATCTGCAAAACTTAACTTATAGCTGCATTCTTCAAGACTTAAAGAAATTTTTACTACAGGTTGTTCTTTGCTGTATTTCAATGCGTTTTCTAATAAGTTGATACAAATCGTAGATAAATGAAAACGATCGCCTCTAATTATACATGGAGCATCAGGAAAATGCAAGCTTACTTTGGCTCCATTTTGGGCTATGATTAGCTCCATGTAATCAACAGCTTGCTTTACGACATCTTTTAAATCTAAGATCTCTTTTTCCAAGACATAATCACCATTTTCCATCTTGGATAGATGCAGTACCTTTTCCACTTGCTGAGCCAATTTTGTATTTTCTCTATTTATAATACTCAGGTATTTCTCTTCCTTATGCATAGGGTTCTTTTTCCAGAACAATCCTAAGGCTAGTGATATATTAGTAAGAGGTGTTTTCAATTCGTGTGTAGCATTATTAAAAAATTCTATGTTATTTTCAGCTATTGTTTTTTGTTTAACTAAAGCCTTGAGAATTATAAAACTTACAAGACCTAAGAGTAAGGATATCAAAACGGAAGAGATGATCATATAAATTAGCTGATCAAATACATAATTACTTCTGCTTGGAAAAGTAATGCATAGAGAAGCATCTGCATCGCAAGTATTGATGCTGGTTTCTCCCATCAGGTATTTTTCTTTTTCTTCAATGCTTAAAGTATATCCATCATTGATGCCATAACAAGACATCTGATCAGAAATTGTTTTAGCCAATAATTTCTTTTCCGCTAAGGGGACATAGAAATCTTCTGTTTCAAAGAAGATGCATTCTTCATTTCCAACGCAAGTATTAAAAGATTCGAGGCTAATCTCCTTATTGTATTTCGAATTGTAACGATCTAATGCTGATCCTATTGCTAAGCTAACCTGTTGATCAAATTGTTCTTCTATTAATTTTTTAGAAGTTAGTAGCCAGTTTACTTGGACAAGAATTAACAATAACAAAGAGGCTGCAACAGCACCAAAAAGCAATGGTATTCTATGCGACGATAATATTGACTTTAACTTATTCATATCTAAGCTTACAATTTTGGCATTATCGTTCAGAATAGAAAGTAAAAAACAATTTATAACAAGTTTTTAACAAGAAGCCCTTCTGGTAACAAGTCGGTAACAAGTGAATAACAGCTATAAAACAGCTTTCTCCAAGTTCAGCCTATAAATTTGTGAAAGAAATTAAATGGTAACTCAGCATCTCTGAGCGTATTAAAAATTAAACTTATGAATTGTTGTAAAATTTCGATGATCCTATTTGCTTCACTATTTATGTTCAATATTGCAGGAGCCCAAACAGTAATGGATTTATTAGCTGCCCCTCCAGCAAAGGTATTTACACCAGCTGAACAAACTAATGGCGAATTAAGCCCAGTGGAAGAAGCAGCCTTACGTTTGTGTGAAAAAATATGTCCTCCTAACTGCTGTAAAAAGAAGGCAACTACAGCTAGCTACACGAATGTCTCTGAAACAAAAAATTGTAAAGAGAATAAAGCTTGTGCAAAAATATGCCCTCCAAAATGCTGCAAAGGTAATAATGCTAAAGAAGCCACTATGGCCTCTAATGTAGAAGACAGTCCTACTGTGTTAGAAAAAATATGTAAAAAAGTATGTCCGCCTAACTGTTGCAAAGGAACTAAGAATGCTTCTTCTGCTAAGTTGGCCAACAATCAAGACAATAAATCCTCAAAATCTTGTTCAAAAGCTACTAGCAAAACTTGTTGTAAAAAAGACATAAACAAAAATGCAAGCGTACAATTAGCAGAACTTAACTAAGAATTTTATATTAATCCATTTTAATAAGAGGAGGCTTTTTCAGCCTCCTCGTTATTTTAATTTAATCCTTACAACTAATCTTCTTCCAATTCAGTCAGAAATTTTTCTGTCTTTTTCTTTTCAACTTTATTGACAAATTTTTCTGATTCATGCTTGTCTCTGATCACTTTAGCTAAAGTAAAACAAGAAGTAAGGCTGAATAGATAAGCCATTGCTAAAAACCCTTTTACCGATACATCCGCATCGATGTAAATCAGTCCAGCGATCATCCCAATTGTTGAAATGGCAAAGCCTATCCAAGACATTACCTGAAAACCTTGGGTATTTTGATGTTCATAAATGTAACTCATGATTATTGAATTTTGGTCATTAAATAAACTTGCATAAAGACGTGTAAAATGGATAATGATTGTTTTGAAAGTATAAAAGTCTTGGAGTTTTCGATGAAGGGCTTAATTAAAAGGATGGATAGAAAGCTAGATTAGATTTATTTATGAATAGATGAGAGCAAGATGCTATACATCTTGACCTTCAAAAGGTACCTTTTAACCTAAAATTATTTATAATGTATTAAATATATCAGGAATTCTTCTAATTTCGATTTTTTAAACCTAAACTAGACAGAATGAGACTAACCATCACTTTCCTTGGCATATTTATGTCAATCTCACTATTTGGACAAGTATGTAATCATGTAAAATGCAAAGCTGATCACGAGCAATTAGAAATAAAGCAGCATTCCATTGTAAAGAATTTTTCAAGACAAGAAAATGTTGTTTTTTCTGGTACCATTAAATTTCCAAAAGACTATACCCTTCATCCAAGTTTAGCTGGAATGACACAGCGATCATTAATGAAAATCTATGATCCTCAGACTTTAGAGGTGTTTTTTAGTGGAACAGTGAGTACTAATTCCAACCCAATTTTTAATGTTACTTTACCAGAAGGGATATACAATGTCTATTACAGGCCTTATCAAATTGGAGCTTTACCTTACGAAATTAAAACCTTAGATCTAAGGCAGGATCTAGACACCACACTAATTCTTACTCAATACACAACACCTGAATATTTTGAAAATGTCAAGTGGTCTAAAGTAGCCATATTTAAAGATGACATTGATGAGACTTTTATTAGTATAAAAGTTGATGATGCTTATGAAATAGATGAAATTTATTGGTTTAATGAATTTGACTATTTCAAAACACCTAACTCAGCTTTTGTAAAGGCAAAAATTAGATTTAATGATGAAGGTATTGCCAATGACTTAATAGCTGGAGACAATATATTTTCTTCAGAATCTATAAAGTATGAAATATCTGAATCGCTTTCCAGAGAAAATATGTTGGGAAGAGCTTTTTTATCTTTTTTTCAAGTTAAAGAAAATAACAATTTTATAGAATACGATTTTAACGGCGGAGCAACTAGGCTCGGAATTGTAGATCCTTCAGCAACAAGCATAAAACCTTTAAATAAAATTCAAGAAGGCATTTATCACAATGATTACATCATTAATATAGTAAGAGAACAAGGAGAAGAAGTACGAAATGATGCACTAAAAGTTTATAAACACTTTCCTGATGATTTTGATTTTATTAATATTTTTCACACAAACTTGCCTGTCGGTAGTAGGGTTACAAATTATCATTTCGGAGCTTCAAATGATGCTGAAAATATCGGCATAGGTGTTTCTAATAATTCGGAATCCTATGGTAGTAAAGGAGCATTGAGAGGCTTTAATGTTTTTCCAGCTTTAACAGCTAATCCGCCGACCCATCATGAAACTCTACACCAATGGTCTGCTTTCATGAACAACTTGTTTAACACGACAGAAAATGGTTCCCATAATGGATATTCTAGCATTTACGGGGTTCATGGTGGTTTTAATCCAGCGAATTTTCAAATCATTGATAACAATACTGTGGAATATGCTGGTTCTGCTGCAGCATTCGGTTATGCTCAAGATGATACTCCTTTCGCAGATCTAGAGCTTTATCTAATGGGTGCATTACCAATTACAGATTTAAGGCCTGAATACTATGTGCTTTATGATCAAAATTCTTTAGGTAGTGGTAGGTACTCTGTTTCAAAAATTGAAACCATAACACCACAAGATATTATCAATGAATATGGAATTAGGTCTTCTACAAGTACAGATTTTAGTTCTGCGTATGTTGTCATTTCTGATGAGGTTTTGACTGATGCGGGTAATACTTTTTATACTTATCTCGCTAAGGCATTTGCAGGAGATTTGGAGACAAAGGAAAGTCGATTTATTTCTTTTGAGGAAGCAGCTAATTATAAAGCCTCGATGAAAACTTTGTTGCCTTGCCCTAATGTCCGAACAACAATTGAAGAAACAATTTGTGAAGGTGAAACATTTGAAGGCTACTCAACAAGTGGAGTATATGAAGATGTTTATCAATCTGAAAATGGATGTGATTCGATTCGGACATTAAATTTATTAGTTGGTTATGATGAAAGTATAATCTGTGGTTCCGTAAACAGCGAGTTTGATGTTAATAGTGAGGAGTTACAATTAAATCTAGAGCATAAGATTAAAACGGATGCCAGTACTTTGGGAGGGGATATATCTGAAGAAAGCCGACATTTATTTGCTGGGTATTACTCGAACTCTACAGATTGTGTGAGTAACCCTAACGCAAATTTTAAAGCGATTCAGTTTAATTTTAATATTGAATCTACGGGGTCTTTTGTTTTGCGATCTAAAGGACAAGGCCTAATCAACATTTATGAAACCGATCAAATGATACCAGGTGACAACTGTTCTGGCTTGATTGCTTCCAATGTAGGCTTCAACCCTGGATCACAACAATTTCTTGCATGGCCATCCATAAGTGTTGAGCTGTCTAATTGTAACGACTACACTGCGTACGTTGGTAGTTGGATTGATGGGGAAGTATC
>CALDYJ010000144.1 GCA_937941095.1 uncultured Saprospiraceae bacterium | reverse complement strand
CAGGTATCATACTAAATACTCCTATTGAACCTGTAATGGTACTTGATTCAGCAACAATCGTATCAGCATGGCAAGAAATGTAATAACCACCAGAAGCAGCAACATCTCCCATAGAAGCAATTACAGGAATGCCTTTTTCCTTGGCAAGCAATAATTCTCTCCATATATTTTCTGAAGCCAAAGCAGAACCTCCTCCCGAATTAACGCGCAAAACGATTGCTTTTACTTTATCGTCTTTTCTGAGTTTACGAATGATTTTGGTGTACTTGTCATCGCCTATACTTCCAGGTTCCGTTGGGCCAGGTAAGATCGTGCCTTCTGCAAAAACTACAGCAACTCTGTCTTTTATTTTGAGGTCAACTTTTGCTTTTGCTTTTGATACATAGTCTGATAAGGATGCCACATTTAGTTTATCATCTTCTTCTAATCCTATGTATTCCTTCATTGCAGTAATTACTTCATCAAAGTATCCAACCTCATCTGCCAACCCATAAGTAACTGCATCTTCTGGACTTCTGACCAACAATTCATCCGCAATTTTTCTAAGTTCTTCCTTAGATTTCCCTCTACTTTCACTAACATCATTTAAAAGTTCGTCCCAAAGACCATTTATGTATTCACGGATCTGCGTCTTGTTATTTTTTGATAGTTGCTCTAATCGATAAGGTTCTGAAGCACCTTTAAAATCACCAGCATAATATACTTGCATGTTCACGCCAAGCTTGTCTAACATCTTTTTATAAAACATAATATTAGCGGCATAGCCTTTGAATTCTAACGAACCTAATGGATTGACATAAATTTTATCCGCCACTGAAGCCAAATGATAAGCTCCTTGCATATAATTTTTAGAATACGCATAAACAAATTTATCGCTTTCTTTAAAGGTAATTAGAGCATCTCGAATTTCAGATCGCGTAACAGAACCTGCTTGCACCATACTTAAATCTAGTAAGATTCCTTTTATGTTTTTATCTTCTTTAGCATATTCAATGGCATCAACCATTTCATGTACTCCTATCACTTTTGTATTCTCTAAAGAAAATTGTTGATTTTCGACATTGTTGGTCTTTTCAGGTAGAGCATCGTTCAAGGTTAATTTTAATATAGAGTTTGACTTGATGCTTTTAGTTTTGTTCATATTCTTGATCATTGAGCCAAAGCCCACACCAAAAACCACGACTAAAAAGAAGCCAGCCAGAAAAACCCCTAAACACGAGGCAAACGTAAATTTGAAGAATTGATTCATCCTTTATTTATTAAACTCTTTGGTAATATAATATAGATACGAAAGTAAAAAGATTAAAGTTGATCAGCCCATTTTTTAGATGAAGTCTTGAAAAAACTTGATTTATGAGCCCAATTTTTTATAAATGTCAATTTTTTAGGAAAAAAAGTCGAAAATCTAGTCAATAGGTATGATTCTTGTAATTAAAGCGACAAGTTATTTCCCCTCCAAATACAACAACTAACACGATCAATCGCGCTTTAATCAATGAGAAAACTTCTAGAAAGTTGTGCTTGCCTCTTCTTACTTATGACTACTGTCTCAAGTGGTAATTTATATGCGCAATACTTTGAAATCCATGAAGCTTCACAAGATCCTTATAAGCCTAAATCACTCATTGAAAACTACTTTTTAGGAGAGGGGGTTGAAGTAATAGAAGTAAAATATGCTGGAACTGAAAGTGCAACAGGACTTTTTACTGGAGGCCAAAATGAAATAGGCATAGATCGAGGAATCATCATTTCAACCGGTAAAGTAAAAGCAATAAACAATCCTTTTTCAGAGGAAGCCAGCACTGTAACTTCTACCGATACCATTCAAGACAGTCAAATCGAAGACCTCAGTGGACATTCTATAGTGAGAGACATTTCTTCTTATGAAATCACTTTTATCCCAACTTCAGAAATTATAAGTTTTAATTATGTATTTGCTTCTGAAGAATACCCTGATTACGTTTGTTCTCCATTTAATGATGTTTTCGGATTTTTTATTAGTGGTCCAAGTCCAGATGGTATTCCTTATAATGATACTAACATTGCCTTTGTTCCTAATAGCAATGAGCAAACAGTAAGTATAAATAATGTCAATAATGGCCATATTGGTATTTATGGTAATCCTAATAATTGTCAAGCAGAAAACCTTAGCAACAACCAATTTTATACATCAAACCAAAGTCAACATTTAGTTTTCAATGGAGTATTAGAAAGATTCTCAGCATCAATTAGTGTGATTCCCTGTCAAACTTATACAATGAAATTTATCGTGGCTGATGTTAGAGATGAGCTACTTGACTCTGCCGTCTTTTTAGAAGCGAAGAGTTTTACATCTAATGACTTAAGTGTACAAGCAGTGACTTTAAATTCTAATGGTTTAATGATTGAAGGCTGTAAAAATGGAACATTAAACTTTGTTATTGAAGAAGTGAGAGCAGAAGATTACATCATCCCTTTTGAATTGCTTGGCCAAGCCAAAGATCAAATAGATTTCGAAATATCAGAGTACAAAGCCATCATTCCTTCAGGAGAACTTTCTAGCACTATCCATATTCAAGCTTTGGAAGACTCAGAAGAAGAAGGCATAGAAGAATTAGGCATTAAACTTCAAAAGAATCAATGTTCAGATGAAGTAATTTGGATTGCTATTGATGATAATCGTTTAGAAGAACCAGCTATGCAAGAAGATTATTACTTATGCGAACCAAGAGAAATCACCTTAGATGCAAGTGTAAACCTTGATATTCCCGAGCCTAAAATATTTACAAACAATAACCAACTAGAAATATTTCCTGAAACTGAATCGATCTTTTCTGAAATAGAGGTTTCTGGTATTTATCCAAGTGCATTAGCCCAATCCACTTTTAGCAAAGTTTGCATAGATGATTTAGAACATCCGTGGATTGAAGATTTAGATATTTTTCTTTTTGGGCCAGATGGCCAATTTATAGAATTGACAAGCGACAATGGAGCTGATGGAGGCAATACTGTCTCGAGTGATTATTACAGAAACACATGCTTTACTTTAAAAGCGGAAAATAAAATTTATGGAAACTCTCCAGAAGGTGCACCAGCTAGTATGGTCCCATTTTCAGGAGAATTTTTACCCGAGGGCAGTTGGGATGACTTTATTGGAAATGCAAATTTTCAAACTAATGGGACTTGGAGACTCATGTTGATAGACGACTATGCAACAGGTGTCGGAAGGTTAAACAAATGGTCTATCCATTTTGAGACAATCTATGATCTATCTTATCAATGGTCTCCAGCTATTGGTTTAAGTTGTACTGACTGCCCTAAACCGATTGCATTCCCACAATCGGATCAGAGCTATGATTTAAAAATTTCGGATTCTAATGGATGCGAAATTCACAAACAAATCAATTTTGATTTTAATGCTAATTTGAAAACGCCAGTCTTATATTGTGACAACTCTAATTCAGGCTCTATACTATTTTCTTGGGAAAAGATCTCCGATGCCGAAGAATACCTAGTCAGTATTAATGGAAGCGATTTCATAAGCATTGGTCTGCTCGAATCTTATTTATATGAAAACTTAACCGCGGGTGAAGAAATCAATTTCCAAATCTTTGCAAAAGCAACTTGTAGAGAAAGTAACATTGCTGAAATTATTTGTGAGTCTTCAGAATGTCGAGTTTTAAATTTTGATGTGCAATTTATCGATGCAATATCTTGTCCAGGAGCTTCTGATGCAAGTGTCCAAATAACATCACCACAAATAATGAATCAAGACCTGATCTTTTCTATTGGATCAATAGAAAATAAAACTGGTTACTTTGATCAACTATTAGCTGGTTCTTATACTGTCTTTATTTCAGATGAAAATGATTGCGATTATAAATATTTTTTTGAAATTCCAATTTTAGAAGAACTTAATGCAAATGCTACTTCATCTCCAGAAGAATGCGATGGAGATGTACTAGGAAAAATAGAACTAAACCCAGAAGGTGGAACAGCTCCTTATCAGTATTCTTGGACAGGAGGCCTAACTACTCAAAACATCTATAATTTAGATCAAGGAACCTATCAGCTCACGCTAACTGACGATCGTGGATGCACACTTACAGAATCATTTATCATTGAATCAATAGCAAGCTATCAAGTACTTGCAAACCTCATTTCGCCAACCTGTCCAAATGACGAAGATGGAGCCATTCATATAGAAATAGAAGGGCAAAGCATGGACGCTGTAACTATAAATTGGGAAGAAGGATATTCTGGGACTGATCTCCTAAATTTAGCTGAAGGACAATATCATGTAAATGTAAGTGATGAGAAAGGTTGTGAAATAAATCAAGTCTATGAATTGAGCTCTAGCGCTGAAATCAATTTAAATCTTTCCATAGATTCCATTACTTGTTTTGGAGCCAATGATGGTAACATCTTTGCAAACATCGATGCAAATAATCTACCAATAGAAGTGAATTGGTCCACTGGCATCAAAAATGAAGAATTATTAGACCTTAAAAGTGGTTTGTATAAATTGACGATAGTAGATTCAAAAGGATGCACCTACTCAGAGGAAATTACATTAAGCGAGCCGGAAGAATTATCTTTGGAAATTGAAGAACTCATTCATCCAGTTTGCGAAGGCTTTCCTGAAGTATCAATTAACTTAAATAGTAGCGGCGGAACAGGAATTCATACTTATCGTTTGAATGATAGCCCTTTTGATCAGATGAGTTTTTTATCAAACATTCAGAATGGAGAACACCACATTGAAGTTAAAGATCAAAATGGCTGTCTTGAAGTATTTGAAAAAACAATTGCACTAGAAGCGAAAGTACCAATTAAAGTAGAAATTGAGGACCAGGGCATAGTAAGCTTAGGACAAGAAATTAAATTATCTACTAAATTGCAAAACGAATTCGGAGAAGTCCATTATTATTGGCAATGCGATACAGAAACAGACTTGTCTTGCCTAAATTGTCCTGAGCCTACTTTTAAAGGAACCAATTTACAAACCGTAAGTGTAGAGGTCATTGATCAATTAGGGTGTACTTCAAAAGATTACATTACCATTAAATTCGATAAAGACAAACCTGTTTATTTCCCAACTGTTTTTAGCCCAAATGGAGATAACATAAATGATTTTTATAGGCCATATATAAAAGAAGACATATTAGCACGAGTAGTCGAATTTTCAATTTATGATCGCTTTGGAGAAAAAATCTTTACAGATAAAGACTTCATTCCTAATGAAGCATACGTGGGTTGGAATGGAAGCTTTAAAACTAAAGCACTTAATCCAGGGGTTTACACTTGGTACAGCAGCATTGAATTCATTGATGGGCAAATTCAACTTTTTCAAGGCAATCTAAGTCTTATCAAGTAAACAATGCCTTTAAGTAGCTTGATTCTTAAGCTCGAAAGGCTTTCCATAAAACTAAATTTTATACCTAAGCAGCAATTATCCTCTTTTATCGTTTCTATTCTATCCCCAAATAATTATTAATGTTTTTAGTCATTTCTAGAGCACATAAAAATTTCAATGAGTAGTTTCATAAAGCTTATTTTCATAAGCTTGACAACGTTTTTTCTTATTACTTGCACTTCAAAAGACAATGTAGATGAATTCATAAATGTCGAAGAAGAATTTGTAATTAGCCTTTCTGAAGCCTTAGAAAAAAGCCCAAGAAGATTAGTCGTTGAAGTTTCTTCTTTTGAAGGATATGACTGTTTAAACTATGAATTATCATGTAGTGCTTCCTTTTCGAATACATCAAACACCATTGTTCTCGAAGATATTATAAGCCCAATAAATTGTGAAGAAGGACTACATTTTCCTAGCTGTACCCATGTTTTCCCAATTCTTGCTTTGGGTCAAAATGAAATAAACATTGGGATAAAAGATAATTTTATCAACAATGGAATCATTACCAAAGAAGAAGGAAGGTATCGATTATCCTTGCTGTCTCAGCATGGAATTTTTGAATACACCCCAACGCTGAACATTATTCCTGAAAAAATGATTTGGGGTAAAATAAACCCACATGATGAAAGCTTTGATATTGAAAGCATATATAACTCAATTACTAATGAATTAATACCATCATCCATCAAAGATGGTTTCTATGGCCACTTTAGAATTCAAAACAACTCCTTGATACTTAGCAAGGACCTAGAATCGGAAAAAGGTAGAACTTATTTTTTGGAATACAAGGATGAAGCTAATCTTGAAGAATTCATCACGTTCATAAATAAGCTAAGAAGCGAGCAAAGTGAGGAAATCAGCATAAGCATATTTACTTCTAGTGGCTTAGAACTTTAATTTTTTTTTAGCTCCTTTACTTTTACTTTCAGAAATATCAAATACCATTCCTTTGGATAAAAACTCTTGGTATTTGTTCTCATCAAACTTATATAGTTTTGCAGGCCGATGAGCAACTTTTTCTTCTCTTTCATCTAGGTAATGGAGAAGATCCATACTAAGAATTTTTTTTCTAAAGTTTCTTTTGTCTAATTGCACTTCTAAAATAGCTTCGTATAATTGTTGAAGTTTCGTCAATGTAAATTTAGGTGGTAACAGTTCAAAGCCTATAGGTTTAGAGCGAACTTTTCTTTTAAGACGATTAAAACAAGCTTTAAAAATTTCATCATGATCGAAAGCCAAATCTTGAGCAAAAGAAGTACTTTTCCAAACTGCTCTATTTGCGATGGAATTTGGGGTGATTTTAAAATCGCTTATTTTAATTAAAGAATAGTATGCAACTGTGATGACACGACCAGCTGGGTGACGGTTTGTTTTTCCAAAAGTCTCAACTTGTTCTAAATAAACATTCTCTAAGCCTGTCAATTCTGCCAAGACTCTTTTTGCTGCTTTGTCTAAATCCTCATCACCTTTCACAAAATAACCTGGTAAGGCCCAAGAACCTTCAAAAGGTGATTCTCCTCTTTTAATAAGCAAGACTTTCAAATCTTCATCATCAAAACCAAAAATGACATTGTCTACGGTGACTGCACTTTTGTCAAAATTATCTAGTATTAACATGAAAAAGGTGATATTTGTACTTGCAAATTTTGTAAAAAACTTCGTAATACTAAAATTAAGTCTGATTCATAAGTATGATTATTAACCTAATTAGCGATACTGTTACTAAACCAAGCCCTAAGATGCTTGATTTTATGATGAATGCCAAGGTTGGCGATGATGTTTTTAGAGAAGATCCGACGGTTAATGATTTAGAACAATATGGAGCAAGCCTCTTTGAAAAGCCGGCTGCACTCTATTGCCCTTCCGGAACGATGACAAATCAATTAGCTATTAAAACACATACTCAACCGATGGATGAGTTAATTTGTGACAAAGATTCACATGTCTATTTATATGAAAATGGTGGCTATGCCTATAATAGTGGGATAGCCATTAGCCTAATCAATGGTTCCTATGGGAAGATAAAAGCAGAACAAATCAAAGCTGTCGTTAAAGATGATTACGATTGGCTACCTAACAGTAAATTAGTCGTTCTTGAAAATACTTGTAACAAAGGAGGAGGTAGTTATTATACTTTAGACGAGATTGACCCCATCCAAAAACTTTGTAAAGAAAAGAATTTAAAACTGCACCTAGACGGTGCCAGATTATTTAATGCAATAGTTGAAACTGGTGAAAATACAACTGACATTGGTCAGCGTTTTGATTCCATCTCGATCTGCTTATCCAAAGGTTTAGGAGCACCAGTTGGTTCTTTATTGATTGGTGAAATTGATTTTATAAAAAGAGCAAGGAAATTTAGAAAATCGATGGGCGGTGGAATGAGACAAGCTGGTTTCATCGCGGCAGGAGCTCTTTATGCCCTAAAAAACAATGTTGAGAGGCTTAAAATTGATAATGATCATGCCAAAGAAATAGGTAAGCTTTTGGAAGAACAGAAGTATGTTAAGCTTGTAAAACCTGTCCATACAAATATTGTCATATTTGATTTAATTGATTCGATAAGTCCATCTATCTTCTTAGATGAGCTTTCCAAACAAGGTTTAAAAGCTAGCGCATTTGGTCCACAAAGCATAAGGTTTGTGTTCCACATGGATATTACAATAGAAATGATGGAAAAGACAAAGCAAGTTCTTAAGAGGATTTCCTTCTCTTAAGCTCATCTCTGATTTGAGCTGCTTTTTCATAATCTTCATCGGAAAGGACTTCATTGAGTAAATTTTCCAATTCTTCTAAAGAATAAGAAGTTAAGCTTGAGGTAAATGATTTCGTACCACTTGTAGAAGAAGTAGCTGTCGTAACAGGTTCTTTTTCAATGATTTCTTCTGAGTCTTCTAAGATTACCCCTGCAGCTTCTAGGATAAATTCATAGGTATACATAGGACATTCAAAACGTACTGCCATCGCTAGTGCATCTGAAGTTCGAGAATCAATTTCTACTACTTCACCATCTTTTATGCATACCAAACGAGCGTAAAAAATTCCGTCAATCAGATTATTGATGATAATCTCTTTCAGATTAATTTCAAAAGTATCCAAAGCATCCTTAAATAAATCATGTGTTAAAGGTCGATTTGGTTGCATGCGTTCCATAGCTACAGCTATTGCCTGTGCTTCAAAGCCACCTATAACAATAGGTAAACGTCTTACTCCCCCCTTTTCACCCAAAACTACTGCATAGTTGTGAGATTGAGTTACACTGTGGGAAAGAGCAACTATATCCAAAGGAACTTTTTTCATAATCTATTCTATAGTATATAATAACGGTGGAGAGCTTAAAAAGGATATTCTTTTTGCTAAGAATAATTTATTTTCTCACACAACCATTCCATACAAATGTATGAATTAAGAAGTACTTATTTATTATGCGTTTACAGCTTTAAAGGCTTTTATAGCTTCTGTTAATTTAGGAACAACATCAAACAAATCAGCTACGACGCCATAATCAGCATTCTTAAAGAATGGTGCATCTGCATCTTTATTGATGACAACAATGGTTTTAGAGCTACTTACGCCTGCTAAATGCTGTATGGCGCCTGAAATTCCTATTGCAATATACAAATTAGGTCTTATCGCGACACCAGTTTGTCCAACATGTTCGTGATGAGGTCTCCAACCTGTGTCTGCCACTGGTCTGCTACAAGCAGTTGTTGCACCTATAGAATTAGCTAAGTCGTCAATAATTCCCCATTTATCAGGTCCTCCCATACCTCTTCCTGCAGAAACAACTAACTCTGCCTCTGGTAATGGAACTGTCCCACTTACTGTTTTTCTTTCGACGACTTTAACTCTACCATTCCCAGGCGCCACACTTACATGCTCTACAGAAACTTCGGCACCCATATTTTCAGGTTGAATGCTGTTACCCATTAAGGAAATTATTTTAACATCTGTGTTCAATGAAAAATTAGCGATACCCTTTCCTGAGAAAACATTTTTTGAAACATGAAATCCGTCATCTAAGGTCGGTAATGCATTTGCACCCGAAATAACAGCAGCATTCATTCTTGCGGCTAAACCGCCAACTAAAGATCTACCAGTTGAGCTATGACTCACTATGATGAGTTTAGCCCCGATATTATTTGAAACTTCTGCTATGGCAGCAACATAATTTTGCGCATCGAAATCCGCAAAAGAAGCATCATTGATGTTTAGTACTTTGTCAGCACCATATACACCTAATTCCCCTGCTGATGAGGCATCGCCTATTACTAATGCTGCACAATCACAAGAAAGCTGATTAGCAATTTTCTTTCCATAGCTTACTGCTTCGAAAGCTGCTTTCTTAAATTTACCTGCATTGTTCTCTGCAAAAACTAGAACCATCTTATCAATTTATTTTTTTGTTCTTTAAATTACTTTAGCCTCTTCGTGCAATAAACGCACTAACTCTTCCATGTTTTCAGGATCCAATATTTTAATGTTCCTATCTTTAGAGACTACCTGATAAGAACTCACGTTTTCTAAATTGTCGCTGCCAGCAGAAGGAACTACATTTAATGGTTTTCTCTTGGCCATCATTATTCCTCGCATGTTAGGAATTCTTTGTTCGGCCATTCCTTTAGCTGCACTCAGTACAAATGGAGTTTCTACTTCACAAATTTCTGTGCCTCCTTCGATCTCACGATTTAATGTCGCTGTATTGCCATTTAAGTCCATCGAAGTCGCATAAGAAATGTAAGGTAGAGCCATTAATTCTGCAAGCATTCCTCCGATGAGTGAACCATTATAGTCTATCGATTCTTTGCCTAACATGATCAAGTCAAAACCTTGATCTTTAGCATATGCTGCTATTTCTTTAGCTACAAACAATGAACTTGTTGGCTTAGCATCAATTCTAATGGCTTCATCTGCACCAATTGCTAGGCCTTTTCTAATTACTGGATCATTTTCAGCTTCACCTACATTTATGATACTAACTGACCCTCCAACTTGCTCTTTTAATTCAAGAGCTCTTACAAGAGCATACCACTCATCGTAAGGATTCATTATGTATTGTAAACCATTAGTATCTAATTGAGAATTATCTCCAGAAAAGGAAATATTTGCCGTTGTTTCTGGCGTTCTACTCACACAGACTAGTATCTTCATCTTTTAATTAAGCATTTAAACGGTACAAAATCGGCGCAAAGATATAATTTTAAAATAGATATATCAGGCCGTTTAGTGAATTTTCGCTGTTTATTTTACTACTATTAAACTAGCAAATTCATAAATTGTTCTCATATAAATTGAAATGAATCCAAACAGGTTAGAATTATTACAAAATATGCTGCTTGAAGATCCAAAAGATTCTTTTGTACTCTTTGCTATTGCCAAAGAATATGAAGTTAAACAAGATTACAGCACCGCCATTGACTATTATGAAAAATTGAGATCCAATGATCCCAATTATGTCGGCTTATATTATCATTTAGGCAAAAGCTATGAAGAGGTTGAAAAGATTGATAAAGCAGCAGAAATATTCAAAATAGGCATTGATACAGCTAGCAATTTAAAAGATCAACATGCTTTAAGCGAGTTAAAAGGTGTGCTGATGAATTTAGAAATAGAACATGGACTTTAAGCCCTTTCGCCTACAATTATACTATAAAATCTCCTTCAAAAACTTTTTCTGCTTTTCCGATCAGCCATATATTGGTGAAAGTTTTAAAATCTGAAGTTTCAAATTTTACTTTTAAAGGTCCGCCTTTTGTAATTAGATTAACAGGATCTTTTGATTTTCTTTTTGTCGCAAAAGCCAAAGCTGCCGCAGTTACCCCAGTCCCACATGATAAAGTTTCATCTTCTACTCCACGTTCATAGGTTGCAACTTCTAAGCCTTTATCGCTTTCTTCAACAAAATTTACATTAATACCTTCCAATTTATATTGAGCTGAATACCTAATGGTTGCACCGAGGTTTTTTACATCAATGTCGCTAAGATCTTCAACGAATGCAACGTAATGAGGCGAACCCGTATTCATTTCAAAATGATCCTCATTGATCTTAATGTCTGTTACATCTTGCATTTGCAAAGATACTTCACCTACTACATCTATTTCAGAAAGATGAACACCATCTATCGCCACAAACTTTGCTTTCCCTTCAATAAGACCTATCTCATTTGCAAATGAAGTAATACAGCGTCCTCCATTACCGCACATAGAACTTTGCCTTCCGTCGGCATTAAAATAAATCATCTCAAAATCATAACTGACTTTGTTTTCTAAAAGAATAAGGCCGTCGGCTCCAACCCCAAACTTTCTGTGGCAAATTCTTGCAATCAAAGCTTGGTTTTCATGCCCAATGTATGATCTTGTCCTTTGGTCAACAATGACAAAATCATTACCTGTTCCTTGATACTTTTTAAAAGGAATTTTCATCTAATCAATTTTAATGAAGGTGGTATCTGATCCAGCTGGCGGAGGATCTAAGATAGAACGTCCAGTATAGTTTTGTCTCAACAAGACTAAGATGATAAAAAATAGGATCACCCCTAATCCAATAAATGACAACTTCCAGCCCCAAATATTGCCGATGTACTCTCCATCAAATGGGTCTTTTTGCTTATTATTTCTAAACATGATTTATAAGGAAATGTTAATTTGCTATTTTCGTGGTGAAAATTGGCCAATATTGCGTTTTTTAATCAATACAATTTTTCATGTCTACAAAGAAAACGAATTTATTAGTATCCAATGGCACATGAATTGAGTTTAATACACCATAAGTAAATAAATGAAGAAAATAGGACCAATACTACTTAGTTCATTAATAAGTGCCATCTTAGCTATTGTTCTATTTAAATATTTTGATGAACCTCAGCAAGTCATTTATCGAAACAATCCAAGACCTGCTTACACCAATGCCACAAGCGACAACATTAATGTCCCTTCTGATCAAAGACAATTTTTATCTTCCTCACCAACTAATTTCATAGCAGCTGCGGAAAAAGTATCTCCAGCTGTGGTAAACATTAAGGCAATTGAAACCATAGACTTTAGATTTTGGAGTGATAATAATTCCTACGGTAGTTTTACAGGTTCTGGTGTAATGATTTCTCCAGATGGTCACATTGTCACCAACAATCACGTGATTGAAGAAGGTGATGAATATGAAATCACGCTTAATGATAAAAGAAAATTTGAAGCTAAACTTATAGGATCAGATCCTTCAACTGATTTAGCCCTTTTAAAAATTAAAGCCAACAGGTCTTTTCCTTACATCAATTTTGGCAATTCAGATTCCTTACGAATCGGTGAATGGGTTTTGGCAGTTGGTAACCCCTTCAACCTTGAATCAACCGTGACAGCTGGAATCGTTAGCGCTAAAGGGAGAAACATCGACATCTTAAAAGATCAGTACTCCATCGAATCGTTTATTCAGACTGATGCAGCTGTGAACCCCGGTAACAGTGGAGGCGCTTTAGTTAACACAAATGGAGAATTGGTAGGTATAAATACAGCGATTATAACAAGAACTGGTCGATATGAAGGTTACTCTTTTGCCATTCCTATTAATCTCGTTCAAAAAGTAATTTCGGACATCCAAGATTATGGCGTAGTACAAAGAGGGATGCTCGGCATTGGTATTGAAGAAGTAACAGATGAATTGGCCAAAACGCTTAAGCTTAAAGAGGTTGAAGGCATACACATAAAAAAAATCGAAGAAGGAGGAGGCGCTGAAGATGCAGGAATGCAAATAGGCGATGTAATCATTAAAGTAAACGGGTTTAAAACCAAAACTATCCCTCAATTGCAAGAACAAGTGGCAAGACACAGCCCCGGTAGTATGATGTCCATTACTTACATTAGAAATGGATCTAAAAAAGAAATTGAAGTCATGCTAAAAAACAAGCATAAAAATACTGATCTTGTCATCTTAGAAAACCAAAGTCATCAAATTCTTGATGACCTCGGATTCGAATGCAGGGATTTAAACAACGAAGAACGAACTAATTTAAAAGTAGAAGGTGTAAAAGTCAAAAGCGTATACAGAGGAAGTCGAATAGCAAGAACAAATATGGATCCTGGCTTTATCATCACCAAAATAAATGAAGAACCAGTAATAGATTTATTGAGTTTTGTAGATCAAATCAATAAAGCAGAAGACAAAATCATGCTCGAAGGAGTTTATGAGCAATTTGATGGTGACTACTTTTATGCTTTCAAAAAATAAAAAATAAAATGGGTAAAATCAACCTTGAAAATACCATAAACGAAGATACGATGAAACTGGCCACTTCTAGAATGAAAAGAAGGTTAGAGAGGATATACTTAGGTGGTGGCAAAAAGAAAATAGAAAAACAGCATTCAAAAGGAAAATTAACCGCTAGAGAAAGGATCGAATACTTGCTTGATCAAGATTCTGATTTTTTTGAAATTGGTGCTTTCGCGGGATTTGAAATGTATGAAGAACATGGTGGCGCTCCTGCTGGTGGCGTAGTCATGGGTCTCGGTCATGTTTCAAAAAAATTATGCATGATAGTAGCTAACGATGCTACTGTAAAGGCTGGAGCTTGGTTTCCCATTACAGGTAAGAAAAACCTAAGAGCTCAAGAAATAGTCATGGAAAACAAAATTCCGATTATTTACCTTGTTGATAGCGCTGGGGTATTCCTCCCTCTACAAGATGAAATTTTTCCTGATAAAGAGCATTTCGGCAGAATATTCCGAAACAATGCAATCTTATCTAGTATGGGAATTCCACAAATCTCTGCCATCATGGGGAGTTGTGTAGCAGGAGGCGCTTATCTTCCCATCATGTCGGATGAAGCCTTAATCGTTGAAGGAACTGGCTCAATTTTTCTAGCTGGTCCCTACTTAGTAAAAGCTGCAATAGGAGAAGAAGTGGATAAAGAAACTTTAGGAGGTGCGCATACGCAAAGTAATATATCTGGTGTAACTGATTATGTTATGAAAGACGACAAAGAAGCCTTAGACACCATTAAGGATTTAGTTGGCAAAATGAGTAATCAATTTGATGCAGGAATCAATAGAGAGCAATCTATTCCTCCTTCAAGGAATCCAGAAGATCTTTATCAAATCTTTCCTAATGACGCTACAAAACCTTACAATACTTACGAACTACTAGATTGTATCATTGATGAAGATTCCTTAACAGAATACAAAAAAGATTTTGGTAAAACCATAATTTGCGGCTATGCAAGAATTGATGGTTGGTCTGTGGGGATTGTAGCCAATAATAGAAAAGTAGTAAAAAATGCCAAAGGTGAAATGCAATTTGGTGGGGTGATTTATTCGGATAGTGCAGATAAAGCAACAAGGTTTATCTTAAACTGTAATCAAAAAAAGATCCCATTGGTTTTCATGCACGATGTCAGCGGCTTTATGGTTGGCAAAAGATCCGAGCATGGTGGCATCATAAAGGACGGCGCTAAGATGGTAAATGCCGTTTCTAATTCTACTGTACCAAAATTTAGTATCGTTGTAGGTAATTCATATGGTGCAGGAAATTATGCTATGTGCGGAAAAGCATATGATCCAAATCTAATTGTAGCTTGGCCAAGTGCAAAAATAGCAGTAATGGGTGGAAAACAAGCAGCAAAAGTCTTAGCTCAAATCCAAATGAGTTCACTTAAAGCAAAAGGGGAAAATCCAGATCCTGAGAAGGAAAAAGAGTTATTTGAAAAAATAAAGTCTAGATACGACAAACAAACTACTGCTTACTACGCAGCCGCTAGGCTATGGGTAGATGCAATAATAGATCCCGTTGATACTAGATCAATTATTTCACTTGGCATTTCAATGGCGAATAATGCTCCCATTGAGAAATTTAATGTTGGGGTCATTCAAACTTAAATCTCAATCTACTAAAGTACAGCAGCTATTAAATTAAAGCTGCATATAATACCAGCCCAAAGAAATAGAGAGATAAAAAGTCCGAAGAACACGCCTTTCAAAAATGAAGGCTTCATTCGAGCAAATTTTAAATTGTTCACGATGTCGGTTTACAAGATTTGTAATCGTGATATGTTCAGGAAGATATATAAAGAATTTATCTAATATAAAAGATATTCTTTAGTATGTCAAACTTATAGTCATTTAAAACTATTTGTGACATCAATTTAGACAAAAGTTTGGATAATATTAAACTTACCAAACTAAAATTTCTTCAAGTTGGATAAGTATTTGACAAAAAGGCTAAAAAAATAGGGGAATTAAGAATAACTCCCCTTCATCGCTCTTTTAAGCGATTAAAAATTGGATTAGTATGATTCTTGGCTATGAATCAGCTAAGTCTGGATTCAAGTAAGTTCTCTTAATCTTGGAGTTTAATGCTTCCCCTTCAACTTGGAATTTTGAAAACTTCTGAAGGATCGCGAGCAATTTAGCGGATACTGGTTCTATAGAACCAGGTAATAATCTTTTCGGGTTCATGAAAGTATATGGATTATAATGTGTCAGTAAATACCTCAAGAATATACATAAATTAATTCGTATTGTCAATTTATCTTATTCACAAAGTGTGAAAATTGAGGCATTTACCAATTAAGACCGATCAAACTATTAAAAGTCACAATTTTACCTCTTTTAGTCAAACAATTCCCAAACTTGATCCTTAGGTAATGATGCTTTAATCGTCACTTTTTCTTTTTTTATGGGATGGATAAAGCTCAGCTCGGTGCAGTGTAGATATATCGTAGCATCAGGTCCTGCTTTGGTAAAACCATATTTTAGATCACCATTGATCGGACAACCGATAGCACTCAATTGCACTCTAATTTGATGAGGCCTTCCTGTAATTGGATGAATTTCAAATAAATGATGGCCTGCTATTCTACCTAACATCTTATAAGTCAGCTCTGCTTTTTTTGCTCCTTCCGAGCGAATGGAATCCATTTTATAAACAAAACTTTTATTCTTCTTCTTATCCTTTTTCAAATAGTGTACTAATTTTCCTTCAAGCTTTTCTGGAGATTTATTGGTAATGGCCTTATAAACTTTTGTGACTTTTCTATCCTGAAAAAGCTTATTCATCCGAGTCAATGCCTTACTGGTTTTAGCGAAAACAAGCACTCCACTCACTGGTCGATCCAAGCGATGGATGACTCCAAGAAACACATTACCTGGTTTCTTATAGCGAATTCTGATAAACTCCTTTACGAACTCACTTAAAGGTGTATCGTTGGTCTTATCTCCATGCACCAACCAGCCACCAGGTTTATTTACAGCAATTAGATGATTGTCTTCGTAAATAACTTTCACCAAACTTATATCTAAATTCATTTTAATATTTCAGTCTTAGGTACTTTGTTAAAGAGGACATCAACTTAAACTTTTTAAGCAATTATTAATTATATATTTGGCTTTAAAACTGATTTATCCTTAATGAGCTCTTCTTATGGAATTAAGCATTGGTTATTCAAGTTGTCCAAACGATACATTCATTTTTGATGCCCTAATTCATCGTAAAATTGATACCAAAGGTATTGATTTTAAATTGCATATGGCTGATGTTAAAGAATTAAACGAACTGGCTTTTAATTCCTATTTGGACATAACTAAATTGAGTTTTCATGCTTATGCGTATGTAAATGAAGCTTATGTTTTGTTAAATTCGGGAAGTGCATTAGGAAATAATTGTGGCCCTTTATTAATTGCTAAAAAGCAATTTGCTCCTTCTGTCATTAACTCGATGAAAGTAGCCATCCCAGGCAAGTTTACAACAGCTAACTTCTTACTTTCTTTAGCATTTCCTCACATGAATCAAAAAGCAGCAATGCTGTTTGATGAAATTGAAGGATCCGTTTTGAACGGAAAATCAGATCTAGGACTTATCATTCATGAAAACCGCTTTACTTATCAAGAGAAAGGTTTAGTTAAAATCATGGATCTAGGTGAGTTTTGGGAGAAGAAATACAAGCTACCCATTCCTTTGGGAGGCATCGCTATCAAAAGATCACTTGAAGCGGAAACAAAAAATCTTGTAAATCAACTTATCGCAGAATCAATTGCTTTTGCTTTTAAAAATCCCAGCAGCTCAAATGAATACGTCAAGCAGCATGCCCAAGAAATGGACTTGAATGTCATGCAACAACACATTAAACTTTATGTCAATCATTACAGTGAAGATTTAGGTTTTAAAGGGAAAGCTGCCATAAATACATTGTTTAAAGTTGCTCAAGAAAAAAAGATCGTTCCCAGCTTAAATAATCCTATTTTTCTATAAGAGATATTCCAATAAAATGGGAAATTTAACGGTATATTTGGGCGCCTGATGAATTCAGAGCAGCAATTATTACTTAATAATAAACAAATCTGAAAAATGATAATTGGAGTTCCTAAGGAAATCAAAACAAATGAAAATAGAGTTGCACTTACCCCTGCAGGGGCTTTCGAATTGGTTAAACGAGGTCACACCGTTTACATTCAATCTACTGCAGGTAATGGAAGTGGCTTCTCTGATAATGATTATGTTGAAGCTGGTGCAAATATTAAACCAGACATAGAAAGCACCTATGCTATAGCTGAAATGATCATGAAAGTAAAAGAACCTATTGAAAAAGAATATAGTCTCATCAAGAAGGATCAATTAGTCTTTACTTACTTCCATTTTGCATCTTATGAACCTTTGACTAATGCCATGATAAAAAGTGGTGCGGTGTGTCTAGCTTATGAAACAGTTGAGTTGCCAGACAGATCATTGCCTTTATTAGTGCCAATGTCAGAAGTTGCTGGTAGAATGGCTGTTCAAGAAGGAGCTAAATACTTAGAAAAACCTTCTGGTGGACGAGGAGTATTGTTAGGTGGTGTACCAGGTGTACCTCCAGGAAAAGTATTGATCTTAGGAGGTGGAATTGTAGGTACTCAATCAGCTAAAATGGCTGCAGGTTTAGGGGCGAATGTTACAATCTTAGACATCAACCTTACTAGATTAAGGTATTTAGCTGACGTGATGCCAGCTAATGTTACAACCTTGTATTCCAATGAATACACCATTAGAAGGCTTATCAAAAATCATGACCTAATTGTGGGAGCTGTATTGATCCCTGGAGCAAAAGCTCCAAACTTGATTACAAAAGAAATGTTGAAGGACATGCGACCAGGTACTGTTTTAGTGGATGTCGCTGTTGATCAAGGAGGCTGTATTGAAACAACAAAACCTACGACTCATACTGATCCAACTTATGTCATAGATGGTGTTTTACATTATTGTGTAGCGAATATGCCAGGTGCTGTTCCTTACACTTCTACGAATGCACTAACAAATGCAACATTACCCTATGCAGTACAATTAGCTGACAAAGGATGGAAGCAAGCTTGCAAAGATGATGAATCTTTAAAATTAGGCTTGAATGTTGTGAAAGGAGATGTAGTCTACAAAGGTGTTGCTGATGCATTCAATTTACCTTTTGTAGATGTTACTAAATACGTATAAAAAAAATTATAGCTTACATATAGAAGCTTTGTTTTATTAATGTACCGGCTTTATAATACCAAAATAAAAAATTATGATCGTGGAAAAGCAATCGTATACTTCTGAGTCATTAATTGAAATGGAAGACAAGTATGGAGCACATAATTACCATCCACTCCCAGTCGTCTTAGCCAAAGGCAAAGGTGTTCATGTTTGGGATGTGGAAGGAAAAAAGTATTATGACTTTCTTTCTGCCTATTCAGCTGTCAATCAAGGCCATTGTCACCCAAAAATAATTGAGGCTTTAAATAAACAAGCCGCCGATTTAACGTTGACCTCTAGAGCATTTTACAATGACATGCTAGGTAAATATGAAAAATATGTTACCGAATATTTTGGCTATGATAAAGTCTTACCGATGAACACAGGCGTTGAAGCAGTTGAAACTGCTCTAAAGGTGTGTCGTAAATGGGCTTATGAAAAAAAGAAGGTGGCTTATAATGAAGCCAAGATCATTTTTGTTAGCGGCAATTTTCATGGTAGAACCATGGCAATCATTTCGGGATCGGTTGACCCCGTAAGTACAAAAGGCTTTGGTCCATATATGCCAGGTTATATTATCATTCCTTATAACGACGTGAATGCATTGAAGGAAGTTTTAGAAAACGATCCGAATGTTGCAGGTTTTTTAGTAGAGCCAATCCAAGGTGAAGCTGGCGTTTTTGTGCCTGATGACAATTACTTAAAGGATTGTAAAGAGCTATGTGAAAAACACAATGTTTTATTCATCGCAGATGAGGTACAAACAGGTATTGCTAGAACAGGACGTTTATTGGCAACTTGTGGTAATTGTGATTGTGCTAATAAATGTGAAAACAAACCAGACATCAAAGCAGATATTTTAATCTTAGGAAAAGCAATCTCTGGAGGAGTGTTTCCTGTTTCAGCTGTTTTAGCAGATGATGAAATCATGATGTGCATTAAACCAGGTGAACATGGATCTACCTTTGGCGGTAATCCCTTAGCCTGTGCAGTCGCGATGGCAGCCCTAGATGTAATCGTGGATGAAAAACTTGCAGTCAATGCTTTTAACCTCGGTGAAATCTTTAGAGCAAGAATGCAAGCCTTGGTTGACAAATCTGACTTAGTTAATTTAGTTAGAGGTAAAGGATTACTGAATGCAATTTTAATCAACGATCACGAAGAAAGTAAAACAGCTTGGAACATCTGTGTAAAGCTTGCAGAAAATGGTTTACTTGCTAAGCCTACTCACGGTAACATCATCCGTTTTGCACCGCCACTTGTGATGACTGAAGAACAAATCAATGAATGCTGTGATATTATTGAAAACACCATAATGGCTTTTGAAGCTTAATATGTACGCTAGCTTAAATCTTTGCTATTGCTTTTTATTTTTTTTGCTGAGCGCAAATATGCTTGTTGGGCAAAACACAATTCCTTTTAAAAAAGGCCATAAAGCTCCTGCTGCCAATATCAATGACATTGCTTGGTTATCTGGGTATTGGGTTGGAGAGGCATTTGGAGGTTATGTTGATGAAATTTGGTCTGAACCCAAAGGAGGTAATATGATGGCAAGTTTTAGATTAATCGTAAATGGAAAAATATCTTTTTCTGAAATAGAATCCATTAGTGAAGAAAATGGTACATTGGTAATGCGGATAAAACATTTTGACGCTTTACTACATAGCTGGGAAAAAAAAGATGAAGTTGAAACCTTTCCATTAGTTAAAATTGCAAAAAACACCGCTTGGTTTGATGGATTGACCATAAAGAAAACTAGTAAAAAAACTTTAAGTATTTTTGTTGTAAGCGAAAATGAAAAAGGCATTAAAGAAGAATTGGCCTTTCATTTTAAAAGAAAAAAGTTGAAATAATTAGCCTTCGAATTTAAAATTTGATGCCTTGAAAAACTTACTCCCACTTCTCGTTTTATTAATTTCTATGGGAAATACAAAAGCACAAGACAGCGGAATTATTGCCCCTCCTTGGGCTATACATAAACAATTTTTTGCAGTACTTGGAATCGCTCAAGATGCAGGATATCCTCAAGCAGGTTGTAAAAAGTCATGCTGCCGGACAGTATATAATGCTGATAAAAAACAGGTAGTTAGTCTTGGGATTTTTGATCAAGAAGAAAAGAAATATTGGATTATAGAGGCAAGTCCGGATTTTAAAGATCAACTCAAACAAGCACAAAAATACAGCAAAGCCAGTGATGAACTTCCCTTTGGTGTTTTTTTGACCCATGCTCACATCGGTCACTATACTGGCTTAATGCATTTTGGTAGAGAGGCAATAGGGAGTAGCAATGTTCCAGTTTATGCGATGCCTAGAATGAGAACTTTTTTGGAAACAAATGGACCTTGGAGTCAACTTGTAAAGCTTGAAAATATCAAGCTTATGGACTTACAAAACGGAGTAAGTGTTCAATTGTCCGATGCTTTGAGCATCACACCAATACTTGTTCCTCACAGAGATGAGTTTTCAGAAACTGTGGGATTTAGAATAAGAGGAAATAATGCATCATTACTTTTTATTCCAGATATTGATAAATGGGAAAAATGGGATCTCGACATCAAAGATGAAATTAAAAAAGTAGACTATGCATTTTTAGATGCAACATTTTATCAAAATGGTGAAATCTGGGGCCGAGACATGAGCGAAATTCCACATCCTTTTGTCGTTGAAAGTATGGCCACTTTTAAGGAAATGTCCAAAGAAGAAAAAGATAAAATCTATTTCATTCATTTTAACCACACGAATCCATTATTGAAACATCCTCGATCTGAAGAATCAAAAATTGTTATCCGTAAAGGATTTAACATCGCTGAAGAAGGGATGATAAGACAGCTTTAAGAACTTTGTCCTTTTTTAATTTCTCCTCTTCTCCCTAATTCCACCACTTCCAAGTCTTTTACTTTGCCTTCATCAATTGAAAATCTTGTGATTGTTTTAACAGCATGAAAACCATGATTACCACAAGCGCCAGGATTGATGTGTAAAAAACCAAATTCTTTATCTGGCATTACTTTTAAGATGTGTGAGTGACCACATATAAAAAGTTTTGGTGGCTTATTTAAAAAGTATTCAAAAACTCTTTTATTATATCTTCCAGGGTATCCACCTATGTGGGTCATGAAAACATCTAAGCCTTCGCACATGAATCGCATATCTTTAGGGTAAGTATGTTTTACTACACCATGATCTATGTTTCCATAGACAGCTCTGCATGGTTTAAATGCTTCCAAGGTATCCATTATGGCAATGTCTCCTATATCTCCTGCATGCCAAATTTCATCCACTTCTTCGAAGTATTTGAAAACACTTTCTTCCAAATGACTATGAGTGTCCGACATAAGTCCAATTCGTTTCATCTTATTAATTTAATGTGCCGAAAAACTAATGTAAAATTATTTTTTGGTTAATTTTTGGAATACGTCTTCAACGGTAGATTGGTCTTCTCTTAATTCTAAGAGCGTTTGGTTATTTTGTAAAGCAAATTTAAATATTTCTTCTCTTAAATCTCTCTCATCAACAGTGTTTACTTTATATTTCAAATCATTAAGAACACTGATATCTTTGACAAATTCTTTCTTTTCTAAAAGCTTGATCGCTTCTTTACTTTTAAACTCTACAATGTAGGTCTTTCCTTTTGTCAAGGTACTTGTTAAGTTTCCTATCTTATCATTTGCTACGAGTTTGCCTGAATTGATGATGATTACTCTATCACATATGGCTTGAACTTCTTGCATAATGTGTGTTGAAAAAATAACCGTTTTTTCCTTGCCTATGTTTTTGATTAAACTTCTAATTTCAACCAATTGGTTAGGATCCAAACCTGAGGTAGGCTCGTCCAAAATAAGTACTTCTGGATCGTGCAACATTGATTGTGCTAGGCCCACTCTCTGTCGATAGCCTTTTGAAAGGGCTTGTATTTTTTTATGCTGCTCTTTTTCTAAACCCGTCAATTCTATCAATTCTCCTACTCTATTTTTCTTATTCGATAACTTATATAGTCCTGCAACAAAGTTTAGGTATTCTTTGACATACATTTCTTTATACAAAGGATTATGCTCGGGAAGGTATCCAATTAACTTTCGCACTTTTAGAGATTCTTTGCTTACATCATGGCCACATACAGTGACCTTACCTTTGGTTTGAGGAATGAAGCAAGTAATGATCTTCATGGTCGTTGTTTTCCCAGCGCCATTTGGTCCTAAGAATCCAACAATTTCACCTTTGGCTGCAGTAAAGCTAACATCGTTTACAGCGAGTTGGCCATCGTAATCTTTTGTGAGATTTTCAACAATAACAGACATAAATAAGACTAATTTTTAGGCCTCAAATTAACAAATTCAAAAAAGGATCATCAACTATTTTCTTCCAAAAACATCCATAACCGCTTTTTTTAGCTGAATGTAATCAAAGTCCTTTTCAAAGAGATGCTCAAAATAAGAAGAATGTCCGCCATTTTGTGTTTTTCCTAAAACATAGTGTTTATTAAGCGAAGAGATAAGTGTGGAATGCTCTGTTTGGATAGAAAATTGGATTTTCCCATCTGGCGAGACTACATAAAAGATGTGTTTATAATAAAGATTATTGTCAGGTTCATTAAATGATTCGAAGGCCATGATTTTATGCCCTTCAAAGATGAATTGATCAAAGCAAAACATTTCATTCATTTGTTTAGGGAGTAAACCCGATTTGTATCCTTGATAAATCTTTTGTTTCCACTTTTCAGCATTTTCAAAATCATTTAAGGCATAGTAAGATTGAACCATTTTAGCCATGACTTCATAATCTAATGGTCTCAATTCTACTAATTGGCTTAAGATGCTTATTGCTCGTTCATAATCATAATTTTCTATATAAATCATTCCTAGATTGAATAGGCAATCAGTATAGCCTTCATCAAATGGATCTACCTTTCCTAATGCATATTCATATGCTTTTATGGCTTGATTTAAATACCCCAAATCAGCTAGCAATTGACTTTTCATTACATAAGCTCTATCTGGACAGCCTTCTATTTTAATGGCTTGCTCATAACATGGTAAAGCAAGGAGTAACTTATTTTGATTGTAATATATGTCTCCTTGCGCAATTTGATACAGTGGGTTATTATCATGGAGATTTATTGCTTTCAAAATTCCTGCTTCAGCTTTATTGAAATTCCTTAGGTATAGATTACACATCGCTTGGTAAAAATGATAATCTGCTATTGCTGGATCTTCGTGTACAGCAAGATCAAAGTAAGCTAATGCTTTAGCATCTTGTGAACTTTTATAATTCACAAATCCTAAAGTAAAATAAGAAGAAGCGTTCAAGGCTTCTTTGTTTTCAAAATCCAATAAAAATTGATATTGTTCCTGCTCAAATGCTGATGCGATTTCAGCATTTACATCTTGACCATAAGCGGATAGGTATAGCAATGGTAAGACAAGAATTATAAAAACAATCCTTAGCATTGGTATTAAATTGTAAGATTCTAAATTTAGGGAGATTACTAATTTAAAGAAAAATTAACTTAAGCGCAATTATGTGC